>DASYNU010000026.1:0-146395 GCA_036008345.1 Bryobacteraceae bacterium
GAGAGGCAACCGCTGGGATTTCCGACTAAATGGGAGAGGTCATGCCTGATCGGTTTGAAGTGACCGAGGAGGAAAAACTGGGGACACCATTGGGGTATTTATTGACCGGCGACGTATCCGACGTTTGCCCATGATGTCCCCGGTTTTTGCCGTAACAACCATTGGGGTATTTATTGACCGGCGACGTATCGGACGCTTGCCCATGATGTCCCCGGTTTTTGCCGTAACAACCGGCGACGTATCGGACGCTTGCCCATGGCTGTCCCCGGTTTTGTTTCGCAGGCGAAAGCGCCTGTGCCACTTTCATCGGTCAAATGTTTGTGGAGGTTGAGGCAATCAGCTTCAGACGCCGCGGTTGTTGCCCCACAAATCGATGTGGAGGCGGGGGCTTAAGCGGTAGCCTTCGCGTTTGCAGATTTCGGCTAGCCAGCGGGAACGGTGTGTTAGCGTTGTCGCGTCCGTGCCTTCCGGCATCAGGAGGACGCGGGTTTTGGATGTTCCCGTGGCTTCTACTATGGCGTGGACTTCGGTTAGGTCCGCAGGATCCGCGATTACGAATTTTAGTTGGTGGGGGTAGAGCTGGGTCAGGCGCTTCAGGATTTCCGGTTGATAACGCAGACGGTCGTGCTGGGCGGCCCAGCGGCCGTTTTCGCGCTGGTGGGGTGTTGAGTTCGCTAGTTTGGGGCTGATGCTCATTAAATCGCAACGGACATGTGCGTCTACCGTGCCCGCGGTTTCGATGGTTATGTGCTGCTGGAGGCGGTGGGTTAGTTCGCCGATTTGCGGGGCGATCATGGGTTCGCCGCCGGTTACTACTACGTGGGTCGCGCCGTAACTTTCGACTTGTTCGATGATGGATTGGATGTCGCGTTCTTCGCCTTCGGGTTGCCATGAGGTATAGGGAGTGTCGCACCAGGTGCAGCGTAAATTGCAGCCGCTGGTGCGCACGAATACAGACGGAACTCCCGCAAGGATACCTTCGCCTTGAATGGAATAAAATATTTCAGCGATTTTCATGAATATAATCGAGGGGATCTGGGAGGGCCGCTTCGTGGAACCCTTTCAAGCGGATGCGGCAGGAGTCGCATAGGCCGCAGGGGCGGCCGTTTTCGTCCGGGTCATAACAACTGTGCGTTAGACGGAAATCCACTCCGAGCGTTTCACCCAGGCGGATGATTTCGGATTTGGAGAGCTGCGAGAGAGGCGCGTGAATGGTGACGTGGGCGCGGCCTTCCACGCCGGCTTTGGTGGCGAGCTGGGCCATGTGTTCAAAGGCGCGAATAAATTCGGGACGGCAATCGGGGTAGCCCGAATAATCCACAGCATTCACGCCGATGAAGATGTCGGAACTGGATAGCACTTCAGCCCAGGCTAGCGCTAACGATAGGAATACCGTGTTGCGCGCTGGGACGTAGGTGATGGGGATGCCTGGGGTGACGCCGGTTTTGGGGACGTCCAGATTGCCGGTGAGCGCGGAGCCGCCGAATAAGCGCAGGTTGATGGGGACGACGAGATGTTTCTCCACGCGTTGACTGGCGGCTACTTTGGCGGCGGCTTGGAGTTCGGCGCGATGGCGCTGGCCGTAATCAAAGGTTAGGGCGTAGCAGGCGAATCCGTCGCGGCGGGCCAGCGCGAGGCAGGTTGCTGAGTCGAGGCCGCCGCTGAGTAAACAAACGGCCGGCTTCATTTGGGTAATTTCAGGGCGAGGAAGAATCCGATTACTGGAAATAGACTGAGGGCGGCGAGTGAGTGATGCAAGGTGAAGTGATCGCCCGCCCAGCCGGTGAGTGGAATGAAGATGAGGCCGGCCATGCCCCAGGCGAATCCCATCATTAAAGCTGATACGGTTCCGGCCTGAGCGGGGACCAGTTCCTGAGCCATGACTACGTTGACGGGGATGGTGAAGAGCAGGATGAGGCCGGTGAGCGCGAGGCCGATCATCGAGGCTGGGCCGGTGGTCAGGAAAAACAGGGCGGAGAAGGGAAGGCAGCCGGCCATGGATATAAGGATGATGCGGCGTCCACCGAAGCGGTCGGCCATGCGGCCGCCTAAGAATCCGCCAATGGCGCCGGCGGCGAGGTAGAGCGTGAGGGAGTACGCGGCGTTGGTGAACGCGAATCCACGCTCACGATTCAGATAAAGCGGGAGAAACTGGCCGAAGACAACTTGGATGGTGGATCGGATGAAGACCAGGAAATAGAGGACGGTGAGGGGTTTCCAAACTGCGCGCAGCGGCTGCCAGTCGAAGTGCTTGCGCAGGTGCGGGGCTGGGCGTGTGTGTTCCGGAAGAAGAGCTAGCAACAGGATGGTGATTGCGATGCCGGGGAGCGCGGCCCAATAGGTGCGTTGCAATCCCAGCCAGGTTACGAGGGCTGAGAAATACAGAGGGCCCGCGGCGAGGCCGAGCGTTCCGGCGCTGATGAAGATGGCCATCCAGTGGCCGCGATTTCCGGCTAATCCGTGGGCGGCGCGGGCGGAGGCTTGGGGATGAAAGGAGGCGACGCCGCAGCCTCCGAGGAGAACCAGTGCGATTAGCCATCCGAAGGTGGGGGCGAGTCCAATGGCAGAGATGAAAATTCCGGCTACGGCGGGGGCTAGCGCGGAGAAAAGGCGAGTGTGGAACCGGTCCGAGAGGTAGCCGTAAACTGGCTGCATCACGGACGCTGAGAAGACCAGCAGGCCTCCGAGGACTCCGGCGCGGGTGAGGCTAAGGCCGAGTTTGGGACCGAGCAAGGGTTGGAAGGTGCCGAGCGCGGCGGAGTAGAGATCGATGAAGAAATGGCCGAGGGAAAAGAGAATCAAGCCGAGGAAGCTGGCGCGCACTACGCGGTCGCGTTCGATGAGCGGGATTGTGGAGGCTTGGGACGCCATGAGGGGGAACTTTTATTATAGATGGGGTGCGGCGAGTGATTGGTTTCGGCGCAAAGGCACCGACTCCCTCACGGTCGCGGTTCGGTAACGCTTGCGGTTCGGTAACGCTTGCGGTTCGGTAACGCTTGAGGCTAGAAAAAGCCGGTAGATTTTCCAGAGCGGTGCCGGGAATACGCGTTAGAGCTGGAAGTTGACTGGCGCATCTAGCTGATAGCAATCGACTCGGCGGATGGCTGTGTATATGCATACTGTGCGAGAGGAAGGAGAATGCGCAAATGCTTTATTATGCGTTGGTGTTCTTTTTGATCGCACTGGTGGCAGCCATCATGGGATTCGGTGGCGTGGCTATCGCATTCGCGGGAATCGCCAAGATTCTGTTCTTTTTGTTTGTGGTGCTGTTTCTGGTGAGCTTGGTGATGCACGTTGGAAGACGTGTTTAGCTAAGTTTTGATGGCTACGAGGCGGAGCCGAACATCGCGCCATTGGCTCCGCCGTTTCTTTTCGGTTTTAGGGCCGGGTCTTACTACTGGCAGCTCCCAAGGTGCGTTTGAAGAGCCAGCGGAAAGGAGCGAACGATGCTAATTCTGATTTTATTGATAATTCTGCTGCTGGGCGCGGTTCCAGCGTGGCCTTACAGCAGAGGATGGGGATACTATCCCAGCGGCGCGTTGGGCACGATTTTATTGATCCTGATTGTACTGATGCTGATCGGATATTTGCCGTTTTAGCGAGTTGGCAGGCGAAGGCGCGTGCCCCACCGTGAGCTTAATGCGCTAGCCAGAGGAGGGGGCCTAGACCCAACGCTGCTAATGCGGCGAGAAGAGCCAGGCTTTGAAGGCCGGTTTTGCGATCGGAGAATGCATAGGCGTAGATGCCCTTGACCAAGTTGTTACTGGCGGCTGCTATTAGGATGGCGGCGGCTGCCACGGCCACCGTGGATTGGGTCATGCCGAGAATGAACGGATCTACGTCGACGACGCCCATCACGGCGGCGAGGCTGTAGAGCCCGGCCTTTCCGAGATAGACAACGGCGTAGTGGGTGATGATGACCATGCCGAGGAACAGGATTCCGAATAGGAACGCTGCACGAAATTCGAGCGGGTTCTTGGCCTGGTATTCAGGACGGATGGGACTGGTGGCGGAATCGGGCAAGCGCGTCCATAGCCAACCGGCGGCGACAGCTAGAGCGGCGAGCGCGGTAAACGACGGCCACAAAAGTATGAGCAAATTGTGATTGAAAATGGTGAGCAGCAGGGTCAGGCGAAGATACATCGTGCCGGAGGCGATCAATGTTGCACCTGCAAACAGATGGGGACGATTTTCTCGGGTTGCTCTTCTGGCTAATACGATAGTTGTGACGGTGGAGGAGTAAGCGCCGCCGAGAATGGCCGCTACAATAATGCCGCCTTGGCCCTTGGTCAGTCGCCCGATGACATAACTTCCATATGAGATGGCGCTCACGGCGACGACTACCAGCCAGGTCTTGAAGGGGTTGATCTGGAATGGTCCGAGATCGTGGCTGGGGAGCACGGGCAGAATCACGGCGGTGAGAAGCAGGAATTTTGCAAAGGTGAGGATTTCGTCCGGAGCAATGCGCTTGGTGAGGTTTTCCAGGGCTACCTTTAGATCGAGCAGGAGGATGCTGGCGACGCTGAGCGTGGTGGCGATCCAATATTGTTCGTTGTAGACGAGGGCGCCGATTATGTAGGTTGCCAATCCGGACATCTCGGAAGTAACGCCGGCGGGTGTTGCGGTGGAGAGCTTATAGCGGTAAGAGACCACGAGAAACGCGGCCACCACGGCGAAACCCAAGGTTACCGGGAGCAATTGTCCGCCGGCGAGGAGAGCCAGAGAATAGCCAATCAGGCCGATCAACGGGAACGTGCGCACTCCGCCGAATGCGTATTGTTCTCCCGTAGCTTTGTGCTCCTCGCGCTCGAGACCAATCAAAAATGACAGCGAGAGAACGAGCAGGATTTTGGCGGCCTCCGGTGGCAGCCACTGAGTGGGATCCATGTGTACTTATATTACAGAGATGTTACTTGGCAGGAACGCGTAGGATTCGCAAGACTTCGCCGAAACGGCGCTGGCCGAAAAAGTCACCGAAACAAGTAACGCTACGGATATGGAATCCGGTGTATTCACAAGGACGAATCCGAAGCACATCGCAGGATTGCTGAAGCGCTCAGCCGAGGGCCGCTCCGTTTCAATCGGCCATGTCGATGCGGAATTTCTATATCAATCGCGCGGGCGGGGGGCTGCCGAACGGGCAGAAGCGCGTTTTGGAATGGTCGTGGTTCGAGAGATAGCGGCGATTGGCAGGCGAAAGCGCCTGCCCCACTCGGTGCTGGGATAGCATGGGTTCTTATGGGTATTTCGTACGACGCAATTATCATTGGAACTGGGCAAGCGGGGCCGGGGTTGGCGCGGAGGCTGGCTGGCGCGGGGATGAAAGTGGCGATCATCGAGCGCAAGTTGTTTGGCGGCACTTGCGTCAACACGGGCTGTATTCCCACGAAAACCATGGTCGCTAGCGCGTACGCGGCGTATATGGTTGGACGTGCGTCTGAGTTTGGAGTGCAGGTGGCCGGCGTAAGCGTGGATATGAAGCGCGTGAAGGCGCGGAAGGATGAGATATCCGGGCAGTCCAGAGTGGGTGTTGAGACATCGCTGCGGAAGTTGAAGAATTGCACGGTGTATCAGGGGCACGCGCGGTTCGAGTCGGCTCGAGAGGTGAGTGTAGGCGGGGAGCGGCTCACGGCGGAGAAGATATTTATCAACGTTGGCGCCCGCGCGGTGGTGCCCGACATGCCGGGGTTGGACAAGCTCCCCTATCTCACTAATAGTTCGATGATGGACGTCGACTTTCTTCCCAAGCATTTGATCATTGTCGGTGGGAGCTACGTGGGGCTGGAGTTTGGGCAGATGTTCCGGCGTTTTGGGAGCGAAGTCACCATTATTGAGATGGGATCGCGGCTGGTGCATCGGGAAGACGAAGATGTGTCGGCGGCGATCCGTGAAATTCTGGAACGCGAGGGCATTCACATTCGAGTGAATGCGAAATGCATCGGATTTTCGGGGAGCGGCGAGGAGATTGTCGCTCAGGCGGAATGTGCGGAGGGCTCTCCGGAGATTGGTGGAACGCATGTTCTACTGGCGGTGGGCCGGAGGCCGAACACGGACGATTTGGGGCTGGAAAAGGCGGGCGTGGCGGTTGATGAGCGCGGCTACATCCAGGTGGACGATCAACTTCGGAGCAGCGTTCCGGGGATCTGGGCGGTGGGCGATTGTAATGGCAAAGGGGCCTTCACGCACACTTCGTATAACGATTTCGAGATTGTCGCGGCGAATCTGCTGGACAATGACCCACGCAGGGTAAGCGATCGTATCCTTACTTATGGGCTGTACATTGATCCTCCGCTGGGACGCGCCGGCATGACGGAGGCAGAAGTGAAGAAGAGTGGCCGGCACGCGCTGATCGGCAAACGTGCGATGACCAGGGTGGGGCGAGCGGTGGAGAAGGGTGAATCGCAGGGGTTCATGAAAATTGTGGTGGATGCGGGGACGGGTGAAATATTAGGCGCAGCTATTTTGGGAACCGGTGGAGATGAAGCTGTTCATTGCATTTTGGACATTATGTATGCAAAGGCGTCGTATCGGGTGATTCAGAGGGCGGTGCATATTCATCCGACGGTTTCGGAGTTGATTCCGACTATGTTGGGTGAGATGAAGGAGCTGTAAACCGGAAAAAGACGCAAAAGCACCGACTCCCTCACGGTCGCGGCTCGGAAAATGCTTTTAGCGGAGCCAGGTGTCGAGATGTTGCTGGACGAAATCGTTGTCGGTTAGGTGGGGGTAGGCGCTGCAGACTCGGTCGATTTCTTCGCTCTGGCCTGGGGAAAGGCCCTCATTGGGATCCAGGCACCAGGTGCCTTCAAACAAGCCTTGACGGCGGAGAATTTCGTGCAGGCCCGCGATGCAGCCGCGGAATTGGTTGGCGGGATCGAAAAGTGCGGCGTTTGAGTCGGTTACTTGTTGCGCGAGGGTCAACAGGGAGGGTAGGTCGTTAGCCGCGCGGGTGGTGGAGAGATGGGATACCGCGGTTTGAGTCCAGACTGCCCAGTGGCCCAGCAATCCGCCCGAGAAGTGAGCTTTGCGGCCGCCGAAATCGAACCCGGTGAGCAGATCTATAATAATGTTGTCGTCGTTGCCGGTATAGAGGGCGATTTCATGGGCGCGGCCGGATTCCACTACTGCGCGGACAACATCCAGCGTCTGATAGCGGTTGAATGGGGCGATTTTTATGGCAACCACTTCGTCAATCTCCGCGAATTCGCGCCAGAAGCCGTAAGGCAGGACGCGGCCACCTACGCTGGGTTGCAGGTAGAAACCGATGATCGGAATGGTTTTCGCGATAGTCCGCACGTGCTGGATTAATTGGGGGACGGATGCGTGGCGCAATGCACCGAGGCTGAGTAGAGCTGCGTCGTAGCCGAGCGATGCGGCGAGTTCGGCTTCCTGGATAGCTTGCGGGGTTTCGCCGCAGACTCCTGCGATTTTGGCTACGGGGCGCCGGCGCATTTCTTCGATGGCCAATTCGAGGACAGGGCGAAATAATCCGAATTGCGGCTCACGGATGGCGAACTGGGTGGTGTGGACGCCGACGGCGATTCCGCCGGCACCGGAAGCCAGATAATATCGCGTGAGGGCGCGCTGGCGGCGCTCGTCCAGCTTACGGGCCGCATTCAAAGCTAATGGATGAGCCGGAATTACGTGGCCTTGGAGGAGGTGCTGGCGAATGTTCATTAGTATTTACCGTCACGGGCTTCGAAATGGGTTGGCTTATTTAGTAAACGGCCGCCGCTGATGATCCAATTTGCAACCCAATCCATCAGTTGGCCGGCTGTTACTTGCGGCGGACCAAAGATGTTGTGCGACTCCAATGCATTGCTAAGCAGAGCCGTAGGATTTTCCTGGCCGGAAAATATCGGGGTTTTGCCGAATCGCTCACCGAACTCGCGCGCGATTTCACGCACCGAGAGTTTTTCGGGGCCGGTGATGTTCAAGACTCGCGGAGGTGTTTGGCAATACGGGAATGATCGCAGGCACATGGAGTTCGCATCGCCTTGCCAGATGACGTTGACCATCCCCATCCGGAGGTCGACGGGCCGCTCTTCAAAAACGGCCACGGCAACGTCAACCAATACGCCATATCGAAGATCCACGGCGTAGTTGAGACGCAGGAGCGCGACTTTGGTTTGCCAACGGCTGGAGCCGTATTCGAACATACGCTCGCGGCCGAGGACCGATTGGGCGTACTCACCAGCCGGGGCTACGGGCGAGGATTCGGTGCATCCGGCGCTGGATACTGGTTCCAAACCGTACACATTGCCGGAGGAGAACGCGACAATTCGGGAGTTGCGGTATCTTTCCGCGACTAGGCCGGGAAGATATGTGTTCATGGCCCAAGTTAAATGGGCCGCTCCGCTGGTGCCGAACTTGCGCGCGGCCATGAAGATTACGTTAGGGGCGTCGGGAAGTTGGGCTAGGGCACCGGGGTCCAGGAGGTCGCACGGGATGGTTTCAATGCCGGATGCGTTGAGGTCGGCTGCTGTGTTGGGGTCGGAGAAGCGGGCTACGGCTATGATGCGCTTTTTTAGAGCACCGACTCCCTTACGGTCGCGGTTCGGTTCAGCACCGACTCCCTTCGTGTCGCGGTTCGGTTCAGCACCGACTCCCTTACGGTCGCGGTTCGGTTCAGCACCGACTCCCTTACGGTCGCGGTTCGGTTCGGTGGCGACTCCCTTACGGTCGCGGTTCGGTTCGGTGGCGCGGCGGGCTAGCTTGGCTAGGCTGGGGCCCATTTTGCCGCCCGCGCCCAGGATTAGAAGATCGCCATCGAGGGCGGCCATGGCGGCGATGTCCTGCTCGGTGGGTCGTGACAGGCGTTCTTCGAGTTGTGATTCGTTATGGATCATTTGGATGTTCTCGCCGAGACGAGTCTCGGCGCTGCAGACAGGAGTGTCTGCGCCACATGGTGGACATATTCTGAGATTAACCAAGTTCGAAGCCGGCGATGGCGTAGATCCAATCTTCGCGGCCTCGCAAATCGCGGCCTCGCACCATTCTGATTAATTTTCGTTGTGGTTGGAAACCCAGTTCCGTGGCGAGGGCGAGGGCGGACTGGTTTTGCGGGAGAAGATCCCAGTAGGATTCTTCCGACGCGCAAACATGGATGGAGTGGCGGGCGAAGTCTGGGCTGCGGGAGATGCATGGGCCGATGTAGTTGGCGCGGCGGCCGGGCCGGGAAAGGCAGAATCCGTCTGGGCCGGCTTGAACTTTGCTGCGTTGGGTCAGGGCGAGTAGGAGTTGTGAACGGTCTGTTGCGTAGGCTTGGATGTCGTGATTTGGGAGATTGGCAGGGCTTGGCCCTGCCCCACTTGGACCCCCGGGGCGCCACCAGCGTTCTACTGGTTGCTCTGCGCGGAATCCCAGGCTTTCGTAAAGGGGTTGGCCTTGATCGGTTGCGTCCAGCTTCAAAGATTCGACGCCGAGCTCGTCTGCGCGTTGGATCGCGTGGAGGAGTAAGCTCCTTGCAAAACCGCGGCGGCGGTAGTTGCGGTTCGTTAACACCATGCCAATCCAGGCTAGCTGGACTCCGTAACAGATCAGCGTGGCGGTTGATACAAGCTGCCCATCGGCATCGATGCCGAAACAGTTTTCCGGATTGAGTTGCAATAGCATCCGCCAGTCGTCGGGGGTTTGATTCCATCCAGCATCGGCCGAAAGTTCGGCTGCAACGGCGATGTCCTGCTGACCGAGAAGACGCATGCAGATTTAGGATCGCACGGCCGGAGTACAGTAGAGCGTGGGAGACGGAAGCAATGTCAGAACCTAACCGGCGTACTTTCATAAAGACATCGATAGCCGCGGCTGCGGGGGCGGGCGTGCTGGGAGCGAACGATCGAATCAATGTCGCAGTTATCGGATTGCGCGGGCGCGGGCGCGATCACATGGAGAGTTTCACGAAAGCCAGCGGAAGCCGGGTGGCTGCGATCTGCGATATCGATGAGGAACAGATCGGGCGCGGGCGCAAATTGCTGGAGCAGCTGCATGCGCCGACGCCTGAGGTTTACGGAGATCTGCGACGCGTGTTTGACAACAAGAACATCGACGCGGTTTCCATCGCGACGCCGAATCACTGGCATGTTCTGGCGACGGTGTGGGCCTGCCAGGCCGGTAAAGATGTGTACGTGGAGAAGCCGGCAAGCCACAATATTTGGGAAGGACGCCGCGCGGTGGAGGCGGCGCGGAAATACGACCGGATTGTGCAGTGTGGAATGCAAGCGCGCAGCTTGGAGCATTATCAGCGGGCCATCCAGTTGGTGCGGGAGGGCGGGATCGGCAAGGTTTACATGGCGAAAGGGCTGTGCTACAAGAGGCGGAAATCGATCGGGCGGAAGCCGGACTCGCCGGTGCCGGCGGGCGTGAATTACGATTTGTGGGTGGGACCGGCGGCGATGCGGGCGTTCAATCCGAATCGTTTTCATTACAACTGGCACTGGTTTTGGAACACGGGCGATGGAGATATTGCGAACCAGGGAGTGCACGAGATGGACATCGGGCGGTGGGGATTGGGAAAGAGCACGCCTGCTACGAAGGTGACTTCGATGGGCGGGAAGTTTGTTTACGACGACGATCAGGAAACTCCGAACACGCAGTTGGCGGTTTTTCAATACGGCGATTGCGAGCAAGTGTTTGAGGTGCGCGGGTTGATTACGGGGCCGGAAGGGAACATGACGCTGGAGGATGAGCAGCATTACATCGGCGTGATATTTTTCGGGAGCGAAGGCTATCTCACGGTGGACAGCAATGGCTTCCAGGTGTTCATGGGCGAGAAAAAGCAACGGACGCAGTATGTGAAGCATATCGAGACGGAGGCTTGGAGCACGCTGCCGCATGTTGAGAATTTTCTGAAGGCGGTGCGCAGCCGGAAGCGGAGCGATTTGAACTGCGACATTCTGGAAGGGCACGTGTCAGCCACGCTATGCCATCTGGCGAATACTTCATACCGGCTGGGGCGGAGTTTATCGTTCGATGCGGAGGCGGAGAATTTTGGATCGGACGGTGAGGCGAATGCGATGCTCAAAAGAGATTATCGAGAAGGGTTCGTGGTGCCGGAGCGGGTTTGAGGTTGGCAGGCGAAAGCGCCTGCCCCACTGCCTGACAAATTCATGAAGCATAATTTGGTGTTGCATTCGGTTAGCTACTCCGGTTCCTGGGGGCAGCACTTTCTTTCCCTGGAACAGTTTTTGGATAAGGCCGCGGAGCTGGGTTTCGATGGTGTCATGTTGATGGCTAAGAGGCCACACTTGTCCGTTTTGGATTGGCCGGCGGCGGCGCGGGCGCGATTGCGATCGCAGGTGGAGAAGCTGGGTTTGCGTGTCGCCTGCATTGCCGGATACACGAATTTCACAGGCGATCTGGAGCATCGCGATATTCCGAATCGCGAATATCAGATCCGGCACGTAGTGGAGCTGGCGGAAATGGCGCGGGATCTGGGATGCGGGTTGGTGAGGATTTTCACCGGATATGAACAATCTTCGACGACGCTGGATGCGCAGTGGAAGCTGATTGTCGAATCGCTGCGCGAGTGTTCGGAGCGAACGGCCGAGCTGGGCGTGACTATTGGAGTTCAGAATCACCACGATATTGCTTGCGATTTCGAAAGCTTGTATGAGCTGATCCAAGAGGTGAATGCGCCTAACTGCCGCGCTATGTTCGATGCTTGGGCTCCGGCGCTGCAGGGGGTGGATCTTGCGACTGCCGCTGCAAGGATGGCGAAGATCACGGTGTATACAACGACCGCGAACTATGCTTTACGGCCCCGTTTTCGATATCATCCTACGCTGGTGAATTACGAGAAGCTGCTGCCTACGGTGCAGGCGGTTCCGATGGACGAAGGGTTCATCGATTACCGGTGTTTTCTCGCGCAGATGGAGGCGGGTGGTTTTGAGGGGCCGGTGGCGTACGAGATGTGTTCGCCTTTGCGCGGAGGTGGCGGGATCGAAAACCTGGATTTCTACGGCAGGAAATTTGTTAGTTTCATGCGAGCCGGTAGGGGGTCGGTTTCAAGTGGGGCGGGTTGTTGACTGGGCGCTGGCGGGTTATCAACCCGCCGAAGGCTGCCAGCCCAATGTCAGTTAGCTTTGCCCGAGCCGAGATTCGGGGCCTGGTGGGGCAGGGCCATGCCCTGCCGAGAATTCGAGGAAGTGACTTTCCGGCACGTAGTAAAGCATTGGTTCGTCCACCGTTTGCAACGACCGGCTCATAACCTACCTGGCAGGGCATGGCCCTGCGCCAGCATGGTCCCGATCCTACAATTGGGAAAACTAATTGGCATTAGTCTGCCAGCCTGCCCCACAAGCTGTGGAATAATCGCAGCATGCAGAACATCAACAGACGGACATTCGCAGGTGCGCTTGCGGGAGCGGGATTGCTTGCGAACACGAAGATTTTATCCGCGGCGGCGGACGATTCCGCCGGGTTCAAGCTGGGCGTGGCCAGCTACTCGCTGCGGAAGTTTCCGAGGACGCAAGCGATCGAGATGGTCAAGCAGTTGAACACGCGTTACATCTCCATCAAGGAGTTCCACCTTCCGAGCAACGGTACGCCGGAAGAGATTGCGCGCGGAAGGAAAGAGTTCGAGGAGGCGGGACTGATTGTGCTGAGCGGCGGAGTGATCTCGTTTCCCAAGGACGATGAGGCCGAAATTCGCCAGAAGTTTGAATACGCGAAGATGGCCGGATTCCCGATGATCACTTGCATGCCGACGGCGAAGAATCTGCCTAAAGTTGAAAAAATGGTGAAGGAATACGATATTCGGATGGCGCTGCATAATCACGGCAAGAGCGACAAGAATTTTCCCAAGCCGCAAGACGCGCTAAAAGCTATTGACGGCATGGATCCGCGCTGCGGGTTGTGCATCGACGTTGGGCACACGGCCGAGACAGGAGCGGATGTGGTGGAGCAGATCCACATGGCAGGTGCGCGGCTGTTCGACATTCACATCAAAGATGAAAGCGATCTTTTGGATGCCGCTGCGCAGGTTCCGGTGGGGGAAGGGCACATGCCGATCGCGGCGATTTTCCGGGAATTGAAGAAGCTGAATTACCGGGGCGGCGTGATGCTGGAGTACGAGATCGACGAGAACAATCCGATGGCGGGGATGGCTAAGAGTTTCGCGTACATGCGCGGGGTTCTGGCAGGGATGGCGATCTAGCTATTGGAAGGGTTTCGAAAGGTTTCGAAAGTTTTCTCTTGACTGCGAGTTGCTTCGTTCGGCATACTACACTCAATCTGATTTCGATCGGGCGGGGTGCCAAGCATGCCTAAGACAAACAAAATTATTGGAGTCGTACGTGCTATAGGGGTGGTGACTTTTTTTGCGGGAAGCATGTTCGCGCAAATCGGGACTGGTAGTGTTACAGGGATCATCTACGATAAATCGGGCGCGGTGGTTCCGGACGCTGAGGTGACGATTACGAATGTGGAGAGGAACACGCCGCACGTAACCACTACGAACAGCTCCGGGGATTACACGGTGACAGCGCTCGAGCCAGGGCGCTACAAGGTGAGTGTCAAGCATCCCAGCTTCCGTGTCTCGACGGTTCCGGCGTTCACTTTGGAAGTAGATCAGACGGCGCGCGTGGACGTGACGCTGGAAGTTGGGCAGGTGACGGAAACCGTGGAGGCCACGGCTTCGGCGCCGATCCTGGAAACCGAATCGAGCACCGTGGGCCAGGTGATCGACAACAAGCGCATTGTGGAACTTCCTTTGAACGGGCGGGATTTTTTGGATTTGGCGACGCTTGGGCCGGGAGTAACGTTCACCAAGGACGGCAACACGGGGTTTCAGGACGCGCGCAGTATCGGCAGGCGATCGGACAATCAATATTCGCTGGGCGGCTCCCGCTCTCAGGACGTTAACTATCTTCTGGACGGCGGGGTAGACACATCGCCGGATTCGAACACGATTGCGGCCATTCCTTCGATTGACGAGATTCAGGAATTCAAGGTGCAGACGAATTCGTACACCGCGGAGTACGGGCGAGGGGCGGCGCAGATCAATGCCGTGACCAAAGGCGGGACGAATCAGTTTCACGGCACAGCGTATGATTTCCTGCGCAATGACGCGCTGGATGCCAAAGATTATTTCAACGACATCAACAGCTACCCCGGCGCTCCGAAGCCTCCGTTCCGGCGCAATCAGTTCGGCGGCACGGCGGGCGGCAAGATTGTCAAAGACAAGCTGTTTTACTTCGGAACTTATGAGGGGTTACGCGACCGCACCAATGGCGCGCAGACGGCCACGGTGCCGACGGTGAATGCGAAAACCGGCAACTTCTCCGACTACGGGATTCCGATTTACATGCCGCATATCACGAATCCGGATGGTTCGTCGACATTTCGCGCGGGCAATACGCTGCCGGCCGGTTGCTACAATTCGAATCCCAATACCGATGTTCCGTGGCCGAACATGACCATTCCGCAACAATGCTGGAATCCGTCGATAGCGAAATTTCTGGGAAGCGACTTTGTTCCGGCGCCCAATCGTCCAGGGCTGCGGGACAATTACTCCGGCGTGGTGGGCATCCCCACGAATTGGGATCAGGTAGCGGGACGCGTGGATTATTTGATGAAGCAGAACATGGTTCTGTGGGGCCGTTACTCATGGTCACGGGAAGATGTGAACCAGAACGGCTTACTGCCTGCGACCGATGTTACGAACGACGTCAAGACGGATACGGTGGGTTTACATCATTCCTGGACAATCGGCGCGCACATGGTGAACGAGTTGAAAGCCAACTACGTGCGGGCCAATGCAAGCAGCCTGGGAGCGTTAAGTGGAAGCTCGCAGAATGTTGCGGGCAGCGTGCTGGGAATTCCGGGCGTGTCGGGAGCTTCAATTGACTACGGGCTACCCCAATTCAGCGGCGCCGGCGACAATTTCCTCTCGCTGGGGCAGAACGCTTTTGGTGTTCCGTTGCAGAAGATTCAGAACACGTATGAATACGGCGACGACTTTTCGCTGATCAAGGGACGGCACGTAATTAAGGTCGGCGTGGATTTCCGACACGAGTATTTGAACATCCTGTCGCATAACCTGGCGCGAGGTTCGTTTGTTTCTCCGACCGCCGCGACGGCGGCTTTGGATGGGAGCGGTGGGCTCTCACTGGCTTCATTCCTGCTGGGCATCAGCAACGATTCGGAGGTTGCTACGGGTGACGCGCACGATCATTTGTTCCGTTGGACGCAAGCGTATTATGTGCAGGACGATTTCAAAGTTGCACACAATTTCACGCTGAATCTGGGGCTGCGCTATGAGATATCGCCTTACTGGTATGACAACCGGAACAACATAACGAATCTGGACATCATCAACGGCGTGCCCACCATCATACGGCCGGGCACGGGTGATCCGTATGCCGGTTTTCCGCCGGCGCGATTTGTTTCCGATCCAAATTCGCCGCAGTACCTGCCGTTCATACGCAGCAACATGCTGGGCCGAAGCCTGGTGTTCACGGATTTCTCGAATTGGTCACCCAGGCTGGGCTTTGCATGGTCGCCGGGGTGGGGCCACAACAAGACTGTGTTTCGCGGAGGAGCGGGCATTTTCTATTCGCCCATGAATGCGGATCCATGGTTCGATTTTGCGCGCAGCGCGCCGATCTCGGCCAAGTTCATCCGCAAGGGATCGTACTCAATTGTGGATCAGATTTTCAACAACACGTCGCAGGTGATCGCGGCACCGTCGCAATTTACGGTGGATCCTCACTTGAAAACGCCGCGCATCCAGCAGTGGAGTTTCGGAGTGCAGCAGGAGCTGAGGTCGAACCTGGTGTTGGAGGTGACGTATGTCGCTTCGGCCTCTACGCATCTGCCGCACCTGACGGATCAAAACGAGACGCTGCCGGTGCTGAACGGCAATCAAGTAGTGCAGCCGGTGGTTTACAATCCACAACAGTATGCCTCGCTTTCGTCGTATTACAACCAGATTCAGAGTGTGACGTCGGCCAATTACGAATCCATGCAGACGAAACTCGAGAAGCGCTTCTCGTCGGGATTTACGTTTCTGAGCTCGTTTACCTGGGGCAGATCGATGGATACGGCTTCGGCGACCCGGGATGGCGGCAACGGACCATCCACGCCGCATGGTTACGATTACCGGCTGGATTACGGGCCATCCGCATTTGATGCGAAGTTGAACTGGGTGAACAGCGCGCTCTACGAGCTTCCGTTTGGAAAGGGGCGCCACTGGGGCGCCAACTGGAACCGGCCAACAAATCTGTTGCTGGGTGGCTGGCAAATTGGGGGAATCGTGGTGGCACGTACGGGCTTTCCGGCTTCGTGCTTGAATGCCAGTGATGCGGCGGTGAACAATGCCAATCTCGAACAGGATAACTGCGATATCATCGCCAATCCGAACAACGGGCCAAAACAAATTCTGAATTTCTGGAACCTGGGCGCGTTCGCCACTCCGACGAACACGGAAGTTTTCGGCAACGGCGGCCGTGGCGTGCTGCGGGGACCCAATTACGTAAGTATGGATTTCACGGCGCAGAAGACCATGGCGCTGGTGGAGCGCTTGAAGCTGCAGTTCCGGTTTGAGGCGTTCAATCTGCTGAACCATCCGTTGTTCTCAATGCCGAATCCGTATGAGGATACCTATCCGAACTATGACGCAACCGGCCATCCTACCGGGCCGGTGACGCTAGGCCAGATCGGTTCTTTCAATACCATCAGCAGTACGGCCGGCGCCAATCGGCAGCTTCAGTTTGCATTAAAGCTAATCTGGTAGGGAAGGAGATTTATGGAACGTAGACACTTCCTGCTGGGATCCGCCGCGGCTGCTGTTGCCAGCCGGACGATTCTGGCGAGCCCTAATGATACGGTTCGCGTGGCGTGCGTGGGTGTACGGGCGCAGGGCCATGAGCACATCCGCCGTTACGCCAAGATGCCCAATGTTCAGATCGCGGCGGTTTGTGATGTGGATGAGTCCGTGCTGAGTGCGCGGCTGGACGAAATCGAAAAGTTGGGACAGAAGCGTCCCACGGGATACACCGATTTCCGCAAGCTGCTGGAGGACAAGAGCATTGATGCGGTGTCCATCGCCACGCCGAATCATCATCACACGCTACAGACTATTTGGGCTTGCCAGGCGGGGAAAGACGTATACGTGGAGAAGCCCTGCTCGCACGATATGTTTGAGGCACGGCAGATTTCGACCGTGATGGAGAAATACGGACGCATCGTGCAGCACGGCACCAACAGCCGCTCGGGGATCGGGCGCGAAGCGGTGCAGAAGATCCAGGAAGGGCTGATCGGCGAGCCCTATATGGCGCGCGGGCTGTGCTTCAAATGGCGCAATACCATTGGACGCGAGCCGGTTTCGCCGGTTCCAGCGGGAGTCCATTATGACTTGTGGCTAGGGGGCGCGCCGCAGCACGAGTTTACCAAGAACCGGTTTCACTACAACTGGCATTGGTTCTGGGATTACGGCAACGGCGACATCGGCAACCAGGGAATCCATCAGATGGATGTGGCGCGGTGGGCGCTGGGCGTGAAATATCCGTCGAAGGTAAGCGCGATCGGCGGGCACATGATGTTCGATGACGACCAGGAGACGCCGAACTTATTGAATGTCACGTTCGAGTTTGACGAAGGTGGAAGAAAACGGATCTTGGTCTTCGAAGTTCGCCATTGGATGACGAATCATGAAGCCGGCATGGGTGAGAACGGCAGCTCGCCGAACACAGTTGGGACGATCATCTACGGTCCCAAGGGTTACGTGGCGATCTGGGATGAGGACAACGGGCGCTATTCAAGTTTTCTTGGCAAGGAACAACAGCCCGGGCCATCGGGTCAGGATAAGGGTAATAATTGGGCCAACTTCATTACTGCTGTTCGCAGCCGCAAAGTTTCAGACTTGAATGCGCCGATCACGGAAGGCGCGATTTCAACCATGCTGGTACATCTGGCGAATATTTCTTATCGCGTGGGGCGCACACTGCAGTTCGATCCCGAGACGTATACGTGCAAAGGCGACGAGGAGGCCAACGCTCTGTTTCGCCGGAAATATCGCGCTCCGTTTGAAGTGCCACAACTGGTGAGTTGATGACCACGGTGGAGCAGCCAGCCACGATCGAATACGGCATGGCTCGAGTGCGGATTTATCCTTCGCGCGAGGCGCTGGGGGCTGCCGCGGCGGCGGATGCTGCCGGGATCATCACGCATGCGGTGCGCGAGCGTGGCCGGGCACGTATCATCGTCGCTACCGGCAATTCACAGCTCGAGCTGATTCACGCGCTGGTGAAAATCCCGGGCGTTCCGTGGCGGTCCGTCGAAGTGTTTCACCTCGACGAGTATGTTGGCATGCCTGACACGCATCCATCCAGCTTCCGGCTGTGGATCAAGCGGCGAATTGAAGACGTGGTGCATCCAGGAAAGATTCAATATATGCGGGGCGACGCACCGGATGTGGACGCTGAGATTGAGCGCTACTCCGCGCTGCTCAACGCGGCGCCGCTGGATTTGGCGTTTGTTGGATTTGGAGAGAATGGTCACATTGCTTTTAACGATCCGCATGTGGCGGATTTTGATGATCCGGTTACGATCAAGCGAGTGGTGATGGACGACGCGTCGCGGAGACAGCAGGCTGGGGAAGGGCACTTTGATAGTCCGGCGTCGGTGCCGCATGAGGCATTGACGGTGACGTGCCCGGCGCTGATGCGTGCTGCCGCGTGGATCTGCGCGGTGCCGGAATTACGTAAGGCTCAAGCGGTTCGGAATGCGCTGGAGGGCGAGATTGCGACGACGTGTCCATCGTCGATTGTGCGCCGGCATCCGAATGCTACGGTTTATTTGGATGAGGAGTCCGCATCCTTGCTGAGAGTGGTGGGGCAGGATGGTATCCCAATGTCACTTAGTTTTTGATGCCACGAACATTTTAAGGAGTTATGTTGTTGACCAGAGCGGTCGTACGTTCGCCGACCATTGCATAGAGGCCAAATCTGATGCCGGCATGAGTGCCGACACTGCAGGCAAGAGTGCCTGCGCCACAATGGATTGAAGTAGAAGCTAAGTGAGAGTAGCTTACTGAGACATAATTGCTAGAGAGGTGAATCATGGAGAATTCGAACCGGCCTACGCGCCGCAACTTTGTTGAGCAAGCTTCCACGCTGGTAGGATTGGGTGCAGCCATTCAATCGACGGCGCTTTCTTATAGCCGCATCCTAGGCGCCAACGACCGTATTTCCGTCGGCCACATCGGCATCGGCAACCGTGGATCGGAACTGGCCGGCATGGCTGCGCGGCTGAAGGATAAATACAACTTCGAGCTGACGGCGGTGTGCGATCTGTGGAGCGTCAATCGCGATCGGGCTGCGGACCGAGGCGAGAAGAACTACGGCCGGCGGCCGCGCACGTTCCAATACATGGAGAAGATGCTGGAATTACCGGACGTGGACGCGGTTTTCATATCCACCGCGGATTTTCAGCATTCACCGCATCTGAAGATGGCCCTGGAGGCCGGCAAGGACGTGTATTGCGAAAAGCCCATGGCGACGGATCTGGCCGACGCTAAAGCGGCGCGCGATGCCTTTCTGAAGACCAACCGAATTGTTCAGATCGGGTCACAGCACCGCAGCGAAGCATACTCGCGCGAGACCAAGAAGGTGATCGATAGCGGCGCGTTAGGCGAGATCACGAAAATCGAAATCGTATGGAATTTTCATGGTCCGCGCTGGCGCGGGCGGCCGGAGGTGAAGCAGATTCGCGAACAAGATACGGACTGGAAGCGCTGGCTGCTGAACAAACAACCGCGGCCCTTTGATCCGCGCGCGTATTTTGAATTTCGTCTTTATCGGGACTTTTCGGCCGGGATCGCCAGCCAGTGGATGGTCCACGCGCTGGATCTGATGAACTACTTTCATGAAGACAAGTTTCCGCATTCTGTGGTGGCGCACGGCGGCGTGTATGCGTGGCCGGATGGGCGCGAGAATCCGGATACTTTCCACGCACTGTTGGAATATCCGAAGGGTTTTCTGTTGAGCTACTCTACCAGCTTTGGAAACGACTGCGACAGTTTTTCGCGGATCATGGGGAAGAAGGCCACGCTGATTAACGAAGGCGGGGAGGGCAGCCCGCGCTGGTTGTTGGTGGAGGAAGTTGGGAATCACGAGAGCAATCCATTCATCAAACGGCCGCAGCGTTATGTCACTCTTCCGGGTAGCGATAAACCTGGCCCGACTTTCATAGGCGATGAGGATCTTTCGCACCAGGACAATTGGTTTTCATGCATCCGGTCGCGGCAGCAGCCCAACACAACGGTGCACGACGGATTGGCCTCCGCGGTGGGCGTTATCATGGCCGCGCAAGCTCAGCGGGAAGGGAAGAAGCTTTACTGGAATCCGAAGACGGAAGAGATTATGGATCATCCGGCGAAAGCCTAGCGAATGCGAGCAGGCCGGGGCATTCGTTGGCGGATTGTCTGGATTCTGTTTTTTTCCACGGCGATCAACTACATCAATCGCCAGACGCTTTCACTTTTAACTCCGGTTATATCCAGTGAGCTGCATTTCAGCCACGAAGATCTTTCGAGGATCTTCGGTTCTTTTCAGTTGGCGTACGCTTGGACCTGGCTGATTGGCGGGCTGCTGCTGGATCTGATTGGCGCGCGCTGGGGGCTGAGTCTGGCGGTGATCTGGTGGTCGGCAGCCAGTATTCTCACGGGTTTCGCGAATTCGGTTTCTTCCTTCGCCTTTTGCCGTTTTCTGCTCGGTATTGGGGAGGGCTTCAACTGGCCGGGCGCGAGTAAAGTTGTCGCGGAATGGTTTCCGGCGCGCGAACGTGGGATCGCCGTAGCGATTTTTGATAGTGGGTCCAGCGTGGGCGCAGCCGTAGCCGCGCTGACGATCCCGCTTATATCGCTGGCGCTGGGATGGAGGCATGCTTTTACGGTGTCGGGGATTCTGGGTCTGGTATGGCTCGGATTCTGGTGGATGAATTATCATCCACGCGAGAAGCATCCCAAGTTATCCGCTGAAGAAGCCGCGATCATCGACGATGGCGTGGATAAGAGCATACCGAAAGAACCGTTCCTGGTGGTGCTGCGGAAATTATGGAAGAACCCGAACGCGTGGGGGATTTTGCTGGGACGCTCGCTGACGGATCCGATGTGGTGGTTCTATGTGTTCTGGCTACCGCAGTATTTGAGCGACGCGCGAGGGTTCAGCCTGAAACAGATCGCGGCTTTCGCGTGGATCCCGTTTGTCGCGGCGGATCTTGGAAATTTCACCGGAGGCTGGGTGTCCGGATTGCTGATCCGGCGAGGCGTGCCGGTGATTCGCGCTCGAAAATGGATTTGCGTGGTGACGTGCGTTCCGATGTTGGCGGGGATACCGGCGGTGCTGGTACACAGTCCGTTTTGGGCCATTTTTCTGATTTGTATCGCGCTGTGGGGCTATGCTGCGTGGTCCACGATGGGACTCACGTTTCCGTCAGATCTGTTTGACCAGCGGGTAGTGGGCACGGTCACGGGGTTCAGCGGATTTGGGGCGGGGATGGCGGGAACGGCGGTTACGTTGGCGGTGGGATATATCGTGGATAAGTTTTCGTATATGCCGGCATTTTTATTTGTTTCGTTTTTGCCTTTGGCTGCGACGGCGAGTGTGCTGTGGTTGATCCGGCAGCGCATGGCGCTGCCCCACAATGAAGCCACAGGTAGTGTCCCAGGCAACTATTAGGACACTACCAAGCACAGTCAGTAAGGTGCATGCGATACAATCTCGTGCATGCGTTGTTTGATAGCGGTTCTTGCCGCGCTTCCTGTTTTTTGCCAGCCTAGCGCGAATATTTTGCTGAAGCCTGGGCATGAGGCTAACCAGCCGGTGGACGATGAGTACACCAAGAAGATCCGCGAATATACCACGGAGCCATTTTTCAATTCGCCGCTGACGGATTATCTGCCGGCGTCGAAGACCGTGCCGACGCCCAAGGCCGTGCTGGGCGACATCGCGGGAGCGCCGGGTATTCTGCCTTATTCGTCCGAAGTTTATCGCTACATGCGGATGCTGGAGAAGGCCAGTCCGCGCGTAAAGGTGTTCAGCATCGGCAAGACTGAGGAAGGGCGCGAGATGATCGCCGTAGCGGTGGCGTCGGAGAAGCTGATTGCGTCGCTCGACGAGAATCGCGGCCGGTTGGCGAAGCTGGCCGATCCGCGGACTATCAATCTGGATGACGCCGAGGCTGAAAAGCTGATCGCCGCATCGACGCCCATTTACTACATCACGGGGACGATCCATTCGCCGGAGACTGGGGCGCCGACCGCGCTGATGGAGCTGGCGTACAGATTGGCGGTGGACGAAAGCTCGTATATCCGGGCTATCCGGGAGAACGTGATTACGTTGATCACTCCCATTGTGGAAGTGGACGGGCGCGACCGCATGGTGGACATTTACCGCTGGCACCTGGCGAATCCGGGCAAGGAGTGGCCGCCGCTGGTTTATTGGGGACACTATGTGGCGCACGACAACAATCGCGATGCGATGGGGCTAACGTTGCAGCTTACGCGAAATGTTTTGCACACCTTCACCGGATGGAAGGCGCAAGTATTGCACGATCTGCATGAATCCGTTCCGTATCTTTACGACAACACGGTGGGCGACGGACCTTACAATGCGTGGATCGATCCGATTTTGGCGGACGAATGGCAAATGATGGGCTGGAACAATGTTTCGGAGATGACGAAGTTCGGGATGCCGGGAGTGTTCACGCATGGCACTTTCGACACTTGGTCGCCCAGTTATCTGATGTTCATCGCCGCGATGCACAACGGGATCAGCCGGCTGTATGAGACGTTCGGCAATGGTGGCGCCGATACCGAGGAACGCACGCTACGGCCGAATGAATACTCGCGGACATGGTACCGGCAGAATCCGCCGCTGCCGAAAGCAAAATGGTCCCAGCGGAACAATAACAATTACGAGGAGACCGGAGTGCTGACTGGTCTGGCTTACTTCGCGACCAACAACAAGCTATTTCTACGCAATTTTTATTTGAAGGCCAAGCGCTCGATTGAGAAACCGCGCAGCGCGGGTCCGGCAGCTTACGTTTTTCCGGCGGATGATCCGCGGCCGGGCGCGCAAGCGGATCTATTAAGGATGCTGCAGGATCAAGGCTGCGAGATTTCGCGTGCCAGCGCGGCGTTCACCGTAATGATGCCGGCGGCGAAGAAGGCTCCTGCGAAGGGAGGGCGGAGTGGAAGCGGTGGCGATAGCGCGGCGGAGGGTGAAAATGCGGCAGAGGGCGGCGATCACAAGCCTAAGGAAAAGCCGAAGCCGGAGCCGCGGACATTTCCAGCGGGAAGCTATGTTTTGCGCATGGATCAGCCGTACAGCCGCATCGCCGATACGCTGCTGGATTATCAATATTGGGCGCCCAACGATCCGCAGAAAGCCATTTACGACGATACCGGCTGGACTTTCGGCGAACTCGGCAACGTGCAGGTGGCGCGCGTAACGGACGTCAAAGTGTTGGATGCCGCGATGACGCGCGTGCCGGGAGAGGTGGATGCGGCGGGCGGCGTGGAGGGGGCCGGCGATGTTTTTTTGATCAACCACAACGCGGACAGCGCATTGATCACGCTGCGATACCGTTTTCGAGACGCGTCTTTCGAAGAGGCTGAGGAACCGTTTGAAGCGGGTGGGCACAAGTTCAACCGCGGGTCATTCATCGTGCGCAATGTTTCCGCTGGAGACCTTAGCAAAGCCGGGGCTGAGTTGGGCGTTCAGGCTTATGCGGTTTCTTCGGCTCCCAACGTGAAGACTCACCCGGCGAGGGCTGCGCGCATCGCGATCATGCACACCTGGTACAGCACGCAGCCGGAAGGTTGGTGGCGGGTTGAATTTGACCGGCTCAAGATTCCCTTCGATTACATCAGCACGCAGACGGCGGCCAACGTTGGCGATCTACGGTCCAAATACGACGTGATTGTTTTTCCTCCCGGCGTTCGCAATCCGCAGACGGTTATCAACGGCATGCCGATGTACGGGAATCCGCTTCCATGGAAGGTCACTTCGCTTACGCCGAATCTCGGTAAGACCGATGAGACCGATGACATGCGTCCTGGGCTAGGTTGGACGGGCCTGGAACATTTGCAGGAATTCGTGCGGAAGGGCGGGCTGTTGATCACGGCGAACGACAGCGCGAACTTTGCCGTCGCGTTCGGCATGACGCCGGGTGTATCCATCGCATCGGCGCAGCGGCTGAAGGTGACGGGGTCGGCGCTGCGATCGAAGATGGTGGATGCGGCTAGCCCGATCGTGTACGGCTACAAAGACAATCTGGCGATTTTTGCTTCGAATCCTCCGGTTTTCAGCCTGACGAATATGGTGGGCGGAGGAGGTGGTGGGCGTGGCGGGGCGAACGCTGCGAACGAGAAGGAGCGCGCGACTGGGCGGGGCACGGCTGACGATCCGGATGTGCCGCAAGGCAGGTCGCCCGCTGAGATCCCTGAAGAACCGCACGCAGAAGCTTGGGAGGCTTTGCCGTTGACGGATGAGCAGCTTCGCAATCCGGTGAACGTAATTCCGCCGGCGATGCGGCCGCGCGTGGTGTTGCGTTACGCCAACACTAATGAACTGCTGGTTTCGGGGCTGCTGGATAACGGTTCTGAATTGGCGCAACATAGCGCGGTGATCGATTCGCCTTATGGAGAGGGACACGTGGTGCTGTTTTCTAACAATCCTTTCTGGCGCGCGGAGACCAAGGGCAGCTATTTTCTGGTGTTCAATGCGATTCTGAATTTCGATAGCTTGAATGCTGGGAGGAAGCTGGCGGACCGGTAGAGATCGCCGGAGACCGAGCGTAGTAGTCTTAGATCTGGTCCCCGCGTTTGGGGGGACCAGCTTTCGGTGAGCGCAGCCGATTAAGAAGCGTGTCGCCCTCGGCCAGTTCATTATCGGTGAAGCAGCGGGCGTTTGTTGCGCTCAAAGCATTGTCACCGCTGTCGCCGGTTTTGCATCGTGTGATCGCCAGCCTGGCGCACGAAGACATCTCTTTCGCCAAATTAGCGGAACTGATCGAGAAAGACATAGCTCTGGCTGGGAACATCCTGCAGTTAGTCAATTCTCCGCTCTACAGCGTTCGCGGAACAGTAAGTTCGGTGCGGCATGCGGTTTCGCTGTTGGGTGTCAACAAACTGCGCAACGCGGTGCTGGGACTTTCCGCGGCGCAAATGTGGCGCTCGTTAAAAACGCCGCCCGGCTGGTTGATGGCTGATTTCAATCAGCACTCGGCGAGCGTGGCGATTCTGGCGGATTTGTTGTCGCAGCATTTGCCGGTAAAGGACGGCGTAGGGGCTTTCGTAGCAGGACTATTCCACGATCTCGGCTTGTTGCTGATAGCGATGGGCTTGCCCGCGGAGTACGAGCAAATCTCGTTGCTGTGCGAGAAGGATCCGCATGGCTATGCGAAGTATGAACTTCAGGTTCTGGGAACAACGCATGCCGAGCTGTGCGCGGAAGCGCTCGGGATTTGGAACTTGCCAGAGCCGATCCGGGCGGCGGTGCGTTATCACATTCGGCCGGACCTGGATCCGGCAGCATCCCAGGACGGAGTGGCTTTGAGCCGGATTGTGCAGGCCGCGAACGCTTATGTCGGGGCGACGATAGTCGGGTTCTGCGCAAAGGAAGATGGCGGAGATTGCTCGCTGGAATCTCTGGGTCTGGGTGAGCATTTGGCCGGAGTAACGCGGGAGTTCGAGAATGAGCTCGAGGCCATCCGGCCGTATTTTTAGAAAAAAGGCACCGACTCCCTTACGGTCGCGGTTCGGAAAAACGCACCGACTCCCTTACGGTCGGGGTTCGGAAAAACGCACCGGCTGGAGCGCCGGGTTGGCAGGCGAAAGCGCCTGCCCCACGTTGTCTTATACGGCGATGGAGCCGGCGGGCGGGTTATTCGGATTGTACGGCGTTGTGCCGCCCAAGCTGATTCCGGGAGCTTCCGCAACGGGATTCTGCAAAGCTGAAGGTACCCAGGTATATCCGTAACTTTCACGTGCTGCGGTGATCTTGGCCGGGTCCCAGCCGTAGACCATGATCGGGACGTCGATGTTGTAGCCCTCGCCGGCCAGCTTCGAAGCCAATTCTGAACGTCGATCATAGTCGTCTATGTTCCGCAATGCTTGAACGGCGGATGGTTGCGCGGCCCAATAGGCGTCATCGAAGGATTCCTGTGGTGCGGGCGCCGTAGAAGTTTCGGTGGGCGTGGTACTGGCGACCGGTGGCGCCTTTGCGGCCGCCGAAAAGGGCGTGACTGCGGCGGGCGTTGATGTGGCGCCGGCTGGCGTGATTGACAGATTGACGCTCGCGGGGTTGATTCCGAACTGTTGCAAGGTTGCGGAGAGCGCGGCCGACAGAGCAGTTTGAAAGCCATCTCCGGTCTGGCTCTGGGGAGTGGGCATAAGGCTCGAGGACGGATCCTGCGATGCGGAAAGTGAGGTTGTGTTCAATTGAATCATATTCGTGTCTCCTTGATTTGGCTATAGTGTTTTGGTTCCCATCAAGCGTAAGATGTAGGCCAGGATTTCGGCCACTGCACGGTAAAGATGCGGTGGAATCTGTTGGCCCACTTCGACGGATTTATATAGAGCTTGCGCCAGGGGCGGATTTTCGACCAGCGGGATGTTATGCGATAACGCCCGCGCGCGAATGCGTCCGGCGAGATAATTCTTTCCTTTGGCGACCACCACCGGCGCCGCCATGGATTC
This sequence comes from Bryobacteraceae bacterium, assembly GCA_036008345.1. Classification (GTDB taxonomy): domain Bacteria; phylum Acidobacteriota; class Terriglobia; order Bryobacterales; family Bryobacteraceae; genus Palsa-89. The sequence continues at coordinate 26,702 of DASYNU010000026.1, forward strand.
GTGGTGATAGCGGATGGCCACCGCATAGTGGGTGGGATTCACGATCAGGGCGGTTGCGGTTTTTACGTCATCCATCATTCTGCGGCGGCGCGTGTCGCGCTGCAGACGCCGGATGCGCATTTTGATCTGCGGGTTGCCTTCAGTCTGCTTCTGCTCGTCGCGAATGTCCTGCTTGCTCATCTTCATCTGCTTGGAGAATCGGCGCTTCTGTCGGGCCAGGTCGATCATTCCGAATAACACGAAGAAGGCCGCGGCCTTCCACAGTATGGTGAGGCATAATGAGCTCATTTCGGCGATGCTCACCTGGAGACTGCTGAGCGGCAGCACCAGCAGCCGGCCCAGGTCGCGCGCGGTTACCCAATAGAGGGATACGCTGAACATCGCGAGCAGAGCCACTGCCTGGATTGCCGCGGCGAACCCTTTTTGAGGAGCGGATTTAAGTTTGGAGATCACGCTGAAATTCGAAGCTTTCGGCGTCAAGCCCTCTAAGCTCATGCCGAAACCGGTGGAGGTAAGCTGAAACGCGAGGCCAGACAATACCAGAATGCCGCTGGTGGCAACCAGCGGGTACATGGTCTTGGCAAAAGAATCGTGCAGGATGTTGGTCAAGACGGCGGGGCTGAGGTCCGGGCCAAAGGCTTGCCGGAACAGGGATTGGGTGGCCTGTTTCAGGTTGACTAGTAATTGTTGGCCGCTTTGCACGAGCAAGATCACGAAGACGGTGAACTGCAAGCCGCTGACGAAATCCTTGGATGACGCAAATTTGCCCTCACGCCGCGCTTTGAGCAGCCGGTGCGCTGTAGCTTTTTCGGTTTTTTCACCACTTTGCGACATGGATAGAGACCTTGCGCATTACAATCCCAAGAACTTTCCCAGAGCGCCGAAAGCGACAGCAGCGGACTGCTGATAGAGCTTCGGAATCAAAAATACGATGAGACTCAAGGCCGCCGTCGCGGTCAGCATCTTGGCGGGAAACGCGAGCGCCATCAATTGGAGCTGCGAGTTCAGGCGGCCGAGCAATCCCATGGATAAATCGATGAGGAACAGCAGCGTCATCAGCGGAAGCACGAGGCGGAGTCCCGTGGAGAATATGGTGGAGCCGAGCATCACCAGTCCTTCAATGCTGGGGCGGGAAGCGGTGAAAGAGCCGGGCGGATTGGCTTCGAGACTCCGCGAGAGAATGCCCAGCAGTTGCCGGTCTAATCCCATGGCGAAAAAAAGCATGCCGGCGACTAACTGGGCGATGAGGATGAGAACGGTGGCATCGGCTTCCGTGTTGGGATCGATGGTGGAGGCGTAGGCAAAGCCGGCCTGCGTGCTGATGGCTTGCGCCGCCATGACCAGCCACTCGATGACAAACGACACAGCCAATCCAGTAGCCAGGCCAATGCCAGCTTCGGCCAGCATCCAACCGGCGAGTTGCACCATGCTGGAGGGGGCCGGCTGCGATACGGGCCAGCGCGAATACAATGCGAAAGTCAACGCCAGCGCGAGCGCGATTTTAGCGACATCGGGGCCGGCTTTGAAACCTGGCAGAGGAAGGAAAATGAAGACGCCAGCCATGCGGGCCAACACCAGGAGGAACCCGTAGAGTTGGGAAGCGTGGATGGCGGCATCAGCGTGCATAGCGTCCTAAGTCGGCAAAAATAGAGATGGAGTACGCCGAGATCTGCTTCAGCATCCAAGGCAGCAGCAGAAGGAATCCAAATAGAAACGAAGCCAGGCGTGGAATGGTGCTGAAGGCCGAGTCCTGCAAGGATGTCGCGATCTGGATGATGTTGACAATAACGCCCACCGCGAAGCCGATGAGCAAAAGCGGGGCGCAAAGCAATACCGTGGTCCAGAAGGCCTGGCTGATGATGTGGATAACTGCTTCCGGGGTCATGATCTCCTCAATAAAAGCTCTTCAATAGAGAGCCGATCACCAGGTTCCATCCGTCCACCAGGACGAACAGAAGGATTTTGAACGGGGCCGAAATCATGACCGGGGGCAACTGCACCATACCGATGGAAAGGGTGACGGAGGCCACCACGAGGTCAATGATCAAGAAAGGTAAAAACAAAACTGCGCCGATTTGAAAACCGGCTTTCATTTCAGACAGGATGTAGGCTGGAATCAGGACCTTCAAATCCAAGTCCGCGGGTGTACGCGGAGGTGGGGATTTGGCGATTTCAAGGCAGGTCTTGATGTCTTTTTCTCGGGAAAATTTCAGAAGAAAAGCTTTGAGCGGCTGGGAGCCTTTTTCAAATCCTTCCTGCCAGGTGATCTGGCCGTTTTCCACGGGTTCCCAACCTTGGTGATAAACATCGTAGACCACCGGTTGCATAATCAGGAAAGCCAGGAACAACGCTAAGCCAACCAGTACTTGATTGGATGGCGCCGATTGCGTTCCCAAAGCTTGCCGCAGAAAATGCAGCACGATGGCGATTCTTAGGAATGGGCTGACCGACATGATGGCCGCGGGCAACAGCGTGAGCAGCGTCAACAGAATGACGATCTGCATGGGCGTGCTGAGCGTCAAGCCCTTCCCGGCGGTTGGTCCGAAGACGGGAACCGATGGATCGGCCGGGGCGGCCTGAAGTGACATGGCCAGGAGAAGCACAAGCAGGACGAGTAGCCGTTTGATCATGGTCCGGTACTCAAGATGTTCTGGGGCAGGGAAGCCGGCGACACTTCCGGTAGGGCCGAGTCCAGGATGGTACAGGAGGAGGGAGCGGTTCCGATCAACACAACTTTGCCGGAGACGCGGACCAGATGGATGGCATGCTGGGGAGTAAGTGGGACGCGTTCGAGCACTTCCATGCGGCGCTGGCCGGCACTACGGCGGCCCACCAATGGAAGCGATGCCATGCCACGCTTCTTCAGGACGAACAGGAGCCCGCCCAGCAGCGCGAAGACCACCAAAATCATCGCGATCTGTTCAGTTAGTTCCATTCGCCCCAGTACCCGGCTTGCCCTTCTGCAGCATATCCCGCACTCGGACAGCGAGAGAATCTCGAACCACCATCACCTCCACCGAGGCCAGCTCCGTGCCACCGGCGCGCAAGGTCAAGGGAGCGCCTTCGGGATGGCCGGTTGCGAGGACCATACCTTCGCTGAGATCGAGAATCTCGCCGATCGAAAGTGTCAAGTTTCCGAGCTCCACTTCGACAGGGAACGGAAGTTCCGCGAAGCGCTGCAACACATCCGCGTTGTCCATCGTTATTGCTTCAGGTTGAGCAGATCCTGAGTCAGCTGATCGAGCGTAGAGATGACGCGGGAATTGGCTTCATAGGAGCGTTGATACACGATCAAGTTGGTAAACTCAGTTGCGATATCAACGTTGGAGGATTCCAGCGCGCCGCCCTGGATGGTTCCACGGCTACCCGTCCCAGGCGAGCCGACGGCAGGAGCGGCGGTATCGGATCCGAGCTCGAAGTTATTCTGGCCAGTTGAAATGAGCGACTGGGGATTGCTGATGGCGGCCAACGCTACTTGGGCAATTGTGGCCTGGCTGCCGTCGGAGTAGTGCGCCACGATGGCGCCTCCGGCCGCGAGAGAAACCTGGGTTATTTCTGTGGATGGGGCGCCATCCTGGCTGGTACCAGCAAGGGCAGAGGGTTGGTCAAACTGAGTAATGGTGGATGCGCCGGTTGTTGGGTTGTAAAGATTCCAATTCAAATTCATATTGCCGGCGCCATCGGCAAGGCCCGTAATCGCAACCGCAACCTGGCCGGGAGGCGCCGGAGTCTTCAGATTTCCGTTGGAATCGAAGTTGAGTGTTCCGGTGGCCACCTGACTGGGAGTTCCGGCTGTGCCGCCGGTCAGGTCCTGGCCGGGAATCGTAATGGAGTAACCCCAGGTGTTGGCCGCCGTTTCGGTAAATGTGACTGTGAGGGTGTGGGTGGCGCCGAGCGAGTCCACTACCTGGATGGGTGCGTTGAACGTGGCGGCCGTTGAGCCGACGGTAGCGTTAGACTGTAGATTCAAATTTGCCGAGAATTCTGTGGTGGGTTTGGGGGTGGATAATGCATCGGCCGGAATAACAATGTTTCCCACTGCGCCGCTGGTGTTTACCGCGCCGTTGACGGCCGCCCAGCCTTGCACGTCTTGCCCGGTGGCAGTGACTAGAGTCCCGGTGCCATCCAACTGGAAGTTGCCGGCGCGCGTATACAATGTGTCCCCGTTGGTATCTCTAACCACGAAAAATCCATTGCCTTGGATGGCTCCGTCGAAGGCGCCTCCGGTGAGCTGAATGGAACCTTGTGTAAACTGGCTTTGGCCGATGGTGGCTGAAACGCCGCCGCCAATTTGAATTGCGCCTCCGCCGGCGGTTTGCGCCAACAAATCGTAGAAGGATGCCGTAGTGTCCTTATATCCGGTGGTGTTCAGGTTGGCCAAATTGTTGCCAACGATGTCCAGCGCGTCGGTATCCGCGGTTAGTCCGCTGAGTGCGATTGAAAATGATCCTGACATATTTAGTGCTCCTTAATTTATTTTGTTAATGCTTCCACTGGTTGGCGGCGGGGTACTGGAAGTAGGCGCCGGTTGTACATCTGTCGCCAAAGTGGTGACGCCTTTGTTGATACTTAGTAACTGCTCCAACTGGCTGAACTGTACAAGCTGGCCGACAAACTGAATGCTATCGGTGGGATTCAGCGGATCCTGATTTTGGATCTGCGCTACCAACAAATTCAAAAACGTACTTTCACTGGTGAGTGAGCTGGGAATGCCGCCGAGCGAACTCGATGAGGTGCTAGAAGTACCGGAGGCGCCGCTGCCGGATGGGCCGCTGGATGCGGCTCTCGGCGAAAGGGTGGCCGCGCTGGCAGTTAAATGCGACCGAACATGTTGTGCCGCGGTGTCGAGTATATTCATTAGTTGGTACCTCCTGGATTTCCGGAATTTCCGGACGCCTGCTCTTCGAATGCAGCCTGCCATTGGCCGCTGGAAGCCCGGCGGTCTCGCTGGGGCTGACGCTCACCCTGAGAAGAAGGCTGCTGCTGGCCGGGCGAGCGTTGACCGTCCTGCCGGGAGTCTTGCGGCGTTTCCGAGCGGGTCAGGACAGTTCCCGATTTAACGACTTCAGTTTTCCAACCCTGATGCGTGAGTTGCGACGCCAGCTCGCCGAGATTGGAGCGAAGGGAGGAGCGCAGGTCCGGATCGGTGGCGTGCACGGAAACATTTATGGTCCCGGCGCGGTCAGTTACGCGAATGGCCGCTGTCGTTTGATCTTTGCCGCCCAATTGAAGCAGGATTTCACCGGCTGCATTTGGCCGGGGCGCTTCCGGGAGAACGGGCTGGGCTTCGTGCAGCGCTGCGACTGTGCTGAGGTTAACCGGCGCATGCGGCTCCGATAGCAAAGAATCCGGGCGCACGGCCAGTTGCGGAACCGCGGCGGCCCCGTTCCATGCTTGATTTACTGTTGCGGCTGCGGCCGCTACTTCGGCTGGTAGAATCGCGGGCGCCGGGGTAGCGCGGACGGCGCTAGAGGAGAGCGCGGATGCCGCAGTATGTTCCTGACTTTTAGTTTGAACGGCTGCGGGATTTCGCGGAGACGTGTCGGGTTGCGCTACCTGTTGAGCGCGGCGCGCCGCGGAGGTTGATTCCATCATCTTTATGGAAAATGCGAGGTTGGCGTTTTGGGGCGCGAGCGCCGCCGCCAGTCCCTTGGTGAATAGCGCGGGATCGACGCTGGGCTGCTGGGGAGCATGTGTTTCCGAAGATCGAGACGAATTGGTTGGTTGCCGTGATTCAGGCGATGACTCGACCTGCGAAACTTGCGGCAGCGACGGTGCGCCCAACAGAGCTGAAGGCGCAATGGTAGGGGCCGGCTGGTGAATAGCTGAGTAAGTCGCGGGAGCGGTGACCGGTGTAGCGACAGTACGGGACGCGGCCGCATCGGGCTGGATCTGGTCGGAAGCTCGGTCCCGCGTAGGTGCGGGGACGGCACGCTTCGCGAGATCGGGAACGGCCACGGGTTGCTCGGGCATCGAGAGCTGCGCCACTTCTTGTGCGGCGTCCGGTTGGGACGCGCGCATAGTACGCTCAAAATTGGAAGTACCAACGGCTGGCTGCACGAGATTGGAAGCGCGGCTCGATGATGGAATGGGCAGCGAAGATTCCCACTCCCGATTGTTGGACTGATGTACTTCGTCGGTGACAGGCTCGTGATCGGGGGCGCTCGGCTGGGCCGGTAGCGAAAGCGATGGCTGCGGTGTCCAGGGACGTTTCGGAGCAGGATCGGGAGCCATTGGGAGGGCCGTTGGGCTTACCGGTGCAGGCAGGCGCTCGTCTGTACTCTTGAACGGGTCTTTCTTGCTGACAGGCAGCAGCTTCGACGATGTAAGCGGATTATTGGAGTCACTTGGAAGACCTGGCAGACTCTGGATGACGCTGTGGAAGCTGGCTGGCGGCGTAGCGGAATTGAAAAGTGTCCCCGCAGCAGCCTGAGGGAGCGGAGTCGAGTCTGTAGAAACAGGCGCCGCAGCAGTAACCATGACGGCGCACGTATTGCAGATTCGCGGCCAAAGCTGGAGCAGCCGATTTTCAGTAAGTTAGATTTCGGCAACCGTCGAGAACTCGCCGACATCGACTTACGTTCGACGAAGAGCGACAGCGCGGCCTTTTCACTTATCGCGAAAGTTAGAGCAAAATAAAAGATTTTTGTGGCCGGTGGATTTTGGCTGGCGACTTGCAACTCACATTGCGTCTCTATGGACCAGATTAGTATCTTGGCTGCAAGCGCAATGCGTTCCAGCATGCAGTCGCTCGACTTACTGGCGAACAATATGGCCAATGCGTCAACCAGCGGGTACAAAGGCGACAGTGAGTTCCATACGGTGTACACTTCCGAGGCAGCCGACGCGGATGCCACCGACCTGCCGGTAACTCTACCGATGATTCAACGCCGGTGGACGGACTTCGCCCAGGGCCTGCTGGAGCCCACTAACAATCCCATGGATTTCGGATTGTCCGGGAAGGGATTCTTCGTGGTGAAGGGGCCCGACGGTCCACTGTACACCCGCAATGGGAACTTCCGTATGTCGCCGGACGGAACGGTGGTTACTTCAGACGGCTATCCACTTCTTGGCCAGGACGGGCAGCCGGTGAAAGCAACGGATACCGGCCAGCCTTTGCAGGTCGCGTTAGATGGCAGCGTTGTACAGAACGGGCAGCAGGTGACACAGGTGCACCTGGTGGATTTCAAGGATCCGGCCGCACTTTCGAAACAAGGGAACAATTATTACCAGAATGTCAGCGGCAAAGCGCCGGTGGATGCAACGGAGGCCCAGATTTATCAGGGCAAAGTGGAAGCGTCGAACGTCAGCGCGGCGCACGGCGCGGTTCGGCTGGTGAATGTCACGCGACAGTTCGAGATGATGCAGAAAGCGATTTCGATTGCCAATGACATGAACAAAGAGGCGATCGAACAAGTGGCGAAGGTTTGAGGATTTCAGGAGACATGGAATGATCCGAGCACTTTTTAGCGCGGCGAGTGGCATGAACGCGCAGCAACTGAATGTGGAGAACATCGCGAACAATATCGCGAATGCCAACACCACCGGCTTCAAGTCGCGGCGAGCGCAGTTTCAGGATTTGCTGTATCAGAATATGATCCAGCCGGGCGCGGCCGCCAGCCAGCAGACCACTGTGCCGACGGGCCTGCAGATGGGGCTGGGGACGCGGGCGGTCTCGAATGAGATTATTTTCACCCAGGGCGATTTCTCCCAGACTGACAATCCTTTGGACATGGTGATCCAAGGAAACGGCTTCTTTCAGATTCGCCAAACCTCGGGCACTTTGGCTTACACTAAAGCCGGCAACTTTCATTTGAACAATACCGGCCAGGTAGTCGATCCGAACGGCAACCTGCTGGACCCTCCGATTACGATCCCGACCAACGCTCTTTCTACTACAATCGCCGCCGACGGAACGGTCAGCTTCACGCTGCCTGGACAGACATCCGCGCAGCAGGCCGGCCAGATCCAGCTGGCCAACTTCCCGAATCCTTCCGGTCTCAACAGTATCGGCAATAGCCTTTTCCAGCAGACCGACGCTTCCGGCGATCCGGTGATTGGCGCGCCGGGCAGCCAGGACGGAATGGGCACTTTGCTGCAAGGGTATGTGGAGCAATCCAACGTCAGCATCGTCCAGGAGTTTGTCAATCTTATCGTCAGCCAGCGCGCCTATGAGGCCAATTCCAAAGTGGTGAAAGCCGCTGACGACATGTATCAACAAGTCAACAATCTCAAACAATGAGCGTATGGTTTTATCTATTGAGCATATTGGCCCGTTCCGGATCATGTGAGATGATCAGCAGCGATCAGATTAGCGGGGCGGATTTGGCACGAGCGCTGCCGGCTTTCTCGAGTATGCCTAAAGACGCGGTGATCAGCTTTTCGCCGGCGCCGGGTGGGCGGCGCATTTTCATGTATCCGGAACTCCAGGGCATCGCGAAGAAGTACGCGATCAGCGCACCTGAGAATTCGAAGGCCTGTTTTGAGTGGCCGCTCCAGGCATTGACGGAGGACCAGGTTCGCGCGGCGATCCGTGCAACGCTCCAGGCGCCTGAGGCGCGGGTGGAAGTGCTGGCCATGGGTAAAGCACAGAGTCCGGTGGGCAAGCTAGTTTTTCCGCTGTCCGGGCTATCCGCGTCCACCAGCGTGGATCCGTCAACGCCGGTGACCTGGAGAGGCGAAGTGCAGTACCACAGCTCACATAAATTTGCGGTGTGGGCCAGAGTGAAAGTGGCGGCCACTATGACGCGCGTGGTGGCAACTGAGCTGATCCTGCCGGGCGGCGCAGTAACCGCGAAGCAGGTGCGTCTGGAAACCTACGACGACTTTCCTCTACGCAATGACATTGCGAGAAGTCTGGATGAGGTGATTGGCCGGGTGCCGCGGCGGGCCCTGCGCGCAGAATTGCCGGTGTTCCGGACGGACTTGATGGAACCATATCAAGTGCAACGCGGCGAAATTGTGCAAGTGACCGCGATCTCAGGCGGGACGCAGCTTAGCATGGAGGCAGTGGCGCAGAGTTCGGGAAGGCAGGGCGACACGATCTCGCTTAAGAACGAACGCAGCGGAAAGACATTTTTAGCCCGAATTGAAGGAAAGGACAGGGCGCTGGTGGTGGTGGGGCCGCTGGCGATGTCTACGAGCATCCAATGAAGATCAGGATCGCAGTTTTAGTTCTTCTGCCGCTGCTGCTGGGTGCAGCGGACTCCAGCAAGGACAAGAAGAAGCAGAAACCTCCCGAGCCGACTCCCCTGGACATATATATCAAAGATGCGTACCGAGACTACTCCCTGCCCGCGGCGGCTCAACCAGCCGGCTCGATGTGGTCGCAGAACGCGCTTTTTTCCAATCTGGCCATGGATGTGAAGGCTAGCCGCGTGGACGACATCGTAACTATAACGGTGGCGGAAACATTTTCCGCGGTAGCGACCGGTGACGTGAAAACCCAGCGCCAGTCTACCGTTCAGAGTGGGATCACGGCTGCAGCGGGAATAAAAAAAGCCACGAGCGCACTCGCGAATCTCGCAAATGCCAACTCACAAAGCCAGTTACAGGGTCAAGGCGAAACCAGCCGAGGCGCGGTGTTGACGGCGAACTTAAGCGCGCGGGTGACGCATGTTTTGCCCAACGGTTACCTGGTGATCGAAGGTACGAAGCGTGTGCAGGTGAGCTCGGAGAATCAGGTTGTCACAGTTCGGGGCGTGATCCGTCCGGTAGATTTGGATCCGACCAATACAGTTACTTCGAATCGAATTGCGCAGATGGAAATTCAGGTGAATGGCAAGGGAGTGGTGAACGATTCCATACACCGTCCGAATTTCCTGTACCGGCTGATCCTGGGGATATTGCCGTTCTAACTTATGATGAGTCGAACCTCAGTGCTGGTTCTCCTGGGCTTGTTTCTGGTTCAGCTTCCCACTTCGGCGGAGCCGCAGGCCGCGCGCCTGAAGGAGCTGGTTTCACTTGAAGGTGTGCGAGACAATCAACTGATTGGCTACGGCATCGTAGTGGGATTGAAAGGGACGGGCGACCGCCAGCAAACGCTCTTCACTGCCCAAAGTCTTACTAATATGCTGCAGCAGATGGGCGTGACGGTGAATCCGTCGGTGATCCTGGTGAGGAACACCGCGGCGGCCATGGTCACGGCTACGCTTCCACCGTTCGCGCAGCCAGGAATGCAGATTGATGTCACGGTGGCGGCCATGGGCGACGCCGCCAGTTTGCAGGGCGGGCTATTGCTGATGACCAGCCTGCGAGGGATTAACGGCCAGGTTTACTCCATTGCGCAGGGGCCGGTAGTTACCGGTGGATTTATTCTAGGGTCGGCTGGAAACAGCCAGACGGTGAATCATCCGACCATGGGCCGCATCCCCGGTGGCGCCATCGTAGAAAGGCCGGCGCCTTCGGTAATCCCTTCTATTCAAGTGAGACTGCAGTTGCATGATGCGGACTTCACCACGGCGGCGCGGATTGCGGAAGCGGTGAATCGACATTTCACAGCAGAGCCGAAACCGATCGCGCATGCTGACAATTCCGGTTTAGTAAGCGTCGCGATTCCCGCCAGCTTCTCGACCCATCCAACGGAGTTTGTGGCTGAGCTGGAAGCACTCACCGTTAAGACCGACCGGCCGGCACGCGTGGTTATAAACGAAAGAACGGGAACGATCGTGATGGGCAAGGAAGTACACGTTTCGCCGGTTGCCATCATGCATGGAAACCTTACCGTTGAGATCCAGACCACTTACAACGTCTCGCAGCCGAACCCGTTATCTCGCGGGACAACTGAGGTGGTGCCGCAGGTGTCTGTCGGCGTCAAGGAAGAAAAGGCGCGCAATGTGGTGCTTAAAGAGGGCGCCACGGTAGAGGAACTGGTGCGGGCTCTCACTTCCATCGGCTCAACGCCGCGGGATATCATCGCGATCCTGCAGAGTCTCAAGAGTGCGGGAGCGTTGGAGGCGGAGCTACAGGTTATTTAAGCTGCGGATCGCATGGACATTCATCTTTTGCCAGGCGCGGTGGTGGCTGCGGCAGGTGCGAAACCGAAGCAGGTTAGCCGGAGCACGCACGAGGATGGAAGTTTTCATCAGGCTCTGAGCCAAGCTGTTGGAAAGCCCGATCCGGTCAAGCAGGCCGCGACCCAGTTCGAAGCTTTGATCATCGGACAGGTATTGAAAGCCGCGCGTGAATCCTCGGACAAGGGCTGGCTCGGAACCGGCGACGACAAAACCAGCGACATGGCCATGGAAATGGCGGAACAAGGATTGGCCCAAGGGTTGGCGGCCCAAGGGGGCTTGGGAATCGCCAAAATGGTGACTGCACATCTGCACCGGGACGAGGCTAAACTTGCCAACTCCGGACCAGCAACGGGGAGCTCTCAGGTTCAGCCGAGTACCGATTCCGTCCACCAGGCGCTGCCGCAGCGGCAACCCTGATTTCCACTTCCTGATTTTTCTTCTCAGCGGCGTTGTTCAGGTTTTCGATGGCGCCATTCCAACCCTCCAGCAAAGTGTGAAGCAAGCGCGAAACTTCCAGGAGCAGAGTTTCCGACTGCTCGGAGTGCGCGCGAATTAATTGGCCTTGCATGTAACTGTACAGCCCGGCCAACGTACTGCAATATTCCTGCTGGACGTCGTAGCGCAGAGCAATTCGAAGCTCAGACAGGATTTCGACGGTCTTGGTCACGGCGTGGCCGCGCTTGAGGATGTCACCGGAATGTAACGCTTGCACGGCTTCGTCGACCTGCTGCACGGCTGCTTCGTACAGAATCCGGATCAGTTCGACGGGCGACGCCGATTGCACGCGTTGTTTGACGTACTCCTGATGTGGGTTCGGAAGTGCCATCAGGAGCCTTATCGATGCATCTGGTTCAGTATTGACACTTTTTCGATACCCTCATTTGAGGGTAAAGCGGCGGCACAAAAAAACCGGGGCGCGATCCTCAAGTCTGGCCCTCTGTCAGACGATCTTTGAGTCAAAGGTTACTGAAAGTTAACAGCTAATTATGCCGCTGAGCATTCGTGTGAACACAGTCCTGTGTCTTGCCAACGTCGAGTTTCTAACAGATTCCCCGGAACTTACTAAATTTAGAGTAATATACGCCTCCAGTTTGCAGCGCGCGAACGACGTACTAGGAAGTACTGTGGTGGATGCCCTCGTTGTACTACTTCCAGTCGCCGGACAGATTGCGGAGGAGTTAGTAAGGGGCTTTCGGACACGCTTGCCCCAGGCTCCAATTCTAGTCTGCGAGCCAGGAATCTCTCCGGCTGGAAGGAACGAACTGCTGGGACTGGCTGGATGTGAGTACATTGCAGGGCCTGTGACTGCCGGCGAATTATTAGGCCGGCTATCCCTGGCGCTGAGTGGGCGAAATCCCGCGGCGGCTAATGCGGCGAGGGAAGGCGAAGACTGGTCACGCGGATTGGTGGGATCCAGCAGCGCCATGCGGCAGGCGATCGAAATTATCGGGCTGGTGGGACCGCGCCGGTCCACGGTTCTGATTACCGGCGAAACGGGCAGCGGCAAGGAAGTTGCCGCGCGAGCCATCCATGCCGCCAGCAATCGTTCGGGCGCGCGGATGGTGGCGATCAACTGCGCGGCTTTGCCGGACAATCTGCTAGAAGCTGAACTATTCGGACACACCAAGGGGGCCTTTACCGGAGCAGTGAACGCGAGGGTGGGTTTGTTCGAGCAGGCGCACCGCGGAACAATATTCCTGGACGAAATCGGCGAGATGCCGCTGCAGTTGCAATCGAAACTGTTACGAGTGCTGCAGGAGCGCGAAGTGCCGAGGATTGGGAGTTCGGAACCGGTGCCGGTGGATGTGCGAGTAATCGCAGCTTCCAACACCGATTTGCTGGAAGCAGTAGCCAATCGCCGTTTCCGTGAAGATCTTTATTACCGGCTGAAAGTTGTGGCGCTGAGAATGCCACCCCTGCGGGAGCGCGCCAGCGACATTTTCGAACTAAGCGAACACTTTCTCAGCAAGCTTGCGGAAGAGGAGTGCACAGAACGCAAGCACATCTCCCGCGAGGCCATGGATTTATTGATGCGTTTCTCATGGCCCGGCAACGTTCGGCAGCTGGAACACGCCCTGGAATCCGCGGTGGCCCTGAGCGGCAGGCGCATGATTCTGGAAGCGGCGGACCTGGACCTTCCGGAGGATGTGATGCCCTCGGACCTCGAGCGGATGTTCGCGCTGGAGTTGCCGGAATCCGGAGTTAACTTTGAGGAGTTGATGACGGGCATCGAGCGCCGGCTGCTGGAACGCGCGTTGGCGAAATCGGGCGGAAACAAGGCCCGCGCGGCCAATATGCTTCAAATGAAGCGCACTACTTTGATCTCCAAATTCAAGTCGCTGGAAGTTTGCGCGTAACTCGAAATGCCTAAGGCCCGCGCCGCCTCCACACCAACTCCAGCACAGGCGGGTCCCGCGCCCGTAAATCCGCTGGCGGGTCTGCGCTTGTCGAGCGTAAGCGAGCTCGGCGTGCCGATCGTAGTCCTGCTGATCGTGATCGCTCTGATCACGCCGCTGCCGAGCTTCATCCTGGATTTCCTGATTGTGCTGGATCTCATGATGTCGGTGGTGGTGATGATGGTGGCCATGTATATCGGCCGCCCCGTGGAGTTCAGCGTCTTTCCAACGGTTCTACTTTTACTCACTTTGTTTCGCCTGGCGTTGAATGTATCGTCAGCGCGGTTGATTTTGCTGAACGGCAACACCGGAACTGCGGCGGCGGGGCATGTGATTGAGGCGTTCGGCAGCTTCGTGGTGGGCGGCAACTACATTATCGGCGCGGTGATTTTCCTGGTGCTGATTGCGATTCAGTATGTGGTTATCAACCACGGCTCGGTGCGCATTTCCGAAGTTACCGCCCGATTCACTTTGGATGCCATGCCCGGCAAGCAAATGTCGATTGACGCCGATCTGAACGGCGGGCTGATTGACGAAGCCGAGGCGCGGCGGCGCCGGAAAGACTTGAGCGGGGAAGCTGAATTCTACGGCGCCATGGACGGCGCTTCCCGTTTCACCCAACGCGACGCCATCGCCAGCATCATCATTACCGGAGTTAATATCATTGCCGGATTCCTGATAGGGGTGCTGCAACATCACATGGATCTGCGGCACGCGCTCGAGACCTACACCGTTCTGACCATCGGCGACGGCCTGGTGACGGTGATTCCGGCGCTGATGATATCCATCTCGGGCGGTTTGATTGTGACGCGCGCCAGCTCGGATTCGCGGTTGGGCGCTCAGTTCCAGGATCAGGTGTTCGGCAAACCGGAGCCGCTGATGCTGGCGAGCGGTGTGCTGGTTGCCTTGGCATTGTTTCCAGGTTTGCCGACGATTCCGTTCCTGACGCTGGGCGGAGGCTTGGGCTTTATCGCATACCGGAAGCGTCGAAAACTAGACGCAAGCGTCAAGAGCTCGACGGATTTGGCCGGCAGACCGGCCAAGGAAAACGTTGAAGCGCTGCTGCAAGTAGATCCGCTGGCGGTGGAAGTGGGGCTGTCCCTGGTGAAGCTGGTGGAGGGCGGGTCCAGCTCGCCGCTGCTGCAGCGAATCGCTGGGATCAGGAAAAACCTGGCCTCGCAACTGGGTTACTATATGCCGCCGGTAAAAGTGAATGACAATTTATCGCTGCGCCCGCGCGAGTACTGCATTCTGATCAAAGGCGTAGAGATTGCGCGCTACGAAGTGCCGGGCGGATGCGAGCTGGCAATCCCTAGCGGGGGCGTGGATGGAAGCGTGGAAGGCAAGCCCACCAAGGATCCAGCGTTTGGTTTAGCGGCGCTTTGGATTCCAGCCGAGCGGGCTGCATTCGCACGGAGCCGCGGGTACACGGTAGTGGACGACATCAGTGTCATGGGAACGCACCTCACCGAACTGGTCCGAAAATACGCCCACGAACTGTTCAGCCGGCAGGACACCAAGAGCTTCTGCGACCGGGTTGCTCAGAGCAATCCGAAGGTGGTGGAGGATTTGGTTCCAAAAATGCTATCTCTCTCGGTGATTCAACGAGTGCTGCAGAACCTGCTGAGGGAGCGAGTGTCGATTCGCGACTCGGTAACCATTCTGGAGGCGCTCAGCGAAGGCGCAAACATGTCGAAGAATCCAGTGCTACTGACCGAATATGTACGCCAGGCGATCCGGCGCTCCATTGTGAAGCCCCACCTGAATCAGCAAAGTGAGATTCCGGTATATCAGGTAGAGCCGTCCGCGGAGCAGATGGTGGAATCGGCTATCGACCACAACGAGACGAACAGCGTACTCAGCCTGGCGCCACAGGCTGCCAGAGACTTCGTGGGTAACATCACCAAGAAACTGGAACGGCCGGACTCTTCGGCGGTACTGCTTACGGGCCCGTCGGTCCGATTCTTCGTGAAACAGTTATTGGAGACTGCGTTTCCGGACGTTGCCGTTCTTTCGCACAGCGAAGTGCCGCCGGAGATCCGAGTGAAATCGTTGGGGTGGGTTGGATGACGAGGGAGCGATGAGACGAGAAACAGCATCCATGAGAATCAAATCGTACTTTGCCAGCTCGGTGGAACGCGCCATTCAGGATGCGCGGGAGGAACTGGGCGGCGAGGCGACTCTGATCACATCCAGACGGTCCGCTCCGGACGCCCGTCACCTGGGAATGTACGAAGTGGTGTTCGGAATTGCGGAGTCTCCGGAAACCGTGCAGCCGGCGTCACCAGCCGAGGATCTGAACGCCGAATTAGCGTTGTTGCGCGACCAACTGGACGGTATCAAGCGCCTGTTGAAGTTGAGAGGAGCGGACGCCGGGGGTTTTGCGCGGCCGGAGCTGGGAAGGCTTCACGAGCAACTTGTGGCGGCAGGCTGGGAGGATGGTTTGTCGCGGCAGATCACCGAAGACGCATACGCTAGCTGGCAAGCTTTGTCCGGGGCTGAGCGATCCTGCAGCAGTGCCGCGACGTTTGAGAAATTGGCGGCCGCATCTATTGGCAGCAGGTTGCGGTTCGCGCCCGAATTCATGCAGCCGGATTCCAACCGGGCTGTGATCCTGGTGGGCCCTCCGGGCGCGGGCAAGACAACCACGCTGGCGAAAATCGCGATCCAGGAATGTTTGGCGAAGCGGCTTTCGGCGCGCATCATCTCGGTGGACCTGCATGGCGTTGCGGGGCATGAGAAGCTTCGCAGTTTTGCCGCCATCATGGGAGCCGGCTTCACAGCGGCCAATTCCGCCGCGCAGTTCATGGAAGCTATCGACGAATTCCGCAACAAGCACGTAATGCTGATCGACACGCCTGGCTACGGTCACGGAGATTGGGAATGGGCGCGCGATCTGGCGCGTGTTATAGCGCAAGTCAAGAACAAGGAAATCCACCTGATTCTGCCCGCATCCATGCATCCGGCGGGGTTGCTGCGGTACGCCGCGAGCTATGGAGAATTCAATCCTGACTATCTTTTGTTCACGAAATTGGATGAGACGGAATTTTACGGATCGATGCTTTCGGCCGCATTTCAGACGGCGAAGCCCTTGTCCTTTCTGACCCGAGGGCAAGGCATCCCGGAAGATATCGAAGCTGCGAACAGCGCCATTCTACTGGCCGGTTTATTCGCGCGCGAGCGGGCGGAGGCGACTTCCGCGGCGTAATGGCATCCAACGTCATGCTCAACGCCGCGTTCTATGCCCCCGTGCCCACGCTGGAGGCGGAAGAGCGGGAGCGACTGATCCTGGATCATCTGGCGCATGTGCGATGGATCGCCATGCGAATCCATGAGAGGATCGGCGGCGCGGTTAGCTTGGAGGATCTCATATCCAGCGGCGTTATTGGCTTGATCCATGCCGTGGACAGCTATGATCCGAAATATAACGTCAAGCTCAAGACCTTCGCGGAGCATCGGATTCGAGGCGCGATTCTGGATAGCATCCGCGGGCTAGACGGAATTCCCGCGCACAAACGCAAGCAGTTGAAACACATTGAAGCGGCCATCGGAACAGCGGAACAGCGCCTGCAGCGGTTTCCGACGGAGGAGGAGATCGCAGCGGAGATGAATCTCTCGCTGGGGGAGTATCAGGATGCGTTGGCTGACGTACGGGCCGTCAGCTTGGGGAGCCTGGATGAAGTTACCGACGGATTCTCTGAAAGTAAACTACTGCGGTATGTAGCGGACGCCGAGGAAGACCAGCCGGGCAAAATTCTGGAACGCGCGGAACTGGAAAACCTGGTGGCTGACGCAGTAACTAAAATGCCGCGTCTCGAACGCACCATCCTGACGCTGTACTTCAAAGAGGAGCAGAATCTGCAGGAGATCGCCGAGATTTTGGGCATACATACGACGCGGGTTTGCCAGTTGAAGTCGCAAGCAGTACTGCGGCTGCGGGCTTACGTCAGCAAGAAGTGGCCGAGTACGAGAGGGATCCTCTGATGAGCCGACCGGACCAAGAGATGGATCAAAGCACGCAGTCGGCGGACAAACCGATGGAGAGTGTGGCCCCGGAAGCGAGCGTGAAACCCGTGGGATTGCCGGCGGCGCCTCTGTTGATGGGAGTTAAATTACCTATTCGCGTCCTGATGGGACGCACGCAACTGCCGCTTCGGGATATCGCGCGGCTAGGCGGTGGCTCGGTGGTGGAACTGGATTGTTCTCCGGACTCGCCCGTGGACATCCTGGTGAACGATCGTGTGATCGCGCAGGGAGAGATCGTGGTGGTTGGGGGAAACTACGGCGTGCGGATAACGCGGATCGCGTCGGCGGGCCAATCCTCCGGCGAGCGAAAGCCAGAAGCGGATCTGCTGGGGCTCTCGGAAAGGCTAAAGTGATGCAGACATTTGTGGCAGTGTTGCCTTACTTCCTGTTGGCCGCTAATACGGTGCTTTTGCTGGCACTATTTATCGGTATCAACCAGCGCGTGCGGAACATCGGCAGCCGCTGCAACACGCGTGAGGCAGCTCTGGAAAAGGAATGCACTCGAACTTCGAACGTGATAAGCGATTTGAACAACAGGATTGCAATCCTGGAAAGGGAGGATAGACAGCTAGGAAACACGGAGCCCGGAGGCAGCGGGTTGAGTAGCACGCTGCGCGGCAAGGTATTGAAGATGTACCGGTTGGGACAGCCCGCGGACAGAATCTCGGAAGTGCTCCGAGTGCCGCGGGGAGAAGTGGATCTGCTGGTGAAGGTTCACACCCTGGTGATGCGTACCTACCAGGGGGAGGCTCGGTTGGAGCAGGATGGAGAACCTGTCAAAAAAGGTTAAACATGCGGCCAGAACGATCGATACAGGGATGGCGGAGTTGAGAGCGCGATGAAAATCAAGACTTCAGATACGCCGGACGCGACCCGAATGGACCTGAATCCCACCCGTGCAACGCGCGAGGCCGACGGTCCGGCTGGCTCGACTTCCGTTTCCACCAACCGCACTCCTTCGAGTGACTCCATTGCCATTTCCGGTACAAATAGCCTGGTACAACAGGCCCTGGGATCCGGATCGGCCGACCGGGCGGCACGCGTGTTGGAACTGCAGCAGCAGGTTCAAAGCGGCCAATACCAGGTGGACGCAGTGGCGGTCAGCCGCGCCTTGATTGCAGCGCATCTCGCCGGCGAATAAAGCGCCGGGCGACATGGGAATCGACTTGGAAGTTCCTTCAACACGGGACGACGCCCGGGAGTGCATTCGAGCAGCCAGAGCGAATATGCGTGAAGTGAAACAGCTTCTCTCGCAACATTCTAAACAGAACGCGGAACAGAGCGCCGAGGAATGTGCCACATTGCTACGTCAAGTGGAGGTGCAACTGGGGTGCGCGATGGCCATTTTTAAGCGCCGCGGTCCGCAGCCGTCCGTCGAGATTCAATCCATCCTTGAAGCCATGCAGGGAGAAATTGCGGTGCTGGCGCAGTTTCTGGCGGAAGCGGACAAGCTACTGGCCGGATGGCTGCGCGCTGTCTCGATCCGGCAGTCCGGATACACCACGGAAGGCCGGTCGGCTCCGTTGGTTCTGCTCAAGAAGGTGAGCGTGGAAGGATGAGACGCCGTGGGTAGTCTTTTCTCCGCTCTGAACTCGGCTTCGAGCGCGTTGGAGGCGTTCCAGCGCGCGGTAGACACTACTCAGAACAACGTCACGAACGCAAATACTCCCGGATACGCCGCACAGGTACCGGTTTTCCAGTCTCAGGACTTCCAGTCTACCAACGGCTTGTCTGGCGGACTGGAGGAGCAGAACCAGGATACGCGGAATCATTTCGCGGACAGCGCGGTACAGCAACAGCTCTCGTTGCAAGGGCTTTATCAACAGCTTCAGTCGTCCTTGACGCCGTTACAGAACGTCTTCGACGTTTCAGCCACGAGCGCGATCCCGACGGCGTTCAATCAACTGTTTACAAGCTTCTCGCAATGGAGCACGCAGCCGAGTAACGCGGTTAATCAGAGCGCTGTTATCAGTGCGGCTCAGCAGACCGCACAAGCCCTTCAAACAGCGGCGTCCGCGCTCAGCAGCATTCGCGGGGCAGCCGTTCAGGATCTTCAATCGACAGTTGCCCAAATCAACCAGGATGTCGGGCAGGTGCAGACCTACAATGCCTCTTTGCCGCAGCAGTTCGGGCCCGACCCTGGCGCTCAGGCGCAACTGGAAACCACGCTCGAAAATCTATCCGGGTTGGCCAACGTCCAAGTGCTCTCGGGCATTGGCGGGACTGTGACGGTAATGTTGGGTGGGCAGACGCCACTGGTGATCGGGACCCAGGTGAACACTTTGCAGGTTCAGAACGACGCGACGAACGCCGGGAACGGGCCGCCCAATCAGGCGATTGTGGATAGCAACGGAAACGATGTCACGAGCGAGATCACATCCGGAAGTTTGTCAGGTGTACTGACCGCGGTGAACGACGTGATACCCTCGCTGGCCGGTGGCGGACAGCAAGTGGGTGGATTAAATACGCTGGCGCAGGGCTTAGCCGATACGGTGAATAACATACTGGCACAGGGATCGACTACTGCCACGCCTCCGTTTCAGACGGGTGTTCCCTTGTTCACGTATACCGCCGGGTCGCCTGCCAGTGTCGCGTCGACGATTAGCGTGAATCCAGCCATGACGCCCAGCCAACTGGCGGCGACTAATCCCGGGCCCCCAACTGTATCGAACGGTATTGCCCTGCAATTAGCGGCGCTTGACAGTGGTACCAGCGGGCCGGTGAATGGTTTAGGTTTTACTCAATATTTCGGAACGCTAGTGTCCCAGGTGGGTACCGCGGTTAGCAATGCAAGCAACAGCGCCACGGCGCAAACCCAGTTAGTGGCGCAAGCCAAAAACCTGCAACAGCAACTTTCCGGAGTGAACCTGGATGAAGAGGCAGTCAGGCTGGTTCAGTTACAAAGTTCTTACCAGGCGGCCAGTAAGATGGTCACGGTAATCGATGAACTTACTCAATCCCTGATCAGCATGGTGCAGTAAGAGGAGTACGGCATGATTACAGCATTGAACGCAGCCAACGAGCAGTTTGTAGCATCGGTCGATAACATGCAAACCGCCTTGAATAGCGCGGAAACTCAACTCTCCACCGGTTACAGGGTAAACCAGGCGTCGGACGCGCCGGCCGAAGTAGGGGACATCTTCGTAGCCAGGGCGGCCCTATCGAGCGAAAATCAAACCATCCAGAATTTAAAGGTGGTGCAGGCGAACGTAACTACCGGGGATACGGCTGTCCAAACGGCGGTGCAATTGCTGCAGAACGCGGTGGTCCTGGGTTCGGAAGGCGCTAGTTCGACGGTAACCCAAAGCCAGCAGAATGCATTGGCCACACAGGTTCAGAGCGTGCTGTCCCAATTAGTCGGCCTTAGCGCGACGCAGGTGAATGGAGTCTACATCTTCAGCGGCGACGCCGGTGGGTCAGCGCCTTATCAACTTGATCCGGCCAGCCCCACCGGTGTGGATCAGTTGGTGACAGCGCCGGCAACCGCGCTTACAGCGGATCCTACCGGGATAACGTTTCAGACTTCGATGACCGCGCAGCAGTTGTTCGACGCACAGGACGCCCTGGGCAATCCAACACCTCAAAACGCGTTCGCCGCGCTCAACAATTTGCAGTTAGCGCTTCAGAGCGGCAATGTAGCCAACATCACCACGGCCATTTCCAACGTTCAAACGGCGGGCGACTATGTGAACCAGCAACTTGGATTTTATGGCGCCGCGGAAAACCGAATTACTTCCGCCATTGACTTGGCTCAAAAGTTTCAAGTACAAACGCAGACGCAACTAAGTAATTTGCAAGATACCGACATGACCTCCGTCGCGGTCCAGGTGACGCAGGAAACAACGGCGCTGAACGCGGCGATGGCGGCTGAGGGCAAGCGGCCGACTTCCACTTTATTTGACTATCTGCCTGTGACGACGGGGTAAGAATTACTTAAATAAGGCACCGGCTTCCTTACGGTCGCGGTTCGGTAAGTGCCGGTGACTGCTGCGAACATGGTTAAGTGGGTTATTAGTTGGTCTAAGGCCCAAAGTTTCTTCAATTCTGTCCGGGGATTCGCGATATGAGTAACATATGGCTAACCACGCGAGCGCACCCGAATACGATGTGGCGCACATTGCCGGCCAGATTCTAAGCGCGCGGAGCACGCTGGCTCAAGCGCGGATAATCATTCGAAACATACACCCGCGCGATACCTTTGAACAGGAGCGGTTAGAAGTGCTGGAGGGCGCGGTGGATGGTATGGGGAGTCCGGTAGTAGCGCGAGCGCAGGCTGCCACGCAGGTGCTGAGACAGCTGGCCGGTCAGCCGGCGACATCATCCAGCATAAAAGCGCGGCGTGCGCCAGTGCTGACGATCTGTCCGGTGAAGCCAGTGGTGCCGTTCAGAGTGCAGACTGCTTTACGTTCCACGGGATGATCCAGTTTGACGATCTGGCCTTCCGCGAGCTGCATAAGATCTCCCAGGCGCATCTGAGACCCATCCAGCCACACGTCCAGCATTACGTTGGCCGGCAGCATTAGCTCCATGGTAGCCTCGGGCGAGCCTACGGATTCCGGTTGAGGCTGGCTGATGACATCGTCCTGAGCCAGCGCGCCGCCAAAGAGCGTGGTTGGCACAATGAGAGAGAACTGCCCGCTATGTTCTCCCGCAGTCAGTTTGAAACGGGTGACGAAAACCTGATCCGTTGCGGCGAACGTCCGGGCTGGACGCTGTTCCACCTCGAGCGAGACGGTCTCCAACTGCGTTTTCAGCGGCACGGCCCACGCCCGATAGGCATCGGAAAGCAGCAGGCGGAATAGCAAATTGACAACCTGCAGCTCTATTTCGGTGGGCTTCCTTTCAGGAGATGTAAAGCTGCCAGACTTGGCTCCCAGAGCGATTCCGACGATCGGAAACAGGACCGAATATTCTACCTGTAACAACAGCCTGCACTGCTGCGGCCGAAGCATGGCCAGGCCGAAGCAGGCGGGTAACTGCTCCTGCATAAAGTCGCTGAAGAGCATTTCCCGGCCGCCGGTATAACTGGCGTTGATGGAACTGCGGAGAAAGGCAGAGAGGTTGATGGACAGATCTCGAGCCATGGCTTCGTGCGCGTTTCGCAAGCGATCCGCGGTTGGAGCCTCCCGCCCGGAAGGATTCCTGAAATTCACCTTAGACCAAGTAGGTTCCATGATACGGCTTGTACGGTAGTCTTCTGATCGGCTGACACAGGCGAACACTTTACTGTTTGGAAGGCAAGATGCACTAAGTGGGCGGGCAACCGTAAACGTTTGATGGAACGGCGCCGATATACTTGCGAGCCAACAGATTGGAGTAACTGATGATACACCTCACACGGCTGAACCACGTCCCGCTTATTGTTAACTCCGATCTGATCGAACATGTCGAAGTTACGCCGGATACCGTCGTAGCTCTGACGACCGGTCAAAAGTTTCTGGTTTTGGAATCGGCGGAGGACGTAGTGGATAAGGTGATTGAGTTCCGGCGCGCCATCCTGGCGGCGGGTTGTCCGCTCAAGAAGGATCAGGACCTGGAGTCCGCTGCTGCGGAACCATTACCGGCTTCCACGTTGGTCAGATAGGACGAACGCAATGGCAAGCAAGAGCGATGCTAGCTCGAAGAAATCATCCATGCGGCCGGATATTGCCACGCTAGGCGGATTGCTGCTGGCGGCCGGCGGAATCCTGGGCGGCCTGGTGATAGAGGGAGGAAAGCTCACTGACATTGCGCAGGTGACCGCGCTCATGATTGTTCTGGGCGGGACCATCGGGGCGGTTATGGTGACCACGCCGCTTAAGACACTGATCAAGGCCGCCAAATGCCTGGGCAGCGTTTTTTTCGAGCACGCCCAGTCTCCGCAAGACGTGATCGAGGAAGTTATTTCGTATGCCACCAAGGCGCGAAAGAACAGCATCATCTCGCTCGAGTCAGACCTGCCGAATATCGCGGACCCGTTTCTGCAAAAGGCGATTTCGCTCAGCGTGGATGGCACCGATTTGCAGGAGCTGCGCAAAATGATGGAGCTGGATATTGCACTGGAACACCGGAACGGCGAATCCATGGCCAAAGTCTATGAGGCGGCGGGCGGCTATGCGCCTACCATCGGCATCATCGGCGCGGTGCTGGGGCTGATCCAGGTTATGAAGCACCTGGAAAACATCGAAGAGGTGGGCCGCGGCATCGCGGTGGCATTTGTGGCCACGGTGTATGGCGTGGCATCCGCCAATCTTTTCTTTCTGCCGGTAGCCAACAAAATCAAGGCGCGATTTCATCACTCTCTCGAAATGAAGGAGCTGATGCTCGAAGGCGTGTGCAGCATCGTGGAGGGTTTGAATCCAAAACTGATCCGCATCAAGTTGGATCCTTTCTCGGATGAGGGCAGCGCCGAATCCGCCAAGAAGGTGAAGGCTCCGCAGGCCAAGGCCGCTCAAAACGGCCCCGGCGCGGGGATAGCCGGCTTACATGAAGAGAGAAAATCCACCGCCTGAGAATCATGAACGCTGGCTGGTTTCGTACGCGGACTTCATCACACTCCTGTTCGCATTCTTTGTGGTGATGTTCGCTTCTTCGCAAACCGACAAATCGCGTGCGAAACAGGTTTCTCAAGCCGTGGAGAAGGCGCTGAAGGACGGCTCTTCGTTCAGCGTGCCTCCAGCGGTGGCCAAGATTCTGGGCGGAACAGTGGATGAGAAGGGTGTGGGAAACGCGATGATGAAGGGCCCCGGAGGGGCGCAGCGAGTGGCCAAGGAATCCGAACCGGACAATATCATTGAGCTATTGCCTTCGCTGAAGCGTCTGACCAAGGATCTGGAAGATGAGATCAAGGCTGGGAAACTGGAGCTTCGGCTGGAGGCGCGGGGGCTGGTGATCAGTCTGAGAGAATCGGCGTTTTTCCCATCGGGTACCGACGTGCTGGACAAAGGCGCTTCCCCCACCATGAAGAAGCTGGCGACGGTAATCGGGACGGTTCCCAACCTGATTCAGTTGGAGGGTCACACCGACTCAGTTCCGATACACAACGCCAGGTTCAAGAGCAACTGGGAGTTATCCTGCGCGCGTGGCATTGCCGTTTTGGATACTTTCTGCGAGGACTTCCACCTGCCGTACGACAGGTTCTCGGTGGTGGGGCGCGCCGACACGGTTCCGATGGACACTAACGATACGGCGGAGGGCCGAGCACGCAATCGCCGCGTGGATGTGGTGATCGTCAACAGCGTTCGGATCAATCCGGCCGAGGCTGTGAAGGCCGCGGAGAAAAAATAGCCAATGTCGACGCTTCGACAGTACTTGGAGCGGTCTCTTCCTATGCAAAATATTGAAAAAAAAGTGTGAAAAAGACCGCAGGCGCATCGACAAGATATCAGCACGCTGAGAACGGCGTGGTTCGGCGAGAGGCCGGACAGAAACGAAAAGAGGAGCAACAATGTCAATTTCGATTCAGACCAACGTTACATCGCTATTCGCCGAACAGGCCCTCAATCAGAACACCACTCTAGAAGGTCAAGCTATTCAGCAATTGTCGTCCGGTTATCGTATCAATTCATCCGGAGACGATGCGGCCGGCTTGGCGGTAGCCAACCAATATCGATCCACTATCGCTGAACTGCAGCAGGGCGTTTTGAACGCCAGCAACGGCACCAGCATTCTGCAGATTGTCGACGGCGGATTGAACAACATTTCCACAATTCTTGACCGCTTGCAGACCTTGGCCACGGAATCCGCCAGCGCTACGTTCGCCGGCAACCGCAACACGCTGAACCAGGAGTTCCAGTCGCTGGTGCAGGAAATTACGCGGCAAGCCAACAACATCGGTCTGGCTGCCGGCGGCAAGTACAACGGCGTCAACTCAGTGTTCATCGGCGGCGGCAACAACGCCTCCAACGGACAGGTGAGCATCGATCTGAGCGGTTCCGCGAACCAAGTGGACGCGGCCGGTTTGGGTCTCGCAACTGCGAGCGTCGCAGCGGGCGGCACCGAGTTGACTCAAAATGTTCCCAACGCGATCCGGCTGGATGCCCCAGGCGCGACGTTCCTTTCGGCGCATGCGCAGACATTCACCCTCAACATTTATTCCTCCAACGGTGGCGCGCAGACGCAGACCATATCGGTGGGCGGAAGCGGCGCACTCACTGAAGCGCAAGTTCTTTCGAGCTTGAACAGCCAATTGTCTCCATACGGAATTAGCGCATCGGTGGGGAGCGACGGGCAGTTGAACTTCGGCGGTGGAACGCCGTTCACGATTGCCGCGGTTGCTACAGCGGACGCGAATCCAATCGCTACGGCCACTTCACAGGCAACTAACACGGGCGTTTACGAAGTGGATGGCGCGCCTACCTACCACGGCGTGGCGGAAACGGTGACCTTCCAAAATGGCCAGGGTACCGCGAACGTGGCCCTGACCGTGGGCGATACGCTGGCTTCAGCGCTGTCGAAGATCAACGCCCAGACCGCCTCGCTCGGGATCTATGCTATCGCCAACGCGGCAGGTACTGGAATCTCCATTCAAAGTGTTAACAACTTCACCGCATCCACTACCGCAGCCCTCGGTACGTTCACTGCGACCGGCCCGCAGGCGACTAATGCACCCGTTACCGGCGCAACCGTCACCGGGAGTGCGGTGGCTGCTCTAACCAGCATCACCAACGCGATCAGCGCCCTGGGTCTGGTTCAAGGACGCGTCGGAGCGGGCGAGAACCTGCTCAACTACGCCTCCACTCTGGCCAATTCCCAGATCACCAACTTTTCGGCTGCGCAATCCGCGATCCGCGACGCCGACGTCGCCTCCGCGGCCGCTAACCTGACCAAGTCACAGACCTTGCTGCAATCTTCGATTGCCGCTCTGGCCCAGGCCAACGCCGCACCGTCGGCCCTTCTGAAACTTCTCCAGTAGCTTGTACCTAAAGCTTAGTAAGCGCTGGGCCGATCTTAACCAAGAACGGCCCAGTTTTTGTTTTTGAGGAGTTTTCATGAGCACGAGTCCCGTTAGTAATCCGATTTCGGTCACGGCTCCGCAATCCACACTTACTGGCTCAAGCAGTTACTCCAGCTCCTTGCAGGCTGCCGTTACTCGTTCAGTCGCCATCGCATCGTTACCGATGCAGTTATTGCAGGCCGATCAAAATCAAGCCACCGGCGAAGCCACAGAACTCGGACAGCTCAACTCGGTGTTTGGCAGCTTGCAGACCGCTCTTCAATCGGTGGCGTCCGAGACCGGCAATGGGGCACTGGCGGTGACGTCGAGCGACACTTCGGTAGCCCAGGCCAGCCTGTCCGGAAGTACCGCGCTACCCGGCACTTATACGATCGACGTGCTCAAGGCCGGATCTGAATCGAGCGCGATCAGTAGCGCTCCTTCCACTCCCATCACGGATCCCACCTCTCAGAGCATCAGCCAATCCACCTCATTCACTCTGACGGTGGGCACTCAAACCTACAACATCCAACCGGCAGGTCAAAACCTGAATGCCCTGGCCAGCGCCATTAATTCCAGCGGGGCGCCAGTGCAAGCTGTGGTAGTAAATCTAGGTTCACCCACGGCGGCTGACTATCGGTTGGTGGTTCAAAGCACCAGCCTGGGGAACAACGCGATCCAATTGAACGATGGGACCAACAACCTGTTGAATGTTCTGGCTGCGGGCGCCAGCGGATCGTATTCGGTAGACGGACAGCCTCCCGGCGGGATCACCACTAACTCCTCCAACGTGACAATCGCGTCTGGGGTTAACGTAACACTCGGGGGACAGACCGGTCCCACCACCGTTACGGTTTCCTCCAGCCTTAGCTCGGTTTCCGACGCGTTATCCAACTTTGTCACCGCCTTTAACTCGGCGGTCGCGGAAATCCAAAAGAATCACGGTCAAAACGGCGGCGCTTTGACCGGAGACAGCACCGTGCTGTCCATGGATCAAGTACTGAATCAAATCGGCACTTACACGGGATCCAGCGGCTCGATCACCAATTTGACGCAGTTGGGCGTGGAATTTACAGATCAGGGTACGCTAACGTTCGATCCTTCCGTGATCGCAGGCCTGTCGCCATCGCAGATCACCGATGCCGTTTCTTTTCTCGGTGGTCCGACCACCGGCGGATTTCTGCAATACGCCACGAACAGTTTGAACGGCATCACCGATCCCACCACTGGAGTGATCGCCACCGAGTCACAGGCGCTGCAGAATCAAGTGAACACGGATCAGACGCAAATCAATAACGACCAGGCGCAAATTAACCAGCTGCAGGCCAGCCTGCAAGCGCAAATGGCCCAGGCTGACGCGCTGATCGCAACCCTGCAGCAACAGAATACCTTCTTGCAGGGGCTGTTCCAATACGCCACGAGCAACAATCCCAATGTCGCAAGCGCTGGATAAAATTTCGCGCGAGATGCGCTCCGCGTTGCTCGGCGCCGACCATGTTCTGGCCACCCGGCTGGTCTCTGAGTATGCCGACGCGCTGCGCGAGCTTTGGGAACGGATGCCGGAAAGCGATCGAGCGGCTTCGTCCATTCCACAACAGGCGCGTGAGCTCTTAACCTGGGCGCACGATATCACCGTGGTGCGGCGCGCCATAGATGCCGCCCAACTGGCTGTGGTCCAAAAGGCGGGCCGGTACAACGCTGCACGTTATGGTGTGGGCCCAAGGCCGGCCGTTCAGTTTCGTGGATAGCAGCCATTAAAAGCACCGACTCCCTCACGGTCGCTGTTCGGTACCTATGTTCCCGCTGCGCATAAGGCGCTCGGAGACACCGTCGAATTCTCAACACCTAGCGTCATGGTTGAAACGGTGAGGGCTGCCAAGTCTTTGATTCAGGGCTCCGCTGGCCACGGCAGACGAATTGCATTGGCGATGCCATCATGCTGGAGAACGCCGGTGTAGGCATTGAGCGCTACATGAATCTGTTGAGCGCTAGCCAAAAGCTTGTCTCATCCAACATCGCCAACGTCGATACGCCCGGATACAAAACCAAAGATATTGATTTCCAGACCGAGCTCGCCGACCAGTTCGGTAGCCTGCAGCCCACGGCTAAGGAAGTTTCCGGACTCAAGACGAAGAACGACGGCAACAACGTGGACATGGACCGGGAATCCAGGCGGCTCTCTGAGAACGCGCTGAAATTTGCTGTGGCCACCAACCTGGCGCGCTCCGAGCTGCAGACGCTCCGAAGCGCGATCGAGGAGGGCAAGACTTCATCATGAGCCTGTTTTCATCTTTGGCAGTCAGCGGTTCGGGAATGTCGGCGCAACGGACCCGCGCCGAGCTGCTGGTGGAAAATCTCGCGAATGCGGAGACCACGCGTACGCCCGAGGGCGGTCCCTATCGCAGAAAAGATGTGGTCTTCGAGGAAGACCCGACGGTTGGATCATTCGGGTCGGAACTGAATTCCGCGCTTGGGTCGAACGTGTCGGGCGTAGCCGTTAGCCAAACCATCGTGGACGACAGCGAGCCCTTGCAGCGATACATGCCGGGACATCCGGACGCCGACAAGAACGGCTACGTATCATTTCCCAAGATCAACCAGGCGGAAGACATGGTGGATCTGATGGGCGCCTCACGCGGCTATGAAGCCAATGTGGCCGCCATATCGGCGGTCAAAGACATGATCACGAAATCACTCGACCTGTTCCGTTAAATTCCATGTCCATACCAATTTCTGCTATCGTCCCCGTCAGCATTCCCCAAATCTCTCCCGTGAGTTCTTCCACGGCTGCTCCCGGCGGCTTTCAATCCGTGCTGGAGGGGCTGGTGGGTGGAGTTGAAAAATCGCAGGCCCAGGCTCAACAAACGGTGAACAGCTTTCTCACCGGCGGCAACGAAGAATTGCACTCAGTGGCGTTGGCGGCCCAGCGATCGTCACTCGAGTTCGACTTGTTCATGCAGGTGAGGAACAAGGTTGTGTCGGCCTATCAGGAAGTCATGAGGATGCAAGTCTGACGCACGTGTAGCGTTGCTCTCCCCACTCCATGGAACAACTCAAAAAGCTTTTGCTCTCCCTAACCGCGATGCAGCGCGTGACCATCCTGTTCTGCGCCCTGGGCATGGCCGCGGGCGTAGTCTGGTTCTCGCGCTGGCAGCAGGACGCGGGCTTACGGCCGCTGTATACGTCGCTGGCGCCGGAAGACGCCAACGCCATGATCCAGAAATTGCGCGAAAGCGGAGTACTTTATAAAGTCAGTGAAAATGGCACCAGCTTGATGGTGCCCGAAGCGCGCGTGGCCGAACTACGCCTGGAAATGGCCGGCCTGGGACTTCCCAAGACGGGGCGCATCGGCTTTGAAATTTTCGATAAAACAAATTTTGGAATTACCGATTTTGCAGAGCATGTGAATTATCGGCGGGCCGTGGAAGGCGAGCTGGAACGCTCGGTAATGGCGCTGGCAGCCGTGCAGCAGGCGCGCGTGCACGTAAGCTTACCGAAGGAATCCGTGTTCACGGATTCACGCGAATCCGCGAAAGCCAGTGTATTGGTGGGTCTTCGGCCGGGCGCGCGGTTGTCTGCCCAAAACGTGGTTGCCATCACGAACTTGGTCTCGAGCGCGGTGGAAGGCCTGGCCCCCGAATCCGTTTCGGTGGTGGACATGAGTGGAAACCTGCTGAGCCGTCCGCGTCGCGACGGGTTGCCCGACGGCGCGCAAATCAGTGAGGCGGCGCTCGAATACCGGCAAGCCATCGAACATGACCTGGCTGTGAAGATCAACAATACGCTGGACCCGCTGCTGGGCGCCGAGAAGTTCCGGACGGGAGTTTCGGCAGAAGTGGATATGACCAGCGGCGAACAAAGCGAAGAGACCTTCGATCCTACCAAATCCGTGATGGTGACATCGCAGAAAACTGAAGATTCGAGCGGAACAACCCGGGCCGGCGCCGCCGCCACACCTACGCCCCCGGGCACCGCCGCGAATCTGCCGCAGGCTGCTGCTCCACACCCGACCAACGGCTCGACATCCACGAAACGGAGCGAGAGTATCGCTTACCAATCCAGCCGCGTCACCAAGCACGTCAAGCTGCCGCAAGGGGCGATCAAGCGGCTGTCGATCGCGGTGCTGCTGGACCAGGGCGCGAAATGGGAAGGCCAAGGCAAGCAGATGCACCGCGTGGTGACGCCGCCGGACACTGAAAAAATCAAGGCGATTCAAACCTTGGTATCCACGTTGGTGGGGCTGAACCCGGAGCGTGGAGATCAGCTCACCGTTGAAGCCCTGCCGTTTGACAGCACTCTGAACATGGAGCTTCCGGCGGCACAAACGTCCGAGCCTGGCAAGCGCGATAACCTGACCGGCATTGAGGCGCTCAAACAAAAACCGATGATCCTGTGGGGCTCGGCGGGAGGTGCGGTGGTGGTGATTGCGTTGGTTGTTTTTGCACTGACGCGAGGGAAGAGAAGAGAAGGCGTGCGGGACATGCCGGAAGTGCTGCCGCCGGCCAGCACAATGGCCAGCCTCGCGGCTGCGCCGGGTTCACAATCTCTGGGGCAAACGAGCGCCATTGCAGCGAACGAAGGTTCACGCCTGCCGGCGCTCATGCCTTCCAGAACCGAGGTCCTGCTGAATCAGTTGCAGGAAAGTGGACGAAACAATCCGGAAGCATGGGCCGGAGTCCTACGCGGCTGGCTGTCGGAAGAAGAGGCGCACTGATAATCCTCCATGAACGCAAACGAAACTACGACGGCGAAGATCTCCGGTCCTCAAAAAGCAGCCATTCTGCTGGTTGCTTTGGGTGACAAACTGGGCGGGGAGATTCTGAAGCAGCTCAATGACGAGGAAGTGAAGGCGGTCAGCAAAGCCATTGCGCGCCTCGACAAAATTACCCCCAACCAGACCGAATCCGTCCTGGAGGAATTCTCGCAGGCGACGCGGAGCGGCGCGCGCGGAGGGTTCGACTATGCCAAGAAAATGTTGGCCAACGCGTTTGGTGCGGAAGGGGCTAAGCGAATCGCCGAGCATCTGCCGAAATCCGGAGCGCAAGCCAATAAAAACATCGAATCCCTGCAGAAAGCCGATCCCCTGCAATTGAGCCGGTTCATGGAGGGTGAGCACCCCCAGACTATCGCACTGATACTGTCGCATCTCTCGGCGACGCAAGCCGCTTTGTTGATAACGAACCTGCCTCCGGAGTACCGCGCGGATGTAGCGCTCAGAATCGCGCAACTGGACAAAGTTTCGCCGGATGTGGTGGCGCGCGTCTCACTGGTGATCTCCGACAAGTTGAAATCGGTCGGGGAAATGAGAATGGAAGCGCACGGAGGGCCGCGTTCGGTGGCCGAAATTCTGAACCGCATGGATTCCGCCCTCAGCGACGAGATCCTCACGAACATCAAAGATGAACAATCCCTGGTGGACGCCATCCGGCACTACATGTTCACCTTCGAGGATCTGCTGTTGATCGATCCGGCGGCGATGAAAGAAGTGGTCGCCAAAATCGATAAGAAATTGCTGGTCGTGGCCCTCAAAGGCACCAGCGAGCAATTGAAGAATCATTTTCTACAGTGTATGTCGCAGCGCGGGGGAGAGATGCTGCGCGAGGACATGGAAGCCACCGGGCCCGTGCGAATCCGGGACGTTGAGGCGGCGCAACAGCAGATCCTAGCCGTGGTTCAGCAGTTGGAATCCGAGGGCGTGTTGAGTCTCAAAGGCGGCGGTGACAGTCAATATGTCGTCTGAGATTCTGCTCGGCGATGAAAACTCGGCCGCTCCGGCATTTTGGCGAACCGTGGCGTCGGCGCGAACTGCTCGATTGCAAACTGCCCGTCCGGACGCCGCCCGCGAGGCTGCGCAGGCCTTGGAACAGGCGCGGCGGGAAGCCTTCGAGCAAGGCGCAGCCACGGGACGCAAAGATGCCGAGCAGCAAATTCTTCCGGCATTTGAAAAAATGGCGCGCAACCTGGCTGAGCTTGCGCAGCTTCGCGAATCGCTTCGCGAGGAAGCGTTGCAGGACCTGGTCCGGCTGGCCACCCTGATCGCGGCGCGAGTAGTTCACCGCGAGGTAGTGATCGATCCGGATGCGCTGGCCGGTCTAATAAAAGCTGCATTCTCAAAACTGCAAGCCCGCGAGATCAGCCGCGTACGCATGCATCCGGGCCTCGAACCTCTGGTGCGGAAGTGCCTGGAGCAGAGCGGCTCTCCGAAGAACCTGATTTTAGCCGCCGATCCGGCTCTGAATCCCGGCGAATTGTTCTTCGATACTTCGCAGGGCTTGCTGGATGCTTCTGTCGACACCCAATTGCGCGAGATCGAGCGCGGTCTGATCGACAAGTTGGGTACCTAGCCATGACCACTGCTTCGAGTTCCCCGCTCGGGTCCTTAATCCATCAGGCTTCAGAAATAGAACTGCTCCCGTGGGTGGGCGAAGTCACTGAAATGGTGGGGTTGTTGATCGCTTCGCGCGGCCCGGTAGTCTCTATCGGCGATTTCTGCGAAGTGCGCACCTCATCCGGGCGCTCCATTCGATCGCAAGTGATCGGCTTCCGGAATGAGCAGGTGTTATCGCTGCCCTTGGAAGAGATGGACGGTCTGCAACTGGGCGACCGCGTGATCGCGCGTAAGAATGAGGCTCTGTTGCGTGTGGGGCCGCAACTTCTGGGACGCGTATTGGATGGTTTTGGCAAACCGATTGATGGGGGCCCGCCCATTCAGGCCTCGGCGGCGTATCCTCTATATGCAGCGGCGCCGTGCCCTTTGGAGCGCGAGCACATCACCGAGCAGTTAGTCACGGGTATTCGGGCTATCGATGGATTACTTCCGTGCGGCAAAGGGCAGCGCGTAGGGATCTTCGGCGGAAGCGGCGTAGGTAAAAGCACATTGTTGGGAGCTATGTCGCGCCACAACGACGCCGATGTCAGCGTGATTGCGCTGGTGGGCGAGCGTAACCGCGAGGTACGTGCGTTTCTCGAAAATGAACTCGGCCCGCAAGGCCGCAGCCGGTCCGTAGTGGTGGTGGCTACGTCCGACCGGCCTGCGCCGTTGCGCATCCGGGCCTGCTTCGTCGCACTGGCGGTAGCGGAATATTTCCGCGATCAAGGCAAGAATGTTTTGATGGTTCTGGATTCGGTGACGCGCCTGGCCATGGCGCAACGCGAAATCGGCCTGGCTGCCGGGGAACCGCCCAGTCAAAAAGGGTACACGCCCTCGGTGTTTGCGCTATTGCCAAAAATATTCGAACGCGCCGGCCATTTCAAAAAAGGCTCCATCACAGGATTCTTCACGGTTCTGGTGGAGGGCGACGATTTCAATGAACCGATTTGCGACGCTGTACGCGGGATTCTGGACGGTCACTTTATCCTGTCGCGTGAGCTGGGCGCGGCCGGCCATTATCCAGCCCTGGATATCCGGCATTCCCTAAGCCGTTTAACTTCTCGTGTGGCCGCTCCACAACAGGTGTCTTCCATCCAGAAAATTCGAGAGGCGCTGGCTTTGTATCACGATTCTCAGGATCTCATTCAGTTGGGCGCGTACGCTGCGGGAAGCAATCCGAAGCTGGACGCTTGCATACGAATTCGGCCGGAAATTCTGAATTTCCTGAAGCAGGACGCGCACGCGTTTTCGAATCTGGGGGAGACGCTGGAGCGCCTGGAAAAGCTGGTTGCCCAGTTGGGATAGCTTTGACGCATGGGACGCTTTCACTTTCCGTTGGACAAGGTGATTCGCTGGAGATCGCTCGAGTTCACTGTCGAACAAGCCAAATTGAAGCGATTGGGGCAGGAGCAGATTCGTCTGCAAATGCAGGCGGCGGCGTTGGGCGCTGAAAAATCGAGATTGGGAGCGTCCATTGTGACGCTGGCCGACCCGCGCGGTGAAGATTTGCGGGCCATGGTGGATTATGGAGCAACCCTACGCCGGCGGGCACAAAAGCTAGCGGAGCTGAGGACGCGTTTGGAGCGCGACCTGGCCTTGCAGAAGAAAAAATACAATGAAGCCAAGCAGCGGCTTCAGTTACTGGAAGAATTACGGGAGCGGAAACTCACCGAGTGGCGCTACGAACAGGGGCTGGAGCTGGAAGCGCTGGCAGCGGAATCGTATCTTTCGAATTGGAATCGGGAGCGGCGGTGACACTGGCAGGGCACGGCCCTGCCCCACACCTTACGACACACTGGCAGGGCACGGCCCTGCCCACTACTTATGACACACTGGCAGGGCACGGCCCTGCCCACTACTTATGACACACTGGCAGGGCACGGCCCTGCCCCACACCTTACGACACACTGGCAGGGCACGGCCCTGCCCCACTACTTATGACACACTGGCAGGGCACGGCCCTGCCCCACTACTTATGACACACTGGCAGGGCACGGCCCTGCCCCACTAACTATTGATCGATGGTCTGCGTCAGGCCGTTCCACGACTCCTGGCCGTTCAACACTTGTTGAATGGAAATTCCAGTTACGAACTGCACATGAGCGGCGTACTCGCGCATGCGGCAGTGTCGCACCTCGCCGGTGAGACGGCAATCTTCAAATTCGATATTCACACTGGTGCCGGGGGGGAGATAACGGGCACCCACGAAACACAGGCCGCCTTCCGAGACATCCAGAATACGCGCTGTTTCCTCATCTTTACGCGAACCGCGGGTTGCGAAGACGTGCACCGTCAGATCGGCGGTGAGTCGAAAATGGCGGCGCTGCTTGAATCCGCGTACCTTGGGCCTACGGTCGGGAAACTCCATCTCTTCACTTATCGGCTATTTCAAGAGGAAGCTGCACTTATTTTGCCTCCAGCCTCAGCAAGCCGAACCGTTCCGGCACGTGAAAATTAGGTTCCATGGTGGGTTGCCAGGTGATCAATTTATGGTTCGCCTTAGGCCCCTGGGAGCGGTATAGGTTCATGCGGAATTCGACGCCCGCCCGGGGCGGATGGGAATCAATGGACGCCCAGGGGATGCACATGGCAGCGTACCAGATCCTGGTGGCGGGGTCGATCCGGGCCGATACCTGAAATCCGGAGTTCCAAAGCCATCCGTCCTCCGGATGGGGTTTGGAGCGATCAATGTCGAGATCCACCCATTCACCTTGCGGCGAAATCTCGAACTCGCGGTAACGGCGGATATTCTTGAAGTCCGCACCGATGAACACCTCCGCCACGTCCCAGTTCCACAGCTCATTGGTTTCGCTCGAAGTGACCGGATGCGGCTTTAGATGAAGCTCCTCGTAAGGACAGATGAAAAGGAAATAGAGGTTCCCAGAGGTCCAGCGGGAACGTATTTCGGTGGAGTATCCAGGAACCGGCTTTCCGAAGTTGTCGCGGTCGGCGGCCACCGGCCGCGCGTCTTTCCAGAAGGACGAATCGGGATTCGTATCCAGAGTGACATCGGCCGATGCCTGCACGCTGACCATGGTGCCGCTGGATGCTACCAGCGCTACCGCGGCGAGTGCGCCGAGAAAGCTTGTACGGATGCAGCTATGCATAGAGTGTTGCTCCTATTCAAACATCTTTCCGGTGGGCGGTGGGTGCAGGGTACGCTACGCAAATAGGACAAGCGTGTAGTAAGAGACGGAAAACTGAGCCGCACGGAAGCGCAAAAGCTAGCGGCTGTTGTGGTATCGCTTCCTGCCGGTCGCGGTTCGGTTACGCGCGAGCTAGGTTCGGCGGAAGGTTTCAGTTCGGGTCGCGGACATGTTATCGTCTAGTGTAGCTTACAGTGTAGTGTAAGAACGACATATTCCAACGGAGTTCGCGAAATGGCCTCTGTCATGTCACCGGCTCAGGAAAGCCGGGTCGCTGTGTCAGCGACAAAACTCTTGATCAACAATCGCTGGGTCCCGAGCGAATCCGGCAAGACCTTTCATCGGCTGTTGCTCTTCGCGCAGGAAATAGAGAATGGCCGGCCTATCAGCTTTCATTCCTCGGACGCGACAAAGAAGTTCAGTTCGGAACGCGAGCCGTCGTGAAAAGGTCGCCGAAGCCACCGACTCTCTCAGACTCAGCAAAGGCACCGACTCCCTTACGGTCGCGGTTCGGTAACGTTCTCTATCCGGGCGTCCGCCGCGAGGCTGGCGCGCTGCATCAGAATGAGCTAGAGTTTAAGCAAGGTTAGACCGCTGCTACTGACCGGCCGCCCTGCACTTCCGAGAGCAGTCTCCCTCTCCTCCTCGATCCAGCTCTAGTTGTCTGATGGGGGTGTCCGTGTCTTCTCGCTCCGTCCTGCTCAGTTACGGCTGTGCTGTGGTTAGCACTGCGCTTGCGCTATGGGTCCGGCTGTTGCTCGACCCGCTACTCGGCGATCAATTTCCTTTTCCGGTCTTGTTCTTCTCCGTGCTACTGACCGCTTGGTACGGCGGCGTCCGGCCTGCATTGGCAGCAGTCATTTTGAGCGCTGTCTCCGTGGACTATTTTCTAATGGTGCCGCGAGGCAGCTTTCTGCAGCATAGCCAGGCCGAGTACGTTGGGATGGGCTTTTTCATTGCGGTGGGCGT
This sequence comes from Bryobacteraceae bacterium, assembly GCA_036008345.1. Taxonomy (GTDB): domain Bacteria; phylum Acidobacteriota; class Terriglobia; order Bryobacterales; family Bryobacteraceae; genus Palsa-89. The sequence continues at coordinate 63,538 of DASYNU010000026.1, forward strand.
GGGCATCGCCTTGGTTGGCGGCGCCATGCGTAACGCACCCCGGAGCCAGATTAAAAAGCTCCAGCAAGCGCGGCAAGAGACCTCACAAACCGAGGAACGGCTCCGCCTTGCATTGCGTTCCTCGGGGATCGGGGTTTGGAATTGGAACATCACGGCGGACACGGTTGAGGCAGACCAAAATTGCCTGGAACTCTTCGGCCTTGCGGGCGCCGAGTTTCCGCGAACTGCCGGGGAGTTTCTGAAACTGCTGCACCCTGAAGATCTCGAGCATGTGCAGCAGCAATTGACGGCGTCGATCGAAAATGGCGCCGAATACAGCACGGAATACCGCGTGGTGTCGCCGGCCGGCGTCACGCGGTCCTTGGCCACCCGTGGAAAAGCCTTTTGCGTTGAAGCCGGCGTGCAGCACCTGGCCGGCGTCTGCTGGGATATCACGGAACTCCGCCAGGCAGAAAAGAGTCTGCGTGAAACCGCCAAGGAGTTGGCGGCCGAGGGGAAGTTCCGGGACCTGCTGGAAGCGGCGCCGGATGCGGTAGTGGTGGTCAATCGCGAGGGCAAGATCGTCCTGGTAAATACGCAAGTGGAGAAATTATTTGGCTACGTCCGGGAAGAAGTATTGGGACAGTCCATTGAAATGTTGGTGCCGCAACGCTTCAGGGACAAGCATCCGGGGCACCGGACCGGCTTCTTCGCCGATCCTCGAGTGCGCACCATGGGGACGGGCGCGGAACTATACGCGCTACGCAAGGATGGTACCGAGTTTCCAGTAGAGATCAGCCTCAGTCCGCTGGAGACCGCGGAGGGGTTGTTGGTATCGAGCGCGATTCGGGACATCACAGATCGAAAACGGGCGGAGCAAGGCCGTGAGCAGCTAGCTTCCATAGTGGATTACTCAGATGACGCAATCATAGGCAAGACGCTGGAAGGAGTTGTTGTCAATTGGAATAAAGGCGCCGAACGGCTTTATGGATACTCAGCGTCCGAGATGATCGGCAAGCCTATATCCATCCTGCTGCAACCCGGGCATATCGGCGAATTGAAACAAATGTTAGATCGCGTCACGCGGGGAGAGAGTATCAACCAAAGTGAAGCCGTGCGGCGTAGAAGGGACGGGACGCTGGTTGACGTCGCAATAACCATATCTCCCATACGGAATTCGCTGGGCAACGTCACGGGAGCCTCCTCAATCGCACGCGATATTAGCGACCGTAAGCGTGCCGAGCAGAAATTCCGAGGACTACTGGAAGCTGCCCCCGATGCCGTGGTGGTTGTAGATCGGACGGGCAAGATCGTGCTGGTCAACACGCAGGTGGAGAAGTTGTTCGGACACGCGCGCGAACAACTGCTCGGGCAGCGCATTGAGATGTTGGTGCCGGAACGATTTCGAAACAAACATCCGGGACACCGGACCGGTTTTTTTGCCGATCCTCGGGTACGGGTCATGGGTGCCGGCGTGGAATTATACGCGCTACGCAAGGACGGAACTGAGTTCCCGGTGGAGATCAGCCTCAGCCCGCTGGAGACCGAGGAGGGAGTGTTGGTTTCGAGCGCCATTCGCGACATCACCGACCGCAAGCGGGCGGAGGCGAAGTTCCGGGGGTTACTGGAGTCAGCGCCGGATGCAGTGGTGGTTGTAAATCCGGAAGGGAAGATCGTTCTGGTCAACACCCAGGTAGAGAGGCTGTTTGGATATGTGCGAGAGCAGATGTTGGGGCAGCCGATTGAGATGCTGGTCCCCGAGCGCTTCCGCGGTAAACATCCGGGGCACCGTGCGAGTTTCTTCGCCGATCCTCGAGTGCGGTCCATGGGGGCTGGGGTGGAGCTGTACGCACTGCGCAAAGACGGCAGCGAGTTCCCGGTGGAAATCAGCCTCAGTCCGCTGGAGACCGAGGAAGGAGTGTTGGTTTCGAGCGCCATTCGCGACATTACGGACCGAAAACGGGTGGAACAGCAAATCCTGAACCTAAACCGGCAGCTTGAGGAGGCCGCGGCGAACGCCGAATCCGCCAACCGGGCCAAGAGCACGTTTCTATCCACGATGTCGCATGAAATTCGTACCCCGTTGAACGCCATTCTCGGGTACGCGCAGTTGATGGCGCGGGATGCGAGTCTCGGAATCGACGCGAAAGCCAATCTAAAGATTATCGGTCGAAGCGGCGAGCATCTACTAACCCTTATCAACGATGTTCTGGACATGTCCAAGATCGAGGCTGGACGGACCGAGATCAATCCGGTGACATTCAATCTTTACCGAGTGCTGGACGATCTGGCTGCGATGTTCCGTTTGCGGGCTGAGGCGAAAGCCTTGGACTTTGAAATGTTGGTGGATGGGGAATCCGTGCCTTACGTTTTGGCTGACGAGGGCAAAATACGCCAGGCGCTAATCAACCTGCTCGGGAATGCCATTAAGTTTACCAAGCGCGGCCATGTCAAGTTGCACGTCACTCTGGGTAAAAGGAGCGCCGATAGACTGTGGCTGTCGTGCCAAGTTGAGGACACGGGCTCAGGCATGACGGACGAGGAACGGGAAAAGTTGTTCGACCCATTTCGGCAAACCAAGCGCGGTCTTAACACACAGGAAGGAACAGGCCTGGGGCTGGCTATCAGCCGCCAATTCGCCCGGCTGATGGGCGGCGATATAACGGTTACCAGCGCGCCCGGGCAAGGTTCAATTTTTTGGTTCGAGATCCCCATTGAGGGTGGCGACGCAAGCGTGGCAGTGACTCGGGCCGATACCCGGCGCGTGCTTGGCATACGCGCAGGGACGAACGCTCCCAGAATTCTTGTGGTGGACGATCAATTCGAGAACCGGGACTGGTTGATAAAAATGCTGAGCACCCTGGGGTTTTCCGTACAAGGCGCGGACAACGGTCAGGTGGCGGTCCAAAGCTGGGAACAGTGGATGCCGGATTTGATCCTGATGGATGTGCACATGCCGGTCATGGATGGGGTAGAGGCCACTCGAAGAATAAAGGCGGATATTCGGGGAAAGGAGACGAAGGTCATTGTTCTGACCGCCAGCGCCCTGGATGAAGACCGACGAATCGCCGCGCTCGGCGGCGCCGACGATTTCATTTCGAAACCCTGCCGCGAGGACGAATTGCTGGAAAAAATGCGCCTGCATCTGGAACTTGTCTACGACTACGAGGAGATGAGCGGAGCTTCGACCCAACCTAAGGACGGGATAGCGGCGCTGAGTGCGGAGCGGCTCGGGCGCCTGGCTCCGGATCTGGCCGAAGAACTCCGTGAGGCAACTTTGAAGGGCAACAAAAGACGCTTGGATGAGCTGATCCGGAGGGTACCGGATGCCGATTGCGCCCGCGCTTTGCAGGAGCTCGCCAATAAATATGACTACGATACTCTTACGCATTTGCTGGAGGATGTGTGCCGTTAAGCTACTTCGCCGCGGCCCAACATAGGTGCTGACGTGTATTTGCTTGATTTCTTTCGCCGGCTGTTTTCCACTGATTTCATGCCGCATGCTTATTGTCTGCGTGAAACCGCTCTGATAGCAATTCACGCCACGGCGGACTGCGTTATTGCTCTATCGTATTTGCTGATTCCGGCCGCCCTGCTGCTACTGGTGCGAAAACGGCGTGATCTGATGTTCCCCTGGATATTCACGCTGTTCGCCGTATTCATTCTAGGGTGCGGCGCTACGCATGTACTGGCTGTAGTGACGCTGTGGAGCCCGATGTACCGTCTGGAAGGTGCGCTTAAGGTGATCACCGCACTGGCATCGATTGGAACGGCGGTGATGCTATTTTGGCTCTTGCCGCAACTGATGCTAATACCTGGCCCGGAGCAACTTCGGGGCGAGATCGAAGAGCGGGAACGAACTGAGCAGGAGGTTCGCCGGATGAACGTGCGGCTGGAAGAAGCAGCGTCGGAAGCGGCAGCCGCCAATCGGGCTAAGAGTACGTTTCTTTCGACGATGTCGCATGAAATCCGCACTCCGCTCAACGCCATCCTGGGGTATGCGCAGTTGATGGCGCGGGACCCCAATCTGGGAACAGACGCGAAAGCGAACCTCAAGATCATCGGCCGAAGCGGTGAGCATCTGTTGATTCTCATCAACGACGTTCTGGACATGTCGAAGATCGAGGCCGGCCGCACTGAGCTGAGGCCACTTACTTTCAACCTATACAGAGTGCTGGACGATCTGGCAGCCATGTTCCGCTTGAGGTCTGAAGCTAAGGGCTTGCTGTTCGACATGTTCGTGGGCGGCGAGGTAGTGCCTTATGTTAAGGCAGACGAAGGGAAGATACGCCAGGCACTGATCAACCTGCTGGGAAATGCGATTAAGTTTACCAAGCGCGGCCATGTCAAGATGCATGTCGTCCTGGGAAAGAGAGTCGCCGGTCAGCTATGGCTATCCATCCGGATTGAAGACACTGGCCCGGGTATAGCGGATGAGGAACAAGCCAAGCTGTTCGAGCCTTTTCGCCAAACCAAGCGGGAGTTCGGCACACAGGAGGGAAGCGGCTTGGGTCTGGCCATCAGCCGCCAATACGCCCGGTTGATGGGTGGCGATATCACGGTGGTCAGCAGGTACGGCCATGGCTCTTCCTTTCATTTCGAAATCCCGATCGAAAGCGGCGATTCCGGAGTAGCCATACGGGCGAACACGGCTCGCCACGTGATCGGCATTCGTCCTGGAACAGATGTTCCCAGGATCCTGGTGGCTGACGATCAGTTCGAGAATCGCGATTGGCTTATGAAACTATTGACTTCGGTAGGCTTCTCCGTACGGGCCGCCGAGAATGGCGAGTTGGCAGTTCGAAACTGGGAAAGCTGGAACGCGGACTTGATTCTAATGGACGTCCATATGCCAGTGATGGACGGGCTGGAGGCGACTCGAAGAATAAAGGCGGATCCTCGAGGGAAGGAAACGGCCATCGTGGCTCTGACAGCCAGCGCCCTGGATGATGACCGGCGTAAGGCTGCTCAAAGCGGCGCCGATGATTTCATTTCGAAACCTTGCCGCGAGGACGAATTGTTCGAGAAGATGCGAGTCCTGCTAGACATTACTTATGATTACGAGGATTTGAGCGGAACCGAAGGCCCAGCGGCTGACGGAGCACGTATGCTGAGCGCGGAGAAGCTTCGCGGGTTGCCCCTGGATTTAGTGGAGGAGCTCCGGGACGCAACTTTGAAGGGCAACAAGAGACGCTTGGATGAGTTGATAGGCCAGGTAGTGGAGCAAGAGGGTTTGCCCTGCGCTCACGCTCTTCGGGAACTGGCCGATAAGTACGAATATGATGCATTGACGCGGTTGCTGGATGAGGCATGCCGGCGATAAAAGGAGGGTTGACTTGGCCCAAAGCGACATTATGATCGTGGACGATACCCCCACCAACTTGAAGTTGTTGGAAGACATGCTACTGCAGCAAGGACACGAGGTTCGATCGTTTCCATTGGGTAGACTAGCACTGGCGGCGGCCGCGAGGAATCCGCCGGATTTGGTTCTATTGGACATCAATATGCCGGAGATGAACGGCTACGAAGTATGTGAGCGCCTGAAGGCCAACGGCGAGCTAGCCGGCATTCCGGTTCTTTTCCTGAGCGCTTTGAGCGAAACGGAAAGCAAGGTAAAGGCCTTCCAGGCCGGCGGCGTGGACTATATCTCCAAACCGTTCCAAGTGGAGGAAGTTAACGCCCGCGTGGAAACGCATCTGAAGCTGCACCAACTTCAGCGAGAATTGACGCGGCACAATCAACTTTTGGAGGAGGCGGTCACGGCGCGAACCAGCGAACTGAAAGAAGTCAATGGGCGGCTGACGATCCTGGATCGTTCGAAGAGCGATTTTCTCAACCTTATTTCACATGAGTTTCGCACGCCCCTGAACGGACTGCTCGGAGTTGGAGACCTGATCTTGGGCGAAATGCCTGCTACCCAGGAAAACCTCGAACTCAAAGGTATGTTTCAGCGCTCGCGGCGCAGAATTCTCTCGCTTTTGGAGGACGCGTTGCTCCTGGCTGAAATAGACGTGAACGCGGAGAAGTTCAAGATTGCCTCCGTCTCCTTGCATGCGGCACTGAATCGCGCGATTGAGAGAGCCACTGAGTTCGCACGATCCCGCTCGGTCGCAATCGCTTCAGCTTGGACAAGCCCGGACCTGGTGCTGGGCGACGAAGAGCTACTGATACGCGCGTTGCACGCTTTGTTAGAGACCGCCGTCAAATTCTCACGGGAAGGCGGCACTGTTCGCTTATTGTGCGACGCTGCGGCTCATTCCCCAAGCCTTATCATCGAAAGTCAGGGCAAGACCATCCCTGAATCCATTTTGCCGAAATTCTTCAATCTCTTCTCCAACGCTCAAGCCATTACTCCTGGCGGGGACTTGGGATTGGGACCACCCATGGCGTACCGCATTCTCTCGCTGTTCGGCGCTTCGGTCAACGTCCAGAACCTCGAGCCGTCCGGAATCCGGCTCTCGATATTGTTAAAGAATGCCGAGCGGGACCGTCGCACCCTTACGTCAGAGGCGGATGCTAGGGAGCTATGTTTACCATGATGCTGTTACTTGAAACGCCACCCGCCTGGATGACCAGGGGATAGATTCCAGCGGGCTCAACGGGTACGGTTAGAATTACTTCGAATACACCAACCAATCCTGGTGCGAGCCCGGCGGAGAGGACTGCGGTGTTCTGGCCACCCATAGCCGCGCTTAGTGGAGCCACGGCGCTTGCCGGTGGTCCTTGGGGCGCGGCTACCCCAGTGCGCAAAGAAGGTTCCGTTGGACCCAAGCCCGTCGCGAACACCCGAAGATTGCTGCCCGGTGCGGCCGAATGGTTCGGGCCGTTTACTGTTCCATCCTGATTGAGCATCACCGCGAAAATACCCGGCGCCGTTTGCTGAACTTCCAGCCCGGCTGGTACGGATGCGCTGTTACCTTGCACAGCCACAACTCTTGCAACTCCGGCGAGAACTTCGTACGGGACTTGGGCATCGATTTGACTGGGGCTGACGGAAAGCAGCGGAGCCAGAAGACCGTTGATTAGTACCCGGGAGCCCAGCAGGACTTTAGGTAGCGGATTCTGAGATGCCGTTAGAGTTCCGGCTGAAAGATTCACTCCATACACGGAGACGATCGATCCCGGGGCGACAGCGCCAGCTTGGTTCCCTGCCGAGTTTAAGATTACCCCAATGTGGGGCGAGTTGAGAAGCCCGAACACGACGACGCTATTCGCGGTTCCCACGTAGACTTTGCCGTTTGCGATCGTTGGGGTCGAGAACTTTATGTAAGAGCCGAAACTGGCGGTGTACAGTTCGGAGGCAAGGTTGGAGGCAGCGTACGCGTGTACCGCATCGGGCTGGATGGTCCACACGATGCCATCCTTCGATCCATTCGCGGAGATGCTGGGCACCGATCCCAGGCCGGGAATCGAGGCGGTGGTTGCCGAGGACGGGTTTTCCGATAGCAGGCCGTTCGATAGCGGGAAAGCCTTGATCCGATCGCCCTGAGCGCTGAAGAAGATGGTGTTGTTGAAATAGACGGGTACGCCGTACAAGGGACCAACGGCCGCCGGAAGAGATTGAACGATCTGGCTATCGTCCTGGGAGGAAGAATGTCCCATACGGTCGCGATCCAGCAAATAAACGCGGCCCTCTTTACCGCCGGTCACCAACAGGTGCGGGTGCTGCGGCGTTCCGGCCGAATCCGGCAGCAGGAGAGCTCCGCTGGAGCCGAGATCGATATCGTTTACGGCTAGTAGGTCGGTGTTAAACGGGGTAAAGTAATCCGTGACTGAAAGCCCGTTGGCGGTCGAGAGCTTAATGACGCTGTCGCCGAGATCCGGGCCACTGCGCTCGGCATCAAAAGTTCCATTGCCGGTGACTATATATATGTTTCCGCTCGCGTCGGCGGCGGGCGCTGCTCCGCTTTGCCAGATGGCTCCAGCTTCCCAGTTGGGAGTGGTGAGGTAAACGGCGGCGCGCGCCAGCGTCTTTGCATCGTAGCCGATCACCCAGCCGTGATAACCACCGGAATCACAATTCGACCCCCACGTTGTATAGACCACCCCGTTGAGCAAGAGCAATCCCGCACGCTCTTTATACGAACAATGCTGGAATGTCACCAGCGTATTGCCGTCGCCGGTTCCGGGCGCGGAAGCCGCAATCTCGACGGGACTGCCAAGCCGTTCCGCGCCCGTCGCCACGTCTAACGCGTGCAGCCGGTGCACGTAGGTTCGGCCGAAATCTTCGAGCGTCATCGAAACGACGTACAAGGCGCCGGTATTCGAATCGATCACCGGAGTGCTAGTGATGCCCAGCTCGGGCGCGATGGCTATGCAACCCAAGTTGCCGGCCGGAACGGGGGTGACTCCGGCGGCTGGATTGATGAAGCTGGCCTGCCACAGAGGGGCGGTGTTCGGTGCGGCATTACTATCGGCATCAAACGCATATACGCTGTCGTGTTCGGTTGCGATAAACACCACGTTGTGGATGCCTTTGCCCGGAATGTTCAATCCCGACATATACAGCGGCTGAGCATAAACCTGGCCGTCCACCGGAAGGGTAAAGAGTTGGCCGAACTCCTCCTCCGCTAGACTCGACGGCGTGAGAATGGTCTCGTTTAGATTTTGGCCGGTCCGCGAGAGATCGTTGTGATAAGTGAGGACATTCACCTGTGCATCTAAAGCCAGAACACTCAGGAAGAGAGCCGCCAGTCCTGCGTGGATAAGGGTTCCGTGGGTGGTCATTCGACGGAGAAAAGTTAATTCCGAAATATTACACTTTCCTGAATGCACAAATGGCGCAAAAGCGCACAAAGCTTATAGAAGAATTGTCCACTGGGCGCGCGCGCAAATCAAGTGGCCAAGCCGCCATCCCCCACCCCTGACGCGGCCCGGAGGGTTGAACGATTGTCAGCGGGCGAGCTTGAGCATGGATCCTGCGATGGCTTGGAGCGGTAGAATCTCATCCACGGCGCCGCGCTTGATAGCCTCGTGAGGCATTCCAAAAACCACGGAGGTGGCTTCGGCCTGAGCTATTGTTGCTGCGCCAGCCTCTTTCATTTCCAGCATCCCACGAGCGCCATCGTCGCCCATGTCTGTCATGATAACGGCTCCAGCGCGCCCGGCTGGTACGGATGAAGTGATTGGAAAAATGCAAGCGACGGTGGTGGAATTGCATTCCTTAAGCGAAGCGAGCCTCAGCCGGGTTAATGAGATTGCGGCCCTAGGGGCCCGGCTTGCGGATGACATCAGCGCTGTTCGAAGCGGCTTGTCGGCGGGCGTTCTTTTCGACGAAGTTGTAGGCTGTGCTGTCGGCGAACTCCAACGGATGGGAGCGCAGGCTGGGACGGGTGCTTTGGAAGGACTCGACGGAGCTCAAACGCGGTAGTTGGCACAGCTTGCCAAAAACTACACCATGCAGAGGGAGCGCGACGTTCACGAGTCTATGGTACGGGGCTCGGCGATCGCCGAAGCCGCCCCCGTCGAGGTGTCGAGGGTTGCTCTAGAAGATAAGCTCAGCTACGAGTCAACCGTCATGAAATCGGCTGGGAGTTTCCACAACACCCCGGTACTGGCACGAGCCACGATGCTGCGGTCGGGAGCGATCTCGAATTCTCCGAAGTCCACTACGTAGACTGCGTGCGATATGGGTTCGAACATAACGTCGATCGGCCTGTGGAAAGACATCGGCTTTACGGGATGAACCGAAGAATCGGCTAGCCTGACGCGCACCAGCTTTCGCCCCACACGAGGTCCCGCCGGGCCGGTGAGCGAAGATTCGTCTCCGAACAAAGCCACGATCAAGTCGCCCGCATGCTCTTCTACATACGTTGGAACGACAGCGAATTTTGTCGCGCACGCGTTCACTTCGAACTCCAGCAGCGGGAGCTGAGGCTCGGGAAGTTCCGAGTGATTGGATAGAAGAAACTGGATAGCCGGATCGCCGGGTGCTCGAAAGCCCGGGTTCGTCACCGGCCGGCCCCCGAAGAAGTCGGGCCATCCATACCACGCTCCGTGGCGCACCTCATAGAGAAAGTCGGGACAGTTGAGAATAGGGCGGCTGCCCCGGTAGTCCGCGCCTTGATCGGTGGCAAGCATTCGCCCGTCCGGCAAAAACCTGAGTCCGTAGGCGTTCCGTAATCCCCACGCCACCAGCTCGAGCCCGGAGCCGTCCAGCCCGCAGCGCATTACCGAGGAAGTGCAAGGGACACGGCCCGTGATCTTCCGTCCTGGGGACACGGGCACACCGAACGGAGAAAAACTTCCCGTGATAGCGCCGCGGGTCTCAGCGTTGAATCCCGTAAGCTTTACGTCATACCCGGGAATATCGCAGGGATGCGAAACCGTTCCGAGCCACGGCAGGTCGCCGGAATCTAAACCTACTACGCCGCTGTTGGTCATCGCGCCCTGGCTGAAGTAGAGCTTGCCATCCGGTCCAATCACCGCCATATTGGTGTGATAGTTTCCGGAGCCGGGTAATCCGTCAATGAGCGTTTGCAGTTCGCCGGTCGACAAGTGGAAACGGGAGATCCGGCCGGGATAGCCGCCTTCGGAAATGATTAGCCCGCCAGCATGCCAAATGACTCCGTTCACAGGCGCGCGCAAGCCGCGCACCAGCGGGGTTACCGTACCATCGGGATAGACTTGGGAGACAATACCACCACCCTGTGGAGCGCCTCCAAAAGGAAGACCGGATTCAGCGATGTACAGCCGGCCATCCGCGTCAGCCGTCACACTAGTTGGAAAATTGAGATGCCGTGCGGCAGGAATAGGCGGCATTAATAGATTATTTTCCCGTAGTCTAACAGTATGGGGCAGATTGCGACAGTGCTTCTTTTAGCCGTACTGGCGGGAGCCGATAATTTCCAGGTGGCCTGCGGGCTCGGGATGTTGCCCATGGGACGCGCCAAAAGATGGGCGCTCGGCGCATCTTTCGGATTTTCGGAAGCGATCATGTCGTTGGCCGGCTTGTTGGCCGGCTCATATCTGAGCGTGCATTTTTTAGGTGCGGCATCGGTGGCCGGTACTATCATATTGCTCGCCAGTGGATGCTTGATCATCTATCTTGCGCTGAACGACCGGGATCTGGAACAACTGGCCGGCAATAAATGGGTGATCTTCGGCCTGCCTCTTTCGCTAAGCCTCGACAATCTGGTGGCCGGCGCCGGCCTCGGGGCCAACGGCTATCCCGTGATTTTGTGCACCGCGCTCATCGGATTGATCTGTACCGCGATGAGTCTGGGAGGTCTATTTCTAGGGGAACGAGTTCGAAAGCTGCTGCCGCGACGCGCCGGTGCGCTGGCTGGGGTTTGGCTAGTTTTGATCGCCGCCCGTTCCTTCTTCATGAGATCCACATGATGCCTCAATGAAAACGATACTGGACGCCCACCCGCACATACGCGCCGGGATTGGGAAAACCTATGTACTCGTGATATTGCTGGTTGAATAAGTTGTCCACTCGGACAGATCCGGTGAACGCATCGGAAAATTCGTAGCTTGTCGACAAACTGGCCGTTGAGTAACCGCCGACGGTTTGCTGGAGCGGCACCGGAACTTGAAAATCGTAACGTCGCCCCACCGCTAGAATGTCCGCCTGCGAATGCCAGCGCGGCCGGATCTTCCATGTTATGCCGCCTCCGCTCTGCCAATGCGGGACATCGCGGAGAGGCTCCGTAGTGTCCATCAACCTCCACTGCAGATATGACGCATAGGTGCGCAACTCGAGGCGGGAGTTGACTGGCGCGGTGAGCGCGAACTCAGCGCCCTCGGTCCGCGCTTGGCTCCGGTTGACCAAGCGGAATATCACGGCGCTGAAATCCACCAGGTCCGTATAAGAATTGCGAAACACGGTCAACTCGCCGCGCAGCTTGCCATGCAGGAAATTATTTTCGACGCCCAGATCGTAGCTTCGGCTGAACTCGGGTTTCAGCAGAGGATTGCCAACCACTTTGTCCGCCAAGGCGTAAAAGGAGGGCGTCTTGAATCCGCGCCCCCAATTCGCTTTGAATCTGGGGCCCTGGCTAGTGATCCGATAGCTGATTCCTACGCTCGGCGAATACACAGCTCGAAAGTTGGTGGTCTTATCCACGCGTATACCAGCGGCCGCGGTCAGGCCGTGGACAGAATAGGTCAGGACGCCATTCGCGTCGGCGGTATCGCGCGTCAGTGTGAAAGTGTCTGGAATGTTGGCGAGTGTGCCGGTGCTGAATCCCTCTTCCCGCATCCAGCCGGCGCCAAGTTCGGCCGAAAAATTCGAGCCCAGGCGAAGTGTATTCGTAAAGTTAAAGCGATAGCGTTTGAAATTGGTGTCCGTGATCTCAGCCGGGATGGAGTTGAAGGTTGGCGGGATCGCATCCAACAATGGCGGAATGTTCGAGTTCTGCGTTCGATCGAAGAAATCGAAATTCAGTGCGTAGAGCCAAATCGGGTTCACTTGTTGCTGAAAGCCAATTCCAGTTACGAGTTCGACGGTGTGTACCGATTGCGTTTCTTGCAAGATGGAGTACTCGGGCCCTCCGCCACCGGGCGGGAATCCGGCTGTCTCGGCATTCTGATAGCGAACTACAAAGCTGAGGAGCTTGTCATTTCCCAGCGTGAGATGCGAGCTGACGCTGGCGGTTCCAAGACTATAAGGATCTTTCTTGACCTGCTGGCCGATGTCCAGGTATGAGCCCGCAAATGAATAATCCAGGTTCCCGGTCTTACCGGACGCGGCGGCGTTCACATCTCGTGTCAGGAAACTGCCCAACGCTCCGCCCACCTCGAACACCGGCTTGCCCTCACCCCGGCGCGGAATGATGTTGATGACTCCCGCGATGGCATCCGATCCATACATCGACGAAAGAGGTCCGCGAACGATTTCGATCTGCTCAATTCCGTCGGTACTCATGGTTGACAGGTCGTAGGAACCGCCCAGAACGTCGGTGATGTCATTGATGGGAATGCCATCGTACAGGACGACGGTGAAGTTCGGTTTGCCGCCACGCAGTGTAATGGTGGTCAGGCCGCCTCGCGCGCCGGATTGCGCCACGAACAGGAAAGGGATCTGCCGCAGCACATCGACGACGTTTTCGGCGTGGCTGTCTTCGATCACCTGCCGCGTCACGACAACCACCGACGCCGATGTCGCCGATATAGGCGTGGCTTGTCCGGTCACAGTAATGACGGTCGGCTCCGCTTGCGGGATTGACTGGGCCCATTGGACCGCCGGCCAAAGCACAGCGATCGTCAGTAGCCCCAAAGGTAGCCGCGTCACGACCGTTTTAAGGTAACTGAAAACGGTACAGATTGGCACCATATCCGATCACGACATAGTTTCCATAAATGGCTGGGCCGAGGATATATATAGACGGACCTGAAGGTAGTCCGGGCGCGGTCCACAGATGCAAGCCGGTTTGGGCATCGAAGGCATAGAGCGCGGGAAGCCAAGTGGAAACGAAGACCACGTCATTTACTACGCCAGGTGAACTGAGGCCAATTTCATTCGGGGTGGCGTAGAGAGGAGTGGGCCCGACGTTGTACATCGAGACCTTATTAGCGCCGACAGTATTAACCTTGGTGGGCCAGGCATCGCTGAGGTCGCTCCAGTTGAGGGCGCGAACGAAAGGTGTGGTGGTGTGGTCGATTGCGCCACCCCAACCGCCTAATCCCACGAAGATGCGTTTGAGGCCAGTGTGGACCGCAGCGGTGCCGAAAATACCGTACATATTTTCACCACCCGTTTTTCCGCCGGGGTCGACATTGGGGAGCTGCGCGCCGGTTACCGCGTCTTTTGGCAGCAGCTGGCGGCTATTCAATTGGCCCATGGTTTTGGCGTCATAGATGAAGAAGGAACCGATCTTAGATCCGATGCACAGCACTCGGTCGGTTCCGCGCGTGAACAGAACCGGGCTGCTGGGCATATCGGCATCAGAATCGCCGGGGTAATAACTGTCGTATTGCTGGGGCGCGTTGTAGCCTCCAAAAATCCCGGTGTCCGCGTCGAGACCCATGGCTCCGCTTCCATACCAGGAATCCGGAAGGGGTCCATCGTTGTAGGAGTTTCCGGTGCCCAGAAATACCTTGTTGAGGGAACTGTCGTACGCCAAAGATGACCACGGCGAGCAACCTATGTGAGGAGGATCGGCATGTACGCTGAACATAGTTGCCCAAGCGGGGAGAACTCCACCGGGCGTGCAGCTCTTAGGAATTACATTTGGCAGGTTAGTTTGTCCGCTATCGTTACCGCCGGAAAACTGGTTGGTGCAGAAGAGCCATTGCACATGCCCCGCCGCCGCATCCAGGCACCACACAAATCCGTATCCACCGGCTTCACCTTCGCCCGTTCCGACGTACACTTTTCCGTTCACAACCAGGGGAGAACTCCAGGTATCCGCATTGGGGTTGGAAACCGGCTGGTTCTTGTCCTTGGATGGGGTGTTTAGATCGGTGGACCACACCAGCGTCATTGATGCGCTGTCCACACAATAGACGAAGCCTCCGAAGCTGGTGAAGTAGATGTTGCCGCCGACCACGGCAGGCGATCCTCCAATGCCGGTGTATCCCTGTCCGCTCGCGTCGGTATCGGGGACTACGTACGATCCGTTGATCGCGCCCGTGGCCAGGTTAATGTTGTAAAGTGTCCCGGTCCCCTTGGAGTTGTTCACGGTGCCGACATAGATGTTGCCCTGCACGATGCATGGGATGGTTATCACGCTGCCATCCAGGGGGATGGCTGCAAGGGCGGTCATTTTTGCGACGTTCGTACTAGTGATACCGCTGCAGCCAGAAGCGGCGCCGCTGTGGGATTGGTCGTGATGATACATCCACCAATCCTGGGAGATGAACCGGCAGGGAAACCGGATAGGCCCGCGCAGCGGTAAATTCAGCTTGTCTATGCCGTCAACAACCGCGGGATTTGTCAAGGTATGGAACAGGCTTTCCTCGGCAAGACCGGCGGGCGGAGGGTCCAGCTGTTTAATGCGGTCGCGGAACTCGGCGAGGCTGGCATTGCCGGGTAATGGCGGGGCCACAACATGCGCGCTGCGTCCGCGGCGAGGTTCGGCGGACGCTTCGGCTCGCGAAAGGTGATCGCGCACTTCGGCCAGATCATTGTCCGGCAGGCTGAGGAAATGGTCCAGGCTGGCGAGAGTGACTCGTTTCATTTCGTCGGCCGAGCTGCTGTAGGCCATTTTCCGTTCGTTGGCCATCCGAAACAGAGATTCGCGGAGTAGTGGGTCTTCAGGCAGGCTGATCGGAATATAAACGCCGGGGCTAGATATTTTTGCCCAAATGGAACGGCTGCTGGGGTTGACTCCAGAGTTCCAGACCTTCTGGAGCGAATTGGATTTTTCATCCCACTTGAAGAAGCAAGTGGAAAGCGGGTCTAATCCCGTCAGACTGGAAGGGTCGTAAGGCTGGAGGAGAATGGTGAGTCCGAATTCGGCCGGCCCGGAGATCTTGGTGGCCTTGCCGAAGGCGCCTAGAGTGGCGCGGGGAAGGGGATTGTCGACGGTTTCGAGTTTCAGGTTCGTGGTTGGGTCTGATCCTGCCACACCTGGCACCAGGGTTGCTTCGGCATTTGACATAGAGTGCCTCCTTCTTTTGGCTGTTTACAACAGAATTAAGAGCCAGATAAATCGGTAATCTTGGCGAGCGAGGCCGACGCCCCTTTAAGACGCTCCAATTCCGCGCCCGAGATTTCACGATCATCAGCAAATGCCGCCCCCACCACTGCGACGATCGCGCCGCTCTGATCGCGGACTGGCAGTGCCACTGCGGCGCGCGCGTCCACGGCTTTGGCGCCCGGCTTCACGGCTCCGGTCCGATCCTCCTGCAGATTACAGGTTTGCACGGGTTCCCCGCGCTGCAGCGCAAGGCCGGCCATTCCTTTTCCTGACGGTACCCACGCGACAATCTGCTGTACTTTTTCAGGAATATTTTGGGAGGCTGCCAGCACCAAGCCTCCCTTCTGGTGAAAGTGAACCGTGCCTGCGATCGCACCGGCGTGGCTGAGAAACGCCGCCAGCCAGGCTTGCGCTGCTTGGTTGATTTGTCCCATGCCTCCCAGCTTATGCCGACGTCACACATCCCGGGGTGGGGGAACGCGAAGAATGATGGTTCGAACCTGGTCGTGCCGCTTCGGTTCCCGATGCACGGTCAACCAGCTCCGCTCCTCCAACGCGTTACCAACAATCTCGAGCACACGCTTTTCGCGGCTGTGGAAACGCTCCAATTCGCCGAGTCGTGTTTCAAGAATGAAGCCTTCAAAGTCTCCGAAATGATCGAAGACCAAGCCATTCACCTTTCCGGTAACCTCGTGCTGTTCGCCGTGATCTTTGTGGTGTTCAACCACGCACACCTCCCCTGGACCGGACACATCGCCTGGTATGGCGCCGGTGGGCGAGGGCAGAATGTCAATGGGATTTCCGCCATAATGCAAGACGCGGATGGCCAACTGCTCGATATAGCGCTGCATCACGGGATACCAGCGGCTTTGCGGCAGAACGTTCTCAGCGATCCAGCGGAATAGCGCCAGCCGGCGTTCTTCCGGCACCAGCAGTTCCTGCTTGGTGTGTATCCTCAGGTTGATCTGGAAAGCGCCGAGGACGCGCCTCCAGGTCAGGATTTTGAATCCCTTACGCCGCTTGCGCGAGGGCAGCCCGGCGGCGGTTACGTTTTGGCCGGCATCGTTTAGTTGGCCTCGCAACACCTGGGTGGCGTCGGTCAACTGACGCACCACGATGGTATAAAGGTCTCCGTCCTTAATGCCGGCTGGAAGATCCACTGTAAGCAAGCCGGCCAGGAACCCAGTGTTCAACGGGATGGGAACAAATGTTACCGGGCCAGTGGGCGTGGTTATGGTGTTCTGATCCTGAATGCTCAGCGTGTGATAACTGTATAGGCTGTCGGCAAGAGCGAGGATCTCCGCCGCAGTGACTCCGGGAAGATAGATAGATGCTGAACTGCCCGCCGGCGTGTTACCCCAGGTGATCATCAATTCGTCAAGGTGATGTGTGGTCCCGCTGCTCGCTTTAATCTGGAAAGGATGCGGCATGCGGCGGGAGCCGGGCGCGCCCGGATTGGGTCCGTCGATATAGGCAAGATTGCGCTGCGCCAGTTTATCGGAAGTGGAGCTGTCGGCGTTGGGCGGAATCGGGATATCGTCAAAGGCGATCTCAGCGATCAGGCACTGATGCGGCGCTCTGCTGAAGGCCGCGTTGATGGATTGGATGGTAAAGCCGGTGGTATTGAAATATCCGGTCTGGTTGTCGAAATCAGTGGCCTTGACAAATTGCGGGAACAGTGGGGTGGGCTGGTTCATGTCGAGCCAACAGCCGTAGTAGGTATCGACCTCCTTCCCGGTGGTCGGCGATATGGTCTGCACATTCGGCGTGTCCGGGGGCTGCTTCGTGAGATCGGCGGGGCCAGCGAAATTCCACCGTTCCACCGCGAAGAACGGGATAGTGACGACCTCGTCCTGACCCATGGCATCGGTCTGGATGCCCAGCAACGGGACCCGCGGAGTGACGTCGGGTGTGCCGATGGGGGTTGAGCGATACGTAGTACTGGTGTCGAAGGTCGAGACGGTATTCTGTGCCTGGAAAGCGCGGAAGAAGACGCGGCAATTCTGTGCTTGCGTAGTGAACGGGGGGGGTATGAGAGGGACCGGCGTGGTCCCCTGAATCCGCACCCGGCAGATGGCGAAATTGTACGCGGGCTTTTTGGTACGAGGATTGATAGTCAGGTATTCAAGCTCATCGCCTGTCGCATCTTCGGCCTCAGTCAGGCTGTTGTCGAAACTGTCCGTGCCGGCCGCGCCGCTAGGGGTGATCCGTTTAATCAGATCGGCTATGTAGGCCGTTGCAGCGGCAGATGCCTGAGCCGGAGTTGGAGGATTGCTGGTTCCGGGCGGGTAGAAGTCACTGACCTTTTTGTCGAAGAACTTCTTGTCGTCATCCACGCTGAATACACGCAGGTCGGTACTCAGCCACGATGTGTAATTGTTGCCCGCGTCGGAGTCAGTGACATAAGGATTTGCAGCCTTCGTCAATACCAGCGGGGCGGAGGCAGTGTAGGGCTTGCCATTGACGGTAATATTCGCGGTCAGCGTTAAATTCTCGGTCTGATCGATGAAACCGCCGGTGCCGGTGAATTGAATGTTAAAGGGATATAGAATACGCTGCGGCGTATTGGGCGGCGGCACAGTGGTGGTGAATACGGGACCGCTGAACGGCTGGATCTGCAGTTGCCCCATGGTCTGCAAGAAATTGATGATCGCGGCCTGATTCGCATTGGTGGGGTCGACCGAGAATGTGACCGCCGGTGGGTTCGCGGGACTGGTGAGATGGTCAGTCGCGTCGATACCGAGTTCGGAGGGAAAGAATCCCTCCAGCACCACCCAGAATGTGGTTGGGAAGTTTGCCGGCAAACCCATTGATTTCAGCTCATCCTGGCCGAAGGTGCTGTTCTGGATCTGCAGAGCGCAGGTCTTCGCGAGCCGGGCGGAAGGGTTGACTTTCAGGCTGCCGTACACGGTGGCGTCTAGTTCGTCGGAGTGGAACGTGTGGAACTTGTTGTAGTAGGCGAATGCGGTGTAGCCTTCGAAGAAGTCCATGACGCTGGACGAATTGGGCTGGAACGTGATGCTGGTGTTGACCTGCCCGTTCTCATACTCCTCCTGGAAACCCCACGCGGTGGAATCGGATCCTGGCCTTCCACCTGTGGTCCCGAAGGAGGGCAACGTCCCGGTTGCCGACGCCAACGCCTGGAGCCGCCGAACCAGGTTGCGGCCGGCGACCGACCCAGTCCCCGCCATCGGGACGCCGCTGGCGCTTAGGGTAGGTCTGTCGGAGGCGGTCAGAACGTGGTCGTAGTCATGCTGGAGGGCAG
This sequence comes from Bryobacteraceae bacterium, assembly GCA_036008345.1. Lineage (GTDB taxonomy): Bacteria > Acidobacteriota > Terriglobia > Bryobacterales > Bryobacteraceae > Palsa-89. The sequence continues at coordinate 82,369 of DASYNU010000026.1, forward strand.
TTTGGCGCGCGGTGGTAAACGTAGTGAAATCGAGGACTCCGGTGGTGGTGGGGATGGGTGAGTTAGGGTCGTCCGACATGGGGTTGAACCCAGTAGACTGCGGGCGATCGTCCGTCGTGCCGGGCTTCCCGGTGTAGGAGGGTTGTCCGGAGAAGAAGCCTTCGATATGGAACTCGAAGCAAGCCATATGCTCGGTGGTAGCTCCGCCGGTAGTCTCTTTCGGTGGCGGATCAGTCGGGAGGTTTGCCTGCCAATTTTGGGCCAGATAGGTGTCCGGACCCAGATTAACTGCCGCGCCGATCACGGGATCGCCGGCCGTGAAATATTCCGGGGCGGAGGTACTGAGCGCACCACGGATCCCGGCCACGGCGGTAGCGACAGGCGCCGCGTGGGAGCGGAGGGCAACGGGGTTATTGAAGCGAACCACCCTGCCGACCCCCGTCTTGTCGATTGTCGTGGGAACGTTTAAGGGAACGCCATGCGCATCTTTGCCCGTGGGCGTAAACTCAGGCTCACCCTCCAGCCAGAAGGTGTAACCCGGCCCCCCCAGTAAAGGACTGCTGCCGTTGCCTAGAGCATTGATGCCATCATTCCCCGCCCCCCACGTTCCTTTCGGATCGTTGTACCAGTCGTTGTCCGTCGCAAAGCGGGCCTCAAACCGGCCCGAGAACCAGATCTCCGGATTGCTGATGGCGGTTAAGCTGAACGAAGTGGTCACGGCGCCGACGTGAACGTTGATCACCGTGTCGCCCCGGGCCGCGCTCGCTGCCGTCGCAAAGATCGAAATCACGGTACCGGCCGGGCCGATGCTGATGATACCGGGGGGCAAGGCCACGCCGGCCCCGTTCGGAGTGGCGTCGATTGTGGCCATCACCGTAGTGTGGTCGTTGGTGCTCAGGTTGAGTGGCACCGAGAAGTTGATGCCGTTGTCGGGCGCAATCAGAAATCCATCACCCGCACTGCTTGCATTAACGGTGATGACGATATTGCTCATGAATCACTCCCCAGCTTATAGTGACGCCATTCAGGCAAACGTTTCCTGAGACATGGTTGAGTCATTATACGCAGTTTCCGTGTAAGCGGAGCAATATTTTTGCCTTAATAAATACTACAGCCTGTGGCTAAGGGGTAAAAGTTTGCTGCTTCACAGTAAGCCTGGCCGCTGTGAGTAACTTTTGGTAACAATACAGCTTTCCTTTTTCCCGTCGTTCTAGTAGAGTATCCTTACTGCCGGAAATGACTTACTTCAATCTGGTTACAAAAAATAGCGTTTAGCGGTACGGAGTGCGCCTATGGTTCATCTAAGAGCCGAGCTGTTTCAGGACTTGAACGGAACCGTGGAAGGTTTGCGCTGCGCCCTGCAGAATGCCATCGAACTCGAACACGCTACCATTCCGCCGTATCTGTACGCTCTGTATTCCATCAAGCCGGGCGCGAATGCGGAGATCGTGGGACTGATCAAATCGATTGTCCTTGAAGAGATGCTGCACATGGCGCTGGATTGCAACATTCTCAACGCAATTTCGGGCACCCCCAAAATCGACGATCCGAACTTCATTCCCAAGTATCCAGGACCGTTGCCCGGCGGCGTGGAAAGCGAATTGACGGTTGGTCTGGCGCCGTTCTCGAAGCAAGTGGTCGAGGACACGTTCATGGTAATCGAGGAGCCGGAAGATCCGCTGCACATGCCGGTGCTGAAACTGGCGGAAGGCGAAAAACCAACCACCATCGGGCAGTTCTATGCAAAGATCATCGACCAGCTCCGGACGCTCGGCGATGGGATTTTCACTGGCGATCCAAAGAAGCAACTGATCACCGGCTTCGGGCCCCTGCAGATCATACACGTACACAACGTCGAATCCGCGGTTGAGGCAATCAAGCTGATCGTGGCGCAGGGAGAGGGGTCGACTACATCGCCGTTCGATCCGGAACACGAGCTGGCCCACTACTATCGCTTTGCGGAAATCTACTACGGAAAGAAAGTGATTCGAAACCCGGCTCCACCGCCGGACTTTGCTTATGGCGGCCACAACATTTCGTTCGACCCGGCCGGGGTGTGGCCCGTGATTGCGAATCCGAAGGGAACCGCATATCCAGCAGGATCAAGAGCACGCAGTCTGAATGAGGCTTTTAATTCCACTTACACCAGCCTGTTGAAGGCACTGCAACTTACTTTTAACGGACAGTCCGATCGATTAGGACCGGCTATCGGGTTGATGGAATCCATGAAGGCGCAGGCGCTGGTATTGATGGCCACAGAAACAGTGCCGGGACAGACCGCCGGGCCATCCTTCGAATACACGCCGGTAAAAGAGTAGCGACATGCCCAAATCGAATTGGTGGATGTACCATGGCGATCAAGCGCACACGGGCCTCGCGACGGGCAGCCGGATTACCTCGCGAAATGCCGGCAGCCTGAAACTTCTACACGATATCGAGATTCCCGGGCCCGTGCTTTCCGTTCCCGCCATAGTGGATGATTTCGTCTACGTCGGGCTCGCCAACAGCCATCTGGCGCCAGGAGCCAATGGCGGGCAGTTCCTCAAGATCGACGCGGCGACCGGAAAGACAACTGCGGTTTTTGAATGGAACATCGATGCGGCAGAAGGCGACTCGCACGGGTTCATGGGTATGGGTTGCACGGCCGCCGTAATCAACGGCCAAGTTTTCTTCACCGCGTTCAACGGAAAAATCTATTGCCTCTCCGCGGACGATTTGCACCTTCTTTGGGTGACCGATCTGCGGCATGCGGACGCGGAGCACAATCAGCCTGTCACCAATGCCGGGCCGGTTGGCTATCCGCCCGCCGCCGGTTGGAGTTCGCCGCTGGTGGCGACCGATATTTTGAATGGCTGCGTATACGTGGGGATAGGGGAAGGCGAGAATCCCGCGCTGTTCGGCTTCGTATTCTGTCTGGACATGGCGACGGGGAACGTGAACTGGGTCTACTGCGTGTGTCCGTTCGAGGAGGGAGTTGCGAACCGGCCTAATGTTCTGCCTCCCGCCGTAGTCAAGGGCGACCTTCCAGCGCTCTTCAGCGTCGGTCCGCGCAATCCGCCTACTCGCGGTTGCTCGGTTTGGTCGGCCATCGCTTACGATGATCTGCTGGGGCGGATTTACTGTACCACCGGCAATCCGGTGCCGGATTCCACGCTCCCATCCAAAGGCTTCTCCAACGGAATATTGGCTCTGGATGCCACTTCGGGCGAGTTCCGTGGATTTTTTCAGGCGCTAGCTGAAAGCAGTTATCGTAAAACCGACGTAGATGTCGATTTCGGCGGTTCGCCCGTGCTCTTCACTGTGAACGGACGCAGGTTGTTGGCGGCCGGCTGTAAGAATGGCGGATTCTTCGTGCTGGATGCAGTCAGCATGCAGTTGGTTCGCTGGCGGCAACTGCTGCCTTACTATAACGACGGCAGACAGATCCCGTCGGTGGACCCGCACGTCGGCCCCAACGATCTCCGGCTGGATCCGCTGGTTCCGAATCGGATGTCCGACGGCGAGGATCAGGAGAATTATTCGGGTACTTACAGCACGCCCGCCATTTACTCCGATCTGGGGCGAATTTATATCGGCATCGGCGGTAACAACTATCACACGGTGGAAGCGGGTATCGATTACGCAACCACTCCTTTCTTGCGGGCGCTGGATTGGGAAACGCTGGACGATGCTTGGGAAATGGATTCGAGCGATCCACGCCTGTATGTGAATCCGCAGCCGCCGATGTATCGCACGCCCGGGGAATCGGGATTGAGTTCGCCGGCCGTGGTCAATGACGTGGTTTTCTGCTCCACTTCGAAAATCGCCGTTTACGCGTTCGACGCCTATAGCGGCAAGATGCTGTGGGAAGACCAGCTCGGCGAACAAACCGGAGGTTTCAACGGAGGCTACGGATATTGTCTGGGCCCGGCCATTGCGGGCGACTTCGTGGTTGCGGGTGCGCTGGTGTTCGGCAAGCGCGGCGGCGTGCTTCGGATTTACTCGCTGCCGGATTCCAAATGAAGCAGCGAAAAACCGAGCCGCGACCGGGAGGAAGTACGAACCTGAGACCAGCGGGATTTGTGGTATCGCTTCCTCCCGGTCGCGGCTTAGTCAAAGATCGAGCTCGACAAGTTGGAGGAGGCTGAAGATGGACTCGTCCGTATCATTCGAAAAAGACATAGTTCCCATTTTCCGGCAGTTCCGTGATTCGATGATGTGGCGGCTGGATTTAACGAGCTTCGCCGACGTCAAGGCCAACGCGTCCATGATTTATAACCAAATCCTGTGGACTCCTGGGACCCCCGTGACGCCGCCCAACATGCCTCCTCCGCCGTATCCGCCACTGACTCAGGACGAAATAGCTTTGTTCAAAGCGTGGATGGATGGCGGCTTTCCGGCGTAGGTCAAGGCACCGGCTTCCTCACGGTCGCGGTTCGGTCACACATCTTTCAGAGCCGCGAGCGTAAGCGACCGGTGGCTAGCTGGCACGCGCCATTTCCCCTAGCGACTGCATGGTATTCTCGTCAATCCTCAAATTCGCTGCGGCGACGTTTTCTTCCAGATGCTGAACGCGGGATGTCCCTGGGATCGGCAGGATAACTGGCGATCGCGCCAGCAGCCAGGCCAGCGCCACTTGCGAGGGCGTCGCTTTCAATTGCGCGGCCACGCGGCTTACCGTACTGCGCGCGCCGGCTAACTGACCGGCCGCTAGCGGAAACCACGGAATAAAACCGAGCCGTTGCTGTCCGCAGTATTCCAGGACCTCTTCGTACGCGCGGTCGGACACGCTGTAGCGATTCTGGACGCTGACAATCGGCACAATCGTTTGAGCATGCCGGATCTGGCGGACGCTTACTTCCGACAAACCGATGTGCTTAATCTTGCCTTGTGCCTGCAGATCCTTCAGAGCGCCGAGTTGGTCTTCGGCTGGAACTTTCGGGTCGATCCGGTGCAACTGATAAAGATCAATCCGATCCAGCTTCAACCGCCGCAAGCTTCCTTCGCAGGCGGATTTCAAATGTTCCGGCCTTCCGTTTTCCACCCATCGGTCCGGACCCGGCCGTTCGAACCCGCCCTTTGTGGCGATGACCAAACCTGCCGGGTACGGATGCAAAGCCTCGGCAATAATCTCTTCGCTGACGCCGGGGCCGTAGGCATCCGCTGTGTCGATAAAGTTGATTCCGAGCTCCACGGCGCGCCGCACTACGCGGATGGCTTCGGCCCGGTCCGCCGGTTCGCCCCAGATTCCTTTACCGGTGAGCCGCATGGCGCCGAACCCGAGGCGAGCGATGCGGAGGTCGTTTCCAATCCGGAATTCTCCACTTTTAGCGGCTAGCCCTTTTCCTTGGTTGGTGATTGACATAGCGTTCTCCTAAACCTGGGCCGCGCCCCCATCAACGTACAGCTCGGCGCCAGTGATGAAGCTGGCATCGTCCGAAGCGAGGAAGACAACGGGCTTGGCGAGTTCGTCGGGGCGGCCAAGGCGGCCCATAACGACGGTGGAAGCCAGCGCCTTCTTGGCCTCAGGGTTGGAGAATGTCTCATTGAGGAGCGGCGTATCGATCGGTCCCGGGCTGACGACGTTGACTCGAATGCCCCGGTCCTTCAAGTCCGTGGTCCAAGTGCGCGCAAAGGAGCGTACGGCGGCCTTGGTAGCCGAGTAGACGCTGAAGGCAGGGAAACCCTTGATGTCGACGATGGAGGCATTCAAGATAATAGACGCACCATTCGGCATCAGCGGAAGAGCCTTCTGCACGGTGAATAAGACGCCCTTTACATTGACGTTAAAGGTGGTGTCGAAATGCTCTTCGGTGATGTTACCGAGCGCCCCCATTTCTCCGAGGCCCGCGTTGGCGAAGACTACGTCGAGGCGTCCTTTCTCTTTGCGGATTTGCGCGAAGATCCGGTCCAGGTCCGTTAGCTTGGCGACGTCTCCCTGGATGCCAGTGATGTTGGAACCGATGGAGGCGACCGCAGCATCCAGCTCCGTTTGCCGGCGGCCAGTGATGTAGACATAGGCGCCTTCTTCGACGAACTGCTTTGCAGTCGCGAGGCCGATGCCGGCACTGCCGCCCGTGATGAGAGCGATCTTACCTTCGAGTTTCTTGGACATTGTTTTCTCCGTTGTTGAAATAGCGCTGACTTTGAATGTGCAACCGAATTACGTTTCAGTGCTCCACCAGAACACTATGTTTGATGCGAAGAATGCCGGCCGCGATCCAGTTCTTGGGGTGCTCACGGTGAGGCGCCTCTACTGCCAGCCGCCTCCCAGCGATTTATAAAGCTGCACTACACTGAGCAATTCATTCAAACGAATCTGGGATAGATCGAGTTCCGCTTGGAATAGGTCGCGGTCGGCATCCAGCGCATTCAGCAGAGTGTCGACGCCTCCGCGATACCGCACGTAGGCCAGTTGCGTCCGGTCCTGAAGCGCAGCTACCAGCAGCTCTTGCTGGATACGGCTCTCGCGCACACGCTGATGCGCGATGAGGGCGTCGGACACCTCGGAAAAGGCAGTCTGAATGGCCTTCTCATACTGGATGAGCGCGCTTTGCTGCAGCGCCTCCGTCAGCTTTACATTTGATTTAAGCCTGCCGGCCGTAAAAATGGGCTGGGCTACCTGGGGCGCAAGGCTCCAAACCCTACTTGGACCGCTGAAGAGGCTGGAAAGCTGGTTCCCTTGTCCACCCAGAAATCCGGTCAGGCTGATTTGAGGAAAGTAGGCAGCCTTGGCGATTCCGATCTGGGCGTTGGCCGCGACCAAATTCTGCTCGGCTGCCCGAATATCCGGCCGGCGCTCCAGCAACGCTGAAGGCAAGCCCGGCGGCACGTCCGGCAGTTGCTGCTCCGTGAGACTGCGGCCGCGCTTTACCTCGCCGGGATTCTTGCCGAGCAGGAGATTGATCTGATTCTCGGTCTGCTCGATCTGCTGCTGCAGGGTGGGGATGGTCTCGGTCGCCGTGTAAACCAGCTGTTCCCCTTGGCGCACATCCAGCCGGGTCGCCACACCACCCACGCGCCGTTGTTTGATCAGCTCCAAGGATGCGCGGCGCGTGGCTAGGGTGCGCTCGGAGATGTCCAGTTGATAATCCAGCGTGCGCAAGCTCAAGTATGCGCTGGCCACGTCGCTCACCAGCGTGGTTACCACGGCCTTCCGGGTCTCTTCAGATGCCAGAAGGTTCGCGCGCGCAGCTTCCGTGGCTCGACGCAGCCGCCCCCAGATATCCAGCTCGAAAGAGAGCAAGCTCAGGGTGGCGCTTCCAAAGGTGCGGTTTTGGGATGGGACGAAGGATGCAGGCAGAGGAGTTTCGCCGTTTCTGGAAAGACGGACCGTAGATAGGCTCCCATCCGCCTCGAAGTTTGGGTACTGATTGGAACGCGTGATTCCCAAATTGGCCCGCGCGGCATCCACGTGCGCAACCGCATCGCGCAGGTCGTAGTTCTGGACCAGCGCCGTCCGCTCCAATTCCTGCAGTTGTTCATCCTTGAAGACGTCCCACCATTTGAGATCCGCCAAGGACGCCGGATCATTCAGCACGGGCGTGGGGGCGCGGAAGGAATCGGGAGTCTGAATCGGGGGCCGATGATAGTTCGGTCCCATGGTGCAACCGGTAGAAAGAATCGCGATCAAGCTAACTGCCGCGGAAGATTTCTGCATAGTTTCAATCTCCGTGCGCGGGCTCCGGTACAGCCCCGGGCGCATGCTCCTTGCCGGCGCCTGAAACCCGCTCCACCACATAGAAGATTGCGGGAACAAAGAATATGCCGATGAGGCTGGCTGCGAGCATGCCCCCAATCACCGTCGTCCCCATGATCTGCCGCGCCACCGAACCCGCTCCGGATGCCGTCCATAAGGGTACGCAGCCAAGAATGAACGCGAACGACGTCATAAGAATCGGCCGCAAACGGAGGCGGGCGCCTTCGAGCGCGGCGTCCACCAGATTCTTTCCTTTTTCGAATTCGTCCTTGGCGAACTCGACAATCAGAATCGCATTCTTCGCCGCCAGCCCGATCAACATCACCAGTCCGATCTGCGAATACACATCGCCCTCGATTTGAACCATGTAAGGCGGGTAGAGAGCGCCTATGACAACCCGGCGCAACCACAACACTGCGAAAGCGCCGAACACTGCTATCGGCGTGCTTAACAAAACGCTGAACGGCAGCGTCCAGCTCTCGTAGAGCGCCGCGAGAATCAGGAAGACAAACAGGAGAGAGAACCCGAAGATTACCGCCGGCGGTACACCCTCCTGCGCCTTTTTCTCCTGAAAGGATATCCCCAGGTAGTCGTAGCCCATTTCCCGCGGCATGGTTTGCTCGAAAACTTCCTCCAGCGCTTTCGTCGCCTGAATGGAACTATAGCCGGGCGCGGCCGCGCCATTGATTTGCGCCGATCGGTACATGTTGTAGCGCATGGTGAACTCGGGGCCGGGGCGCGATTCAAATTTCGTCAAGGACGAGAGCGGCGCCATTTCGCCTCTGTTGTTTCGCACAAAGAACAGCCCTACATTTTCCGCCCGCGTGCGGTATTCGCCTTCAGCTTCGATATAGACCTGCCATTGGCGTCCGAATTCGTTGAAGTAATTAATGAATAGGCCGCCCATGAATGCCTGGATGGTCCGATAGAGGTCGCTGATCGGCACGCCCAGCTTGAGCGCCTTGTCCTCATCCACATTGATGAACTGCTGAGGGACGCTGGGAAGCAGAGTTGTGCTAACGCCCGCGATCTCGGGACGTTTGCGTGCAGCCGCCATAAAGGCATTCACATTGTTCGCGAGAAATTCGACATCCTTGCCGGCTCGATCTTCCAACACAAAGCTAAACCCACCCGATGTACCCACGCCGGGGATGGCCGGAGGCGAGAAGTCGAAAGCGACAGCCTCCGGTATCTGGCTCAGCTCCCGGTTGATGTGCTGCTTGATTTCCTGAAATTGTAGTGCGCGCGAATCGCGGTCTTTCCAGTCCGTCAGGGTCACAAAGAAAAACGCGTTGTAGCTGGTCCTCACCAAGCTGAGCAAGCTGAAGCCAATGACGCTGGCGGTGGATTTGACGCCGGGAGTTTGCCCCAGAACCTTCTCGATCTTTGTGGCAACTTCTTCAGTGCGTTGCAGCGATGCCGCACTGGGAAGCTGCATGTTGATGTAAAGATAGCCTTGATCTTCATCCGGCAGAAAGCTCGTTGGTATCTTGCTGCTGAAGAACCCAGCGGCCACACCGAACACCACCAGCAACACCAACGCGACGGCACTCTTTTGGACAAGCACTCCGGACCAATGGACATAGCTGTTCTGGCCCCGCTGGAACACGCGATTAAACCAATTGAAGAACCGCCTCAGTAGCCCTTGGCTGGGCTTCTTCGGTTTGAGAATAATCGCAGCCAGCGCCGGGCTAAGCGAGAGCGCGTTGAAAGCCGATAGGATCACCGAGATCGCAATGGTTACGGCGAACTGTTGATAGAGGCGTCCGGTGATGCCAGGGATGAATGCCGTCGGGACAAATACCGCAGAAAGGACCAGCGCGATCCCAATGACGGGGCCCGAGATTTCCTCCATGGCCCGGAAGGCCGCTTCTTTCGGAGCCACGCCATTCTCGATATGACGTTCCACTGCCTCAACCACTACGATGGCGTCATCCACCACCAGACCGATGGCGAGTACCAGACCGAAGAGCGAAAGCGTATTGATGGAGAAACCAAAAGCGGGGAAGAAGACGAAGGTGCCAACCAGCGATACCGGGACAGCCAGCAAAGGAATCAGCGTGGCGCGCCAGCCTTGGAGGAAGATGTATACCACGATAATTACCAACACAATCGCGATCAACAGGGTTACGATGATCTCTCGAATTCCTTCCGTAACCGCAAGTGTGGTGTCCAGAGGCACGGAGTAGTCGACACCCTCCGGGAAACGTTTCTTGGCTTCCGCCATCAGCTTATTGACGCCCTGCGCGGCCTGGACGGCGTTCGACCCGGGCAATTGATAAACCGCGATTATGGCGCTGGGTTTCCCATTTAAGCGGCCGACCAGGGTGTAATCCTGAGAACCTAACTCAATGCGGGCGACATCCTTGACCCGCACGATTCCTCCATCCGGCGTTTCCCGTATTACGATTTGACCGAAATCTTCCGGAGATATTCGCCGGCCTCGCGCCCGCACGGAATAAGTGAATTCCTGGCCCTTGGGCGCAGGCTCGCTTCCAACCTGCCCGGCCGGGTTAACGGTATTCTGTGACTGGATCGCATTCACGATATCGGGAACGGTGATCCCTAGTTTGGCCAGTTGATCCGGCCTCACCCACAACCGCATCGCGTACTGGCCGGCGCCGAACACTTGAACGCTGCCGATCCCTGGAACGCGCGTTAGCTGATCGTTAAGGTTGATATAAGCGTAGTTCGCCAGAAACTGCGCGTCATAAGCGCTATTCGGGGAATTCAGGCTGATCAGCATCAGCGGCGCAGTGAGGGTTTTCTGAACGGTGACTCCGTAAGCGTTGACGTCGGCCGGGAGCTGCGAGGCCGCCAATGTTTCGCGACTCTGGGCCAGAATGAGATCGATGTTCGGATCAGTTTTTACGTCGAAGTCGACAATCAGCCGCAGATCGCCATGGGCCGTGGCGTTGAGCGAGTACATGTAGTTCATGTTGTCGACGCCGCTCATTTGCTGCTCGATCGGAGTAGCCACGGATTGTTCTATGGTCTGAGCGTCGGCGCCCGTGTAGACGGCTGTTACCTGAACTTCGGGGGGTGCTATTTGCGGAAACAACGCTACCGGCAACCCAGCTATGCTAACGGCTCCCACAATGACCATCAGAATGGCGATCACCATCGCCACGATCGGACGGTTGATGAAGAATTTTGACATGGGCGTTATCTCTGACCTGTCACAGCGGCCATGTATGGCTTGGGGCTCACCTGCATGCCGGGACGCACTTTTTGCACGCCTTCCGCAACCACCCGTTCTCCAGGTTTCAGACCTTGCTGGATGATCCAAAGCGTACCTGATCGAGTGCCCGGCGTGACCTTTCGAATCTCGATTTTGTTGTCGGGGTTCACCACCGCGACCTGGTACGCGCCCTGCAATTCCGAGACAGCGCGCTGCGGGATAAGCAACGCCCCTAGCTCAGTGCGGATAGACGTGCGGATCTTGCTATACTGTCCGGGCCGGAGAGTGTTCCCTGGATTGGGAAAGAGTCCGGCGACTCGTATCGCGCCCGTGCTTTCGTTCACTTGGCGGTCTGCGAAGAAGAAGCTGCCGGTCCGCGGATAGGTGGTGCCATCCGACAAAATAAGCTCAAGCTTCAACTGCTTCCGTTCTGCATCCAGGCTCTCTTGCGTGGAGTAACGTCTGTGGAAATCCAGGTATTCTTGCTCGCTCACTGTGAAATAGGCCTTAATCGGATCCACTGTCGAAACCGTAGTCACCGGCGGGCTAGCCGCGCTCACCAACGCGCCCACCTGTAGCTGGGCGATTCCGGCGATTCCATCGATCGGCGATATAAGGCGCGTGAAACCAAGGTTCAGCTGCGCTGTCTCGAGGTTTGCCTTGGCTGCTTGCACCGTGGCACCGGCGGCTTGGATCTGGGCTCGGGCGGTTTCCACTTGAGCGTTGGCGGATTGCACCTGTGCCTTCCCAGCCAAGTTATTCTGCGTGGCATTGTCCAGATCCTGCTGCGTGATGGCCTCCTGCTTGGCGAGAGGAATGTAGCGGTCGACATCCAGCTGCGTTCTTCTTTGATTCGCTTCCGCCACCGCCACCTGCGCTTCGGCCTGCGTGAGCTGTGCTTTGGCCTGTGCCAGTTGTCCGGTGGCCTGCGCCAGTTGCCCTTGCGCCTGATCCACCGCGGCTTCGAACGGCCGCGGGTCAATCTGGAACAGCAACTGGCCGCGCTGAACGAAAGATCCTTCCGTATACTCCTGTTTCATCAAGTAGCCGGATACCTGCGCTTTGATGTCCGCATTCACTAGCCCATCCAGTGTGCCGATCCACTCGCCGTAAACCGGAACGTCCTTCTGTTCGACCTGCACCACCTCGACGGCCAGCGGATCGACGGACCGTGCGGCGGTACTCTTGGTACAGCCGACCGCCCCGATGGAGGCCAGCAGGAAAACGGTTGCCCGGGCGTCAAGTGTGTTTTTCAAGGTTGATCTCCTTTGAACAATGGTACGCCGGTTCCCTTTATGGCTGCCCCACGCATGGATGTGAGATGCAAGTGCCCCATGATTGGTATCACGTGTATTGGAATCCCTTGCATCCAACAACGAAGTGTCTTTGGCTTCTTAAAGTTCGCGCTTGCCATCCGTTGGGTTAGGCCGAATGGAGGGGCTCGCTATGGAATTTCATGGCCGCGCGAGTTGCCAGGACGGCGAAAACTAGCAGGGCCACAAGCTGCGCAATTTTGAACGGCGTCTCACTCTGGGTAGGGGCCAATTCATTGAGCGCAGGAACTTTTTCGAAAAGCTGGACGATCAAGACAAAGACGTTCAGGTAGAGCGCAACCACCGCGGTGATCGCATAGGTCCTGCGCCAGCCACCCGCCAGACGGTAACGATAGCGTGCCAAGATGGCGAACGCCAGCACGATCAGGGATATGATGCCGAACACGTGAGACGGCATGAAGTGGTGAACCGGGAAGAGAAAGCCGGTTGCGCTGGTGGCCACCGTAGTCGCCAGAAAGAGCGCCGTCCAGCCATCCAGACGTTTGGACACGAGCAGTCCGTAAACGATAACAAATCCTGAAGCGATGGCCACCAGGCTTAGGACTACGTGAAAGAGAGTGAATGCACTCAAAATCATGGTTTTCTCCTCAACCAACTATGAGGGCCCCCGACCAGGAAACCATCCCGAGATGGAATAGTTTCTGGCTACCACTGTTAGCGGGTTGGGAGACTACCACGATTGTGGTATCAGCGCTACTGCGGCCGCTGGGAAGGCCGAGGGATGATGATCTCTCGCCGTCCGAACAAACGCGCATCAATGGATAGTGCTCCCGGGCCGAGAAGTATGATGGCACAGGCCACGACGATCAGCAGGATCGGGGATAATTCTAGATCAATCAGATTGGGCACCGGCGCAGGAAACCATGCAAGCATCGTACCTAGACAGCCCAATGCGGCGATGGCGCCTCCGAGCGGGGTGAGAAACCCAAGCAAGAGCGATGCACCAGCAGCGATCGCTAGTAAACCGGATATCCAAGTGCTGACTGCCGGACTAGACGAACCGGCCAGGTAGAATATCCCCTGCGCTAACGCGATCACGCCAACCGCTCCGCGCAACAGTAGCAGGCCTACTCCGGGCCACCCGCCCGGAAACGTCGAAAAGAGCCTCTGCAGCTCGAGCCTCCTGGGTGTTCTTCAAGAGCACCCAACATAACAGTAAAGGGTGCCAATTTAAACCGAATCCCTCCACCTTGGAATCTTTTTGTAACACTTTTGTGGTATCGCAGTGCCATGCCCTCCGGGGTCCGGGGCGAGACGGCTGGCAGGGCACGGCCCTGCCCCACGAGAGTTTGCGCGCCTCACAGTTGAATGATGCCGCGGCGTACACCGATCGCAACCGCTTGCGTACGATCGCTCGCGCCCAGCTTCTCCATGATGTGCTTGATGTGAACTTTCACCGTCTCCTCCGAGATAAACAACTGTTCGGCGATGTCCCGATTCCGGTTTCCACCGGCAATGTGGCGAAGCACATCGATCTCGCGCCCGGTCAGCTCCTCGTCGCTCATGTGCTCAGCCAGATGCGCCGCCACCTCCGGGGGAACACGTTTTTTCCCTGCGTGGACCTGGCGGATCGCTTCCACCAGGTCTCGCGGAGGCATGCTCTTGAGCAGATAGCCGCGAGCACCGGCTTCGAGGGCCCGTTGGATCTCCACATCGCCCTCAAACGTGGTGAGCATTACAATTCGCGCTTCGGAAAATTCCGTTCGAATCGCGATCAAGGAATCGATACCGCTCATATCAGGGAGGCGGAGGTCCATGAGCGTGATGTCGGGCTGCAGCTCCCGGAACTTTTGAATACCTTCGCTTCCGCTCGCGGCTTCCGCCACCAGGATCATATCTGGTTGATTGTTGATCATAGCGGCAATCCCTTCCCGGAGCAGTGGGTGATCGTCAACGCACAACACTCGGATTTTTGTGAGTTCGCTCATTTTATTTTTTCCCGGCCGCCGATGTCTGAAGCCCCGGCTTCCCCTCTGCCCGGATAGAATCTCGCAAACCATTTCAATAGTCCACCGCGAGAGCCGGCGGCGAAAGCAATATGGCCGGGGATAGACAACTCCACTTCGGTTCCTGCCGCGGCGCTACTCCAAACAATGAGCCGCGCCCCGATTCTTTCCGCGCGCTCCCGCATGCCGGGAAGTCCCCAATGTCCATCGCGTCCCGACCGCAGCACTTCGGGGTCAATCCCGCAGCCGTTATCGCGAACCTGGATGCGTAATTGGTCGCTGCCATATTCGAGTGCAGCTTCAATTTGCCGTGCGTGAGAGTGGCGGAATGCGTTTACTAACGCTTCACGGCCAATCCGGTACACCTCGTCACGCAGCAGCGGGTGCAAAGGCCGGGGTCTGCCCTCCACAATGACCCGGAACTTAATATCATCCTGGATAGCCAGCTCCTGCCGGATGCGCGAGAAGGCCTGTTCGAGATCCGGAGCGTGGTCTTCATGGGAGCGAAGGCCACGCAGCGTATTCCGCGCCTCTTCAGTCACCTGCCCGATCAGTTGGAGGACGCGGTTTAGAGGCGGCTTGGCCGGCGACCCTTCGGGCAATCCGTCAACCGTGACATGCAGCTGCATAGAGGCGCTGAGAAACCCTTGCAAAAGTGTATCGTGTAACTCTTGCGCGATGCGCGTACGCTCGGCCAACCGTTCCTCAAAGCGGACGTTCAGCTGTCTGGTCAACTGGCGCAGCCGATAGCGATATAGCGCCAGCGCCGTGGCTATCGACGCCAGTACGCAAGATAGCTGAAACCAGAAGGTCTGCCAGAGCGCCGGTTGGATTTCAAATTGTACCGCGGCGCCCTCAGTGTTCCAAACGCCTTCCTTGTTGCGAGCCATCACCTGAAAGCGATAAAAACCGGGGCTCAGATTAGTGTAAACAGCTTCGCGAGCGGCCACTGGTTCACTCCAGCCGTGATCGAATCCGTCCAGCATGTATCGATATTTGATGCGGCTGGGCATCGAAAGACTCAGCCCGATGTAACTGAAAGTGACCCGGCGACGTGCGGAGGGTATGCGTAGAGGCCCCTCGAGATTCAGCATGGTTCCATCCGCCGAAACTGTCTGCATGTGAATCGGCGCCGGAACCGAATTTCCATTCAATCGCGCGGGATCCACCACGGAAATGCCGTTATTGAGGGAGAACCAAATCCTCCCCAAGGGATCGCGCACAACCGAGCGTTGCCGGTTCACACCTCCCCCGTGCAGGCCATCCTCGCTCGTGAACTCTCGCACATCTGAGTCAGCGAGTGCACCGGCGAGCAACTTATCCCGATTCAAACGTAGCACGTGATTCGAAGTGGCGATCCACAGCCATCCAGTTCTGTCCTCGGTGATGCCAAGCACCGGTTCATGCAATGATTCGGGCATAGCCCGAGGGATCTGAACGGGGCCGGAATGTAGAAACGCAAGACCGTCGGCCGTACCGATCCAAAGCACTCCGCTGGAGTCCTCCAGCAGGCAGTTGACGCCTCCGGGAGGTAAACCATCGCGGCCGGTATAGACCCGCCAGCGGTCCCCCGCGAACGCGCTCAGGCCGTTCGGGGTGGCGAACCACATGCTGCCATCCGAACTCTCTTCGATGGCGCTAACCGTGTTGGAAGCCAGACCGTTCGCGGTTGTAAATGTTGTGAAGCGGCCGTTCTGGAATCTGCTGACACCGGCACCGAGAGTCCCGGCCCAAACCGTTCCGTCAAGATTGCGATGAACTACGTACACGCTGTTTTGCGCGAGCCCGTTCCGCGCGGTGTAAGTCTCGTTGGTCAACCAGCTGCCCCGTGATCGCAAATGCGTGAGCCCTCCCTTCTGCCGCGCGATCCACAATTCATCGTCGCCGCCCGAGATCGAATAGACAACGTCGTTATCCAGGCCGGCATCGGATATTCGCCCGGTTGTATCTCCTTTAACCCAAAATAGGCCGCCATCTGAAGGAGCGAACCATGTGCGGCCGGCGGCGTCGACATAGAGGGGCCCATCGTTCTTCGAACCCGGAGTTCCGGAAGAATCGTACGTCAGAAAAAGCGTGTCACGAAAGCGCTCGATGCCGCGCGAATTCCCCACCCAGAAATCCCCTTCCCGATCCTCAAACAATGCACTGACGCCGCTGGCGACGGGTTGGACGCGTTCCTCCGTAACCGTGGGACCCGCGCTATTAATTCGCGACAGCCCGTGTGCGCTTGCAACCCAAATGTTTGAGTCGTGGTCGATGCTAATTCCCAAAATCTGGACGTGATCGAGAGAACGAGGGGTGCCCGCTCGCGTGAGTTCGGTCCCGTTCCAGCGCGCGATACCGTTGTCAGTACCGATCCACAAGTCGCGTTCGCCCGCGGGCTGCAGGCTATTGACCTTCCGGTCCGGCAGTCCTAGCGCAACACTCGTAACCCGGACGCCGCTCAGATAGAACAATCCGGCATCTCGTGTTCCCATCCACACCTTACCATCGCGTGTTTGCGCCATGGAAATCACTAATCGTGTGGGCTCCGAGGGGGAGGTGAGAAGCGTAAATTTCCCACTTCCATATCGAAACAGTCGATTCGCTCGCGCGAATAGGGCGTCACCATGCGAATCCCGGCCCATCGCCGTGACAACAGCTTCTTCGCCACCGGTTAGCGGAAAGACTATTTCAAATGCCCCGCCACGGTAGCGCAGCAAACCTTGCTCCTGTGGCCTAATCCAAAGATTTCCATCTGCATCCGTGGTCAGGCCCAAGACCGGGCCGGTGGGGAACACAGGTGTGTTGGTGTGATTGTAAAGGCGAAAGCTTAGTCCGTCGAAACGAACCAAGCCGTTCTCGGCGCCGATCCAAAGGTAGCCGTCATTGGTTTGTGCGATGGCGTAGACGGCTCCGCCCGGAAATCCCTGCTCGGCGCTCCACTGGTCGCGGATGTACTGGGACATGGTCCGATTGGGATCCAGCGCTTGTGCGGTTCCGGCCAAACACAACATGAGGAGTGCGGCCCAAGGCCATCTGAAGATCCAGTGCGTTCTGCGGCTCTCACGGTAGATATTCAAATTTATCAATCACTACCTCGGCCCCGTTTTCGAAAGGGATCGGCGCTTTGTGGAAAACGTAAAGGCACATTCGCGGCGATTCGATGCCATGGGAAGGAACACCCGATGTAAAGACACGTTCGGAAATTGCTTTGGAGCCACGCGTGGTCTTGAAAGACACGCGGCCAGGCTCCCAACGGAACGAATGGGTAAGCGGTCCTGGCGGCTCATCAAATCGAACGACGTTGGTGGGCACGTAATAAGGCTGGATGACATATTGCGCGTTCTTGCTGGCCGGATCGCCCCAGCGGCTGATCTCAATGTCCATTTCGTGGTAGTTCTCGTCGGCGCCGGCATAATCATACGTGAACATCGTGAAGGCCGCCGCCGGCTCAAGGTGTGAAGTATCGCGGACCACGAACGAATACCTTCCGTAGCCTAGACTGCGCGTCAAGCTGACCTCCGCGCAGGTCCATTTGCCGGAGGCCTTTGCGATCCGAAGATGCAGCGCTCCGCCTGCATCTGTCCATACATTTCCCGGATCGTAATCATTCCGCCCGCCGCGGGCACTGGGAGCGTCGCGAACCCTCCATTCATATCCAGAGAAAGTGATCGACTTGGACGGCGGAGTATTACTGCCTTTTACGGTGGCGACGGCTGCCACTCCCCCACCCGGCGCCGGCAGTTCCTTGAGGGTATCTGGCGGCCGATACCCCGGCTCGACGAGGAGAGCGGCGTACGCTGTTCCGAGATGAGTGGCGCCGCTGAATATTGAGCCTTTGAGTTTCGTGAACGGGTGATCCACCAACGGTTGCACCCACCACACTCCGCTCTTCGAGTAGAGAACGATCTGCTGGCCGGGACGCGCGCCGCTTACGCGTCCCTCAATGATGTCGTGCTTCTCCCGGCCGCCTTCGTCGGCTTGAGGAACACGAATGAATTCGATCGACGGCGGCGTACCTGCGTGTGGCGGCCGGCAACTGCTCAGGAGAGCAACCGCCATTCCAAGAATCGTACGCCTGCGTGTGCCCCCCGGATGCCGATCCATGCGAACAAAAATCCTCACTCGGTGTGGTTGATCTCATGGTACATCACCATTGTGTACATCACCATTGTGTACATTCACCATTGTGTACAAAACCATTGTGTACAAAACGATCGTGGGAAATTGAGTGCTCTGAAAGAGGCTGAAAGGAGGCGCGTCTGCCCGTATCGGGAGGTCTAGCGTCCATAGCTGAGGTCCAACTGTGCAAGGCTACTGTTTGTTTTCGCTGTAGCACCAACGGACGAGGGGATCAGGGAACGCGCCCTGATCGGCGGCGATGAGATCTTCGAGGCTGAGTTTTTGGAATTCGAATGAAATGGAACCATCGGCGGCTACCGTGCCGATCATGTAACCGTAAACATCTGTTTGGGCTTTTTGAGCGAGCCCGGCTTCGGGAGGAATGCGGTAGCGGACTGCGCCGGCGGTTCCGACAATCCACCCGGGAAGCACTTTGTCTTTCCAATCGGCGGTCTGATAAACGTTTTGCATGAAAAAGTGTGAGTGGCTGGCGAGAATGTAGACGCGCTTGTGGGCCGAATCCTGGGCGTGCCAAAGCTTCTGATAAACTTCGCGGCCCGATTTGTCGCCTTGGGGCCAATCCGCCATGCTGTGGGAGTGTCCGATGCTGCCAGGCAGAGCGGCGTGCATTCCGATCACGATGGTCCGGATATCGGGCGATGCTTCATCGCGCTGAATGAGCTTGAGAAACCAGTCGAGCTGCGCTGTGTCGAACTGATCCGTGCTGGCGTTGTCGAGCGTAATGAAGTCGACGTTGGCTTTTACCCAATGATAATAGGCGCGGAGCTTGCGATCTTGCGGATTATCTTTTAGCCGTTGAGAGCGGATTGGCGCATCATCCAACCAATCCGCGAACTGAATCAGCCAAGCGTCGCGCGTGGCGGGTGGAATGGTCTCGTGGTTTCCGATCGCGAGAAAAACCGGAAGATCGCCGAAGGGCGCCATTTGATGGGCGATGAAATCCGGCCAGGCGTTGCTGAGATAAGCGGCGATATACATCGGCTTGCGGGGCAAGTTCAGCTTGGCGGGCGGGACCATATCTTCATCAAAGGTGTAGATAGCGCGGAAATCACCGAGATGCCAGTAGAATTCCGAGCCGCTGTGGAGGACCCCGCGGGCGATGGCGGGCATCACGATATCCCCACAGTTTCTGGAATCGCCCGAGACCGCGAATTTCCAAACCGGAGTTGCGGGATCTTGCGCCAGAGCGGATGCACACAGCAGCGCCAAGGTCCAGGATGAGTGAGCCATTAGCAATGAGCGTAGCAGGGTAAAGTGTGAGTATGCGAAGACGGGAGTTCGGCCGAGGTGCGGCGGTATTGGCGGCGGGGGCTGCACTGGCAGGCCGGGGGATGTCGGAAGAGAATCCCGGCGGTGGCATCACGGATGTCGAAGGCATCCGAGTTGGACACTTCACGGATTCGCGGCGTCCAACCGGATGCACGGTCCTGATTTTCGAGAAGGGCGCCGCGGCGGGCGTGGATGTGCGCGGCGCAGCGCCTGGCACCCGCGAAACCGATTTGTTGAACCCGATCAATATGGCGCAACAGGTGCAAGCGATCCTTCTTTCGGGTGGAAGCGCTTATGGCCTGGATGCTGCTACGGGCGTGGTCCGGTATTTGGAGGAGCACGGTTTGGGATTCCATTTCGGCCCAGCGGTGGTTCCGATTGTGCCGGCTGCCATCCTATATGACTTGAATGTTGGGGATTGGAAGATCCGGCCAACGGCGGAGTCAGGCTATAAGGCATGTCAGAGTGCTTCGTCCGAAAAAGTGGCGGAAGGTAGTGTTGGCGCGGGCGCGGGAGCGACGGTGGGGAAGATGTTCGGACAGAAGCAGGCGATGAAATCGGGTCTGGGTACAGCGAGCATTCGAATCGCAAAGACGGGCCTGATGGTGGGTGCAATTGTAGCAGTGAACGCTGTGGGAGATGTGGTGGATCCAAAGACCGGGCAGATCGTTGCCGGTGCGCGAACTCCGGACGGCGCCGGATTCATGGACACGATGGCGCAGATTCGAGCGGGCCGTGGTGTAGAGCTGCAGGCCGGGAAGAACACAACCATTGGAGTGGTTGCCACTAATTGTGCTTTCGACAAGACGCAGATGACGAAGATCGCGCAGATGGCGCACGATGGCCTGGCGCGTACTATCAATCCGGTGCATACGCTGGCTGATGGCGATACTATTTTTGCGGTGGCTACGGGCGCGATTTCGGCCCGTGCGGATCACGGGGCCGTCGGTGCGCTGGCGGCTGATGTTATGGCGCGCGCGGTGGTGCGGGCGGTGATGAATGCGCGGGGGATACCGGGATTGCCGGCGGCTAGCGACCTGCGGGGCCGGTAGCTGGTGGCTGGTGGCTGGTTGCTGGTGGCTGGTTGCTGGTTGCTGGTGGCTGGTTGCTGGTTGCTGGTCAGCGAGCGGGCCGACGTTTGGGGGCGCGGCGGTTCTTCGTTGATGCCAAACGCAGGGCTCTGTTCATGAGATCGCGTAGCGCGTCTGGGGACACGCGTGACAGGCGGATCAGGATCCACGGATATTTCAAATAGTGATCGGTAATGTAGTAGGTCTCAGGATCCTCCGCTAGCATTTCTTCGCGTTCTTCGAAGGTGGTGCCAACAACCAACGAGTCTCCGTCTTCCTTCAGACGCGCTAGGAGCTTGCCGTTGGTTTTGAATGCTGCTGTTCCGTAGGAAGTGCTCTCCTCAACGTTCGGGAGTGCCAGCGCGATTTTGCGGACTTGTTCGAAAGTGACCATGCGAACATTGTCCCCTTACTGACGTGCGGGGCTACGGTGCGAGTGTTGCCGGCTTCGAAGGGCCGAAATAGATGGAGTTGAACAGCAGCTTGTAAGTGCCGTGCGGCTGGCCGCGGAAGGCGGCTTCCACGCAAAGCAGCAGCACTTTTCCTTCGCCTAGCGGAGCTTCGGCCGCGGCTACAGTCCCTTCTAAATATCCTTGTCCCCAAGCCCAGCCGCTTCGTAATGGAGTGGCGTTTGGGAACCAGGCCACAGGCTTCACACCTTTCAACTCGGCGTCGGGAGCCATGCGAAAGACCGGACTGTTCTCGAAGAATACGTCTGCGACGGAGGGCATTCCGTAAGCGATGGGATTGGTGTTGTCCACGCTCACTTGCAGAACGGAACCGGGCACGTAGAATTTCTCGCGCGGAAGCGGATGCTCTTTGCCGTCGGCAGCTCTTTCCACCAGGCCATTGGCGAGCGGGAGTCCTAAGAATTGGGCTAGCCCGGTGGAGTCGCCGATAGTGACGATGGTGCCGCCGGCTTCCACGAACTTGCGGAGCTGGGGTACGGTGGTTTCGGCAGTGACGCGGCCTAGCATTTTGCGATATTCGTCGGGGGTTTCGTCGGGGCTCGGTTGGCGGCTGAAGGAAGTCACGGCGCGTGGCGCCGCGCCGCTGGGGAAGACCAGGACGTCGAAACGGCTGGCCAGATCGCCTTGGTCAAGCGTGGCTGGGTACACCACTTCGAACGGGAATTCGAACTGCTCGAAAATCCAACGCAGCCAGCCGGATGTCATGGAACCGCCGTATTGATCCCATAAACCGATCCGCACAGGCTTCAGTTTGAATGCTGCGCCCGAAGGCCGGTGGTCGACGGCTTGCACGGTGATGCCGAGCTCATTTGCGGCTTTCTGGATGACGGCGCTGGTTTCCTGCCGTGCCGGCACGAACATTGTTCCAGCGCCCACATCGTGGCCGCCAATGTTGACCGGTTGTTTGAGCCAATACACTTCATCGCCATTCTTGAGCAGCCGGTTCACCAGAATAAACGCGTCATTCTGCTGGTGATCGATGAGATAGCCGGCGCTGCCGGATCCGAGAATCGCGGCAGCGGGTGGGTGCTGTAGACCGTTTACCTTTTCGAAGGGCCCATCGAATGGATCCAAGATACGGTCGAACATCACGCCCATCTGGAACGCCAGAGTGTATCCGGTGACATCATATGGCGGGATGGGAGGGCCGCCGGGATAGCGGAAATCGTTGGGATGATCCTGCGGTTCGAACATATCGAGGACGTGCGGGCGGAAGGCTTGCGCGGTCTTCACCACCCAGGATCCAGCAGGATAATGTTTGCCTGCGACGTCGAAGCTCGTGGTGGCGCGATGCACGGTGATACCGGTCTTGATCAGCGTGTTGATAAATTTAGTGGCCGTCGGAAAGTCGGGTTGAT
Source organism: Bryobacteraceae bacterium (assembly GCA_036008345.1). Classification (GTDB taxonomy): domain Bacteria; phylum Acidobacteriota; class Terriglobia; order Bryobacterales; family Bryobacteraceae; genus Palsa-89. The sequence continues at coordinate 104,800 of DASYNU010000026.1, forward strand.
CGGAGGGCAGGATGTAGCCACGCGGATCGCGCAGTACTGGACTGTGCAATTCAGAGGCGTAGAATTTGGCTGGAACTGCGCCGGCCGTGCGCTCCGTGGCGACGGTAGGAGCTTCCGTCGCGGGTGCGGCAGTTTCACCACCCGCCGCAGTTGGGTTTCGCCGTTGGCCCTCCTTCGCCGGCACATCGGATTGCTTCGCGGCGGCTTCCTTCAGGGCTTCGATGCGTTTGGGCGTGACGGTCCACGAATCCTGATTGCCGCGCTGGATGGAGTTGCGGCCCATCTGATAAATGTTGAACAGGAAATCTTCGCGATATTTGGACGCCAAGTCCAGAACGGCGCGATTCGCTGTCATGGAATATTCGATGGACTGGCGGAAATGCCAGGTTTGCGGTGGAACAGGAAATGGCTCGTCGCCCGACGGCAGTTGCCGCTGAGGCACCAGTGGAAGCTCGAAGGGCGTGGGGCTTCCGATGGTTTCGGTGAGCAGTCCTACCATGTTGTGGAAATAAGTAGTGGTTCGCAGACCGCCGTTGTACCAGGTGGAATAAGGCGCGCCGCTGCGCATCACGGTTCCGGGTTTACCTTCAGCGACGAAGCGGCTGTGCATTGCCGAGCCTACCAATTCGATCAGCGGCGGAATCAACGGATCGAAATTGTAGTTGAACGGATCGCGGAAAGGCGGTGCGAACATCACCGCTCCGGCCGGTCCAGTCTGATGGTGGTTATACATGATCTGCGGGAACCACTCGATGAAAAGCTGGCGATTGATATTGGTGGATTCCTGCATGTTGGACATATAGAAATCACGGTTATTATCGTGGCCGATGTATTTTTGCCAAAGCCGCGGGATGTATTGGAGCGAGCGCTTGGCGGGGTCCGATTGGCGCATGTACCAGTTGGAAACCAGTTCCATGCCGTCCGGATTGGCATGCGTGGCGAGAATGATGACGTCGTTCAGGATGCGCAGCGTTTCGGGATCGTTGCGCGAGACCATTTCGTAAACCAGCTGCATCAACTGATGTGCGCCCAGTACTTCGCTGGCATGCAATCCGCCGTCGATCCACACCACAGCCTTGCCCTCGTGCGCCAGCGCGCGAGCTTGATCGTCGGTGAGCCCTTCGGCGAGGGCAAGTTTGCGAGCGATTTCTTTGTAGCGCGCCAGGTGCTTTTGATTCTCGGGTGAAGTGAGGATCGCCATCCACTGCGGCCGCCCTTCTTCGCTCTTGCCGATTTCGACCAGCTTCATACGGTCGGATTCGGTGGACAACTTCTGCCACCAGGCGGTCAATTGCGTGTAGTTGGCCAGGTGGTAATCGTCGCCGATGTCGAATCCGAGCGCCTCCTGCGGCGTGGTGATGTGGTGCGTGCTCTGCGCGGGCAGTGCGATGGCTAATATGAGGGCGAGAGCGCAAGCAGCGAGTTTCGACGATCGGGCGCGAGTGGTGATGGGCGTCATCCAGTTCTCCTGTCCTGTCATGATAGCGGTTTCGTATACTTCAAACCATGCGTACTTTGATTGCGTCTGCTATCGCGATGGTGTTATTGAGTTCGTGTGGCCCCGAGCCAAAGCCGGCGGCTTCAGAGCCTGCGAAGAAAGTTGAGGCGCCGAAACCTCCCGATGAGTCGCAGCGATTCGCTACCGCGAATCTGGTGAAGACAGAAGTGGTGGACAAGGAACTGATAGGTAAACCGTTCATGCCCGGCGGTACATTGGCGCATTACAAGAAAGGCAAGCGGGAGTACGAAATGTTTGTGGCGAAGTTGCCCAGCGCCACGGACGCGGCCATTCTGTTACCGGATTGGCGCAAGGCGCTTGTGGATTCCAAGCTGGTGCCGTCGTTCGGTGGATACTTCGGTCAGGACGCAGGGCGACCGGTGTTTGTCTTTACGAAGGGCGCTTGGATGGCGGGAGTTGTGGGGTTGGCGGAGAAGGATGCGGATGTGGAGGCGCGGGTGCTGGCCGCGCATTTGGATTAGCTATTCGTCAAAAGCGTGCGATCGTTACGCTTGCTTCCGCGCGCGGTTCGGAAACCTGAGCCGTGACCGGCAGGAAGCGAAATTACGATCCAGGCATTCGGTATACTTCTGCGAGGGGAACAACGACGTGAAACGGTTGTGTTTGGTTCTGTTGGCTGCGGCATCGATAGTGTGTGCAGAGTCTTACGATGCGAAGATGTTCGGCGAGATGCACTGGCGATCCATCGGGCCGCTTCGGGGCGGGCGAACGCGAGCTTCGGCTGGAGTGGCGGGGCAGCCGAATGTTTTCTACATCGGTGCGGTAAATGGCGGCGTGTGGAAAACCAACGACTACGGGCGCACCTGGACGCCGATCTTTGACGATCAGCCGACCGGATCGATTGGCGCCATAGCCATAGCGCCGTCGGACCCGAACATTATTTACGTGGGAAGCGGAGAAGGGTTGCAGCGTCCCGATTTATCGGTAGGCGATGGGATTTATAAATCCACGGATGCAGGAAAGACGTGGACGCATCTCGGCCTTCGCAACGGGCAGCAGATTCCGCAGATCGTGATCGATCCGCGCGATCCGAACCGGTTGTTCGTCGCCGTGCTCGGCCATCCTTATGGCCCGAACGAGGAGCGCGGGATTTTTCGATCGACGGACGGCGGGCAGACATTCGAGAAGGTCCTATATAAGGATGAGAACACCGGCGCGAACGACGTGGAATTGGACCCTTCGAATCCCGATACTGTCTATGCGGCGATGTGGGAAGCACGGCAAGGTCCGTGGGAAAACGGGGCTTGGAGCGGGACCGGCGGCGGCATTTTCAAATCCACGGACGGCGGGAAGACGTGGCGGCAGTTGACAAAGGGGTTGCCTGAGGAAGGCGTGGTGCAGGCGAATATTGCGATTGCGCCAAGCGATCCAAAGCGTCTGTACTCCGCCCTTGCGACCTCGCGCGGCACGGCAATCTATCGATCGGATGATGCCGGGGAGAATTGGTCGCAAGCGACTACGGATGCGCGGCCGGCGGCGCGTATTGGCGGCGGCGATTGCCCGATGCTGGCGGTGGATCCAAAGAATTCGGAAATTGTTTATAGTGCGAGCGTCGTGACATGGAAATCCACTGATGCCGGCAAAACCTGGACTGGAATTCGCGGCGCGCCCGGCGGCGATGATTATCAAAAGATCTGGATCAATCCCGAGCATCCCAGTATTTTTCTAATTACTGGCGATCAGGGCGCGATCATCACGGTGAATGGCGGCGACACGTGGAGCTCCTGGTATAACCAATCGACCGCGCAGATGTATCACGCGGCTGCGGACAACGCATTTCCGTATCGAGTTTGCGGGGGCCAGCAAGAGAGCGGATCGGCGTGCGTGGCCAGCCGCGGCAACGATGGAGAGATCACTTTTCGAGAGTGGCATCCGGTGGGCGTGGAAGAATACGGCTACGCCGCGCCCGATCCGCTGGATCCCGATTTGGTGTATGGCGGCAAGCTAACGCGTTTCGACCGGCGCACGGGGCAAGTGGAAAATATCGCGCCCAAGCCGATCCGCGCCGGGGATTTCCGCGCGCTACGTACGGCGCCGGTAATGTTTTCTCCCATTGATCCACATGTGCTTTATTTCGCGGCGAACACTGTGTGGAAGACGCGCGATGGCGGACGCAATTGGCAAGAGATCAGTCCCGACCTTACGCGCAAAACATGGGAGGCGCCCGCCAACATTGGGAAGTATCGCGATACGCCTACGGCCAAGCCGAGTCAGCGCGGCGTGATTTACGCGTTGGCGCCCTCGCCGCTGGACATCAACCGAATTTGGGCGGGCACCGACGATGGGCTGATTCACGTGACGGTGGATGGCGGGGTTCATTGGCAAGATGTCACGCCGCCGCGGTTGGTACCGTTCGCGAAGGTTTCTATTCTCGACGCCGGCCACTTCGACGCGCAGACGGCTTACGCGGCGATTAACACTTTGCGGCTGGATGAAATGCGCCCGCACATCTTGCGGACGCACGATGGCGGCAAGACCTGGAACGAGATCGTCAGTGGGATTCCCGACGGCGCACCTGTGGATGTGGTGCGCGAAGATCCCAAACACAAAGGGCTGCTGTATGCGGGCACCGAGCGCCAAGTTTATGTTTCGTTCGATGATGGCGACCACTGGCAATCGCTGCGATTGAACATGCCCGCAACTTCCATCCGCGATCTCATCATCAAGGATGACGATGTGATTGTCGCGACGCACAGCCGCGGTTTCTGGATACTGGATAACGTCACGCCCTTGCGACAGCTTACCCCGGCAGTGGCCGATGCCGAAGCGTTTTTATTCAAGCCCGAGGCTGCGATTCGGGTGCGGTGGGACATGAACACCGATACTCCGGTGCCTCCCGATGAACCGGCCGGACAGAATCCGCCGGATGGCGCGATTTTGGATTACACGCTGGGGCCGTCGGCATCGGGAACGGTGACGCTCGAGATTTCTGATAGTGCAGGTAAATTAGTGCGCCGCTATTCGAGCGATGATCCCGTTGAAAGGGTCGATCTCAACACGCTCGCGATTCCGGCATACTGGGTGCGGCCGGCGCATACATTGTCGAGCGCTCCGGGCATGCATCGGTTTCTGTGGGACATGCGTTTTGCGCCGGTGCGTGAAGGGCGGCCCAACTATGGGATGCAAGCTATTTATCACGATACGCCGGCGTCAAACGAGGCGCCGTGGGTGATGCCGGGCGCTTACGCTGTCAGGCTCACGGTCAACGGGAAGAGTTATGCGCAACAATTGGAAGTGAAGATGGATCCGCGTGTCCGGACGCCGGTGGCCGATCTTACGCAACAGTTCGCGTTATCGAAGCAGCTCTACGACGATATTCTGGTAGCTTCGAAGTCGATGGAAGAGGCCGGCTCGCTGCGCAAACAGATGGCGCAGTTGCGGGAGCGCGCGGGCCAGGGTGCGAGTGCGGATGCGTTGGAAGCGTTCGACAAAAAGATAGCGGCGATCGCGGGCGGCGGCGGGCGCGGCGGCGGACGTTTTGCTCCGAGCGGTGGTCCGGACACATTGGCTAGCGTTCAAGGCGCGCTTTCCGGATTGCTGCGGATTATTCAGGGCGCGGATGTGGCACCGACGCCGCAAGTGGCGGCTGCTTCTGAAGACCGGCGGAAAGCGTTGGCTGCGCTGATGGAGCGATGGAGATCGCTGAAGCAGGATGCAGCGGGGCTGCCGGAGTTGAAGCAGTAAATTCACAAGCACCGGTCGCTTACGCTCGCGGTTCCGTAGCGATCGATTGTAGCCGAACCGCGACCGTAAGGGAGTCGGTGCCTGGGCGCTAGAACATTACCGGGAGTTGGAAAATCTCCAGAGTGTTCGCGTCGTCATCCACGGTGGCGAAGCGAATGCCGTTGAAGCCGAATGAAATCGCCAGCCCAAAGGCGCCGCCTGCAGGACCGGGATCCACTTGGAACTGGGAAACGAACTGGCCGTTAGGTGTGAATTCCACCAGCATGTTCTGACTGCCGGCCGCACCCGGATTCACTGCGTCTCCGTTGGCCGTAATCAGATGACCATTCGGCGCCAGAGCCAGTCCTAGAGGTCCGTGCAGATGCGTGCTGTCTTGATAGATCAGCTTCCCGGTGCCATTGTCCTTATTCGTGAAGAGAGGATCGTGGATGGCGAAAATCGCGTTGTCGCCAGTGGAGGCAACGTACAGCACATTGTGGAAGAGATCGAACACGAGGCCGGTGGGGCCGACCACTAGAGCAGCCGGATCGGTACGGTGCAGATAACCCGATGCGATCTGGGTTTTCCTGTTTACGTTGAATGTGTCACCATCGAAACCCATGGATACGTCGAGCCGCGTCACGGTCCCACTCAAGACGTTCGAGATGAATATTTGGGCGAAGAAGCCTTCGTCAACCACCGTGAGATCCCAAGGACCGTCGAGCAGTGTTGGATCGGAGAGAGTGGCGACCAGCTTCCCGTTCTTGTTGATCACTAGCAGCGAGGTGGCCTCAATTGTGCCTCCACTGTTAGTGGTTGGCAAGTTCCCTACCACTACAAATCCGCGGCTCAAAACGCCTAAAGCCGTAGTTAATCCGAGTCCGGGATTGCCCTGGAAGAAAACGGACAATTGACCGGTTTTGGATATCCGGACGATAGTGGAACCGGTGCCTTGAAAGTTTGTGCCGCCGTTAAAATTTGAAACCAGGATGTCACCTGGCTCGAGCGGACCACCTTGCGCGAAGAAGTCGGGTACGAATGCAACACCATATGGATTTTGGTCACCGTTAGACGGAACGGTGGACACAATTCTCTCGGGGCTGGTTGTCAACTGCCCGAGGATGGAACCGTTTTGGCCGTGCTTGTCGTCGGCGTTGGCGTGGAATAGCAGGAGCGTGGACAGCGTGATGGTAGTAATTCCAAGTTTCATAGACGTTCCTTTCAGATGCATACTCGCATCTTGGACGCTGTAGTCAGGTGAGGAAATTGTGAAACCTTTGTAAAAAGGAGATCCCAAATGAGAGTACTGGAACTGCTACTCCTGCCTTAATGCGGCTACTGGATCTATCTGGGCGGCGCGTCGGGCGGGGATCCAGGCTGCTGTGGCGCCGGTTGAAATCAGTAGAAACGCAATTGCGGAGAACAGAGAGGTGTCCCAGGGATTCACACCGTTGGGAAGTAAATCGGCCAACGGCACGATGGCCGCGAGTGCCAAGGCTAGCCCCAGAATCGCGCCGCCGCCGAGAAGCGCGAGACCGTCTTTTATCGCAACCCAAACAATTCGCGGTTGTGGTGAGGATCCAAGCGATGTCGTTGGTTTCCGAGTGCCAGATTCGATCGTGGATCCCGCGATGAAACGCCAGATCCTGGAACGCACCGGCGCTGCGCAGGTCCCGGTACATGGAGTAGGAGGCGTTCGCACCGTCCACGAAAGCTAAGCGATCCGGGCACTGGGCGCTCACGTCGTCCAGGATCATTTCGCGCACAACGCTGTAGACTGTCACATTGGCGCCGATACCCAGCGCTAGTGAAAAGATGGCGACGGCCGCGAGAGCTGGAGATTTCGAAAGGCTTCGCACTGAACGCCGCAGTTCGGTCCAGACGAAGAGCATTAACAGGGAGACGCCACGTGTAACTGAAACGTGCAGGCCTCTGAAACGTAATCGAGGGGGTTTCGGTCTAACGGCCGGAGGAAGCGATTTCTGTGGCACGGGTCTTGAGCATATTCACGCCGAGTGCCGACGTTCTGGTGCCGCCATCGGGAGTATCATGATTGGAGCAAAGCATCGCGTCGCGAGCAGCAGGAATATTGGAACTGGCGTCACGAGCATCACGATTAGCGGCCGGGCGCCCTCAGCCACGCTCGCGGGAAAGGTGGCTCATATACAATGGACCGCAGAGAAGCTCTGGGCGCGCTTGCCGCAATGGGATTGGCGGCCGGCGCTCAGACCAAATCAAATGGCATGATCTATCGCACTTTAGGTAAAACCGGCGAGAAGGTTTCGGCGATCGGCTTGGGCGGGTTTCACATCGGAGGCCCAAAAGATCCGACAGATGGCATTCGCATCGTGCGCGCGGCTTTGGACCACGGCATCAATTTCCTGGACAATTGCTGGGACTATCACGACGGTGAGAGCGAGCGCCGCATGGGACGGGCGCTGCGTGATGGCTACCGGCAAAAGGCGTTCCTGATGACCAAGTTCGACGGGCGCACCAGGAAAGCAACTGCGCAGCAGATTGATGAATCGCTCAAACGGCTGGAGACGGATCACATCGACCTGATGCAATATCACGAGAATATTCGGATGGAAGATCCGGATCGATTCTTCGCGGCGGATGGGCCGCTGGAAGCGTTGATGGAAGCGAAGAAGGCCGGTAAGATCCGCTACATCGGATTCACGGGACATAAAGATCCGGTGGTGCATCTTCGCATGCTGGAGGTTGCCGCCGAGCACAAGTTTCATTTCGATAGCTGCCAGATGCCTCTCAACGTAATGGATGCGCATTTTCGAAGTTTTACGCATCAGGTGGTGCCGAAGCTGGTGGAGCAGGGAATCGCGGTGTTGGGGATGAAGCCGCTTGCCGAAGGCATTGTTCTGACTGCCGGTACCGGCGTGACGGCCATCGATTGCTTGCACTATGCGATGAGTCTTCCCACTTCGGTTGTGATTACGGGCTGCGAAACCATGGAGCGTCTGGAGCAGGCGATCCACGCGGCGGAAACTTTTCAGCCGATGAGCCACCAGCAGATGGAGGCGCTGCTGGCCAAGACGAAAACTGCCGCGATGACTGGGAAATTCGAGCCGTTCAAGACTACGACGATGTTCGATGGGACGGCGCAGAATCCGCAGTGGATGGGTTAAGTCCGGCGTAGCTTCCGGTAGGCGAAGCGGGCGGGGAAGAATAGAACGGCGGCCCAGATCAGAAGGCTCGGACCGTAGGCTAGCAGGAACAGAATTACGGCAACCATGCCGTTTACCATGCTCTTGTAGCCTGCGATTGCGGCGTTGCGGCATCGTCCCAAGATGGAATCGGGAGCCATGTGGAGTTGTGCGTGATAATCCTCCGTCAATCTCACTACGAGCGTTAGAAATTCCACGCGAGTCGTCAGAGTCTTTTTCTCCGCTTCCATTTGCTCGATTTCGCCGCGGACGCGGCTGATGGCTTCCTCGACGGCCAGTACGTCCGCAAGTTTTCCGGTCCGTTCGCGAAGCACTTCGGTGAGGCGCTGTTCGGTATTACGGGCGTTCGAAAGGCGTGCTTCCAGATCGACGTATTGCGCGGTGACTTCTTCGCCGGTTTGTGATTCGGCTTCCACTCGGCCCAGCTTTTTGATTTCCGCGATGGCTGTGTCGCGTTGATTGGCCGGGATGCGGAGGGTTGCGTCCAGCGTGCGGCCGGCGCTGGGCGGAGCGTTGACGTTCAGTTGGCCGACGTAGCCCGAGTGGCGCTTCAGAATATCTTCGAGAGCAGAGCGGGCTTTGTCGAAATCGTTGGTGGTTAGGGTTAGCTCGGCGGTGCGGGCGATCATGATCTCCGAAAAATGGCGTGCCGCAGAAATGGCATCGATTGACTGCGCATGCCGCGCGCGCGCCGGCGCTTGAAGCGTGCTGATTTGATCGCCTGCCAACTGCATTTTCTGTCTGCGGGACGCGAGTTGCAGCGACGAAACCACTAACATCCCTGCCACTCCAGTACCCGCCGCAGCCCATACCCATCGCCATATCCTGCGCGGACGCCTGCGTGGCTTTGCGCCCGGTTCTTTCAACGCGGCAGCTACGACGGCGCCGATTTCCTGATTTACCGATTCCACTTGCCATTCCATCAGCCTTCGCGAGACGCCCTGCAAATCCGCGGCGAGGCTCTGACATCCCCGGCAGTGCTCCAGGTGTCCAGCCGCAAGCGTTGCGCGATCCACCGGCAGTTCGCCGTCCAGATATGCCATTAATTCTTCCTGTTCGATGGGGTGCATGTTCATGTTTTCGCTCCCTCGCGGTCGCGGCTCGGCTGGGGCTCCAGGTAGTTTTTCAAAGCCATGCGCGCTCGAAACAGCCTGGAGCGAACTGTATTTACCGGAATCCGCAACAAATCGGCGACCTCGGAATAACTGAGCTGTTCATACTCGCGCAGCATCAGGATTTCACGTTCCGATGGGTCGAGTTTTTCGAGCGCGCGCCGAACCCAGAGCGAATTGTCGAGCGCGCTATCCACGGCATCGGACTGCAGCGCTGGATCACTGCGTCGCTCACGCCGGCGCTCGGCGGCCAGTAACTTCAGGGCAATCCCATATAAATAGGTTCGAACCAGGGCGCGCGGCTGGTAGCGGGAAGTGGCACGAATCACCGCCAGAAAAGTTTCCTGTGTCAGGTCGTCAGCGCGCTCCTGGCTTTCCAGGCGCCGGCGGAAGAAGCCGTAGAGCGGCTCCCGATAGCGCGCGAACAGTTCCTCAAATGCCTCGCGCGATCCACCCTGGAACTCCAGCATCAAGGCTTCATCGCTAATCATGGTTTCAACGGGTCGTCTATAACTGTAATGTCGCGAGTAGCGAAAAAGTTCCCGACTATTCTCCGGTGCGATACACTAGTCAACCGGGAGGCCCCCTTTATGCGGTGTTCCGTTCTGCTCGCTTTTCTGGCTACCGTGATTCCGGCTGCATTCGGCGCCGGTGCCACTCTGCACCTGCTGCAGAAACCGGCTATGAACAAGACTGAAATCGTATTTTCTTACGCCGGCGATCTGTGGAGCGTGCCGCGACAGGGCGGCGTGGCCACCCGATTGACGGCGGGTGCTGGGATGGAGACTGAGGCTGCGTTTTCGCCGGACGGCAATACCATCGCATTCACGGGCGAATATGACGGAAATATCGACGTATTCAGCATGCCCGCAAGCGGTGGCGTTCCCAAGCGCGCCACCTATCATCCGGATGCCGATCGCGTGGTGGGCTGGACTCCCGACGGCAAGTGCATCCTGTTCCGCTCGAATCGCCTCAGTTATTCGCGCTACAACCAGCTATACACGGTTTCGCCTGACGGCGGTTTGCCCGAAGTATTGCCACTGCCGATGGCCACTTTCGGCGCTTATTCCGCAGATGCCAAGCGCATGGTGTACGCGCCAGTGGATGGCGGCCAGTTCGCAACTGGCTTTAACAACTTTGTGGCGTGGAAGCGGTACCGCGGGGGTACGGCCAGCTACTTGTGGATGGTGAATCTGGCCGACTTGAGCACCGAGAAAATCCCGCGCACGGATTCTAACGACATTTATCCGATGTGGATCGGGGACAAAATCTATTTCTTGTCGGACCGCAATGCGGGAAAAATGACCTTGTTCAGCTACGATCCGAAGAGCAAGGCGGTCACCGAGTTGATCAAGAACACAGGCAAGGACATCAATTCCGCGAGCGCGGGGCCTGGTGGAATCATCTACGAGCAGTTTGGGCAGATTCACATTTACGATATCGCGAGCGGCAAAGAGAGCCAGGTGCCGATTGAGATCGAAGCCGATCTCGCGGAGGTGCGTCCACATCTTCAGAACGTGGCCCGCGAAATTCGCAACGCCAGAATTTCGCCGAGTGGCGTGCGGGCCGTGTTTGAAGTGCATGGCGAGATCCTGACTGCGCCCGCGGAAAAAGGCGACATTCGCAATCTGACGAACTCGCCGGGCGTTATGGATCGCACGCCGGTTTGGTCTCCGGATGGCAAATCGATCGCGTATTTTTCGGATGAATCGGGCGAGTACGCGCTGCACATCAAGCCGCAGAACGGCGAGGGGGAGGCGCACAAGATCGCGCTGGAGGGCAAGTCCGCCTTCTATTTCGATCCGCGTTGGTCTCCCGACAGTAAACGCGTCGCATTCAGCGATAATCAATTGCATTTATGGGATGTCGAGGTGGCATCGGGGAAATTGGCCAAGGTCGACACGGATTATGCTTACGAAATCAATCGCGATTTCGCATGGTCGCCCGATTCGAAATGGCTGGCGTACGTGAAGAATCTCCCCAATCGCTTGCATGCTGTCGAAATCTATTCGTTGGGTGACGGCAAGAGCACGCAAGTGACGGATGGGCTGAGCGACGCCAGGTTCCCCGCGTTCGACAAAGGCGGGCAGTATCTTTACTTCACGGCCAGCACCAACTACGGGCCAACATCGAGTGGCTTGGATATGTCGAGCGACCTGCATGACGTTACCCGCAGCGCCTACCTGATTGTGCTTCCGAATGATGTTGCATCACCGCTTGCTCCTGAAAGCGACGAGGAAAAAGGGAGCGACGCGAAATCCGACGACAAAGCGAAGACGGATGACAGTAAGGCCGCCGAAGATAAGCCCGCCGGTGAGGGCTCGGTACGCGGAGGGAAGGCAGCGGCTGAAGCGCCTCCCAAACCGGTGCGCATCGATTTTGACAAACTGATTCAGCGCACCGTCGCGCTACCCATTTCTCCTCGCCCAATTCAGTTGCTCGCGGCAGGGAAGGCCGGTGTGATTTATATTGTCGAGACGGTACGCGGCGGAGGGCCAGGCGGGCCGGCAGGTGGAACGCTTTCGAAATTCGAACTCAAGACTCGAAAGCTGGAAAAGCTGGCGGACGGCGTGGGCGGCTTCGATCTATCGGCGAACGGGGATAAAATGTTGCTGCGCATTGTGCGAGGTGGCGGCGAAAACGGTCCTCCACGGCCCGGCAGCACGCCGCCGCTGCCGGAATATGTAATCGCTTCCGCAACGGCACCGCTGAAACCCGGAGAAGGTATTCTGCATTTGAACGATGTGGAAGTGAAGGTGGACCCGCTAGCCGAGTGGAAGCAGATGTACCACGAGGCGTGGCGCATCGAGAAGAGTTATTTCTACGATCCGAATCTGCACGGCGTCAATGCAGCCGACAGCGAAAAAGAATTCGAGAAATATCTGGATTCGCTCTCCTCGCGCTCGGATCTCAACTACATTTTCCACGAGATGTTGAGCGAGATAACATCTGGTCATTTGCGTGGCGGCGGCGGCAATATCCCCGAGGCGAAAAAGGTACCCGGTGGGCTGTTGGGCGTGGACTATGAGATCGTCAACGGCCGTTACCGCTTCAAGACAATTTACAACGGCGAGAGTTGGAATCCGCAATTGCGTGCGCCCCTCTCCCAGCCCGGCGTCAAGGTCTCGGAAGGCGACTATCTACTCGCGGTGAATGGCCAAGATTTAAGGGGTGGCGATGACGTGTCGCGCCTGCTGGAGGGGACCGCGGATAAACGCGTAGTGCTGCGCGTGGGTCCGGATCCCGCGGGTGCGAATTCGCGCGAGATAACGGTAATGCCAGTTGCGAGCGAGCAGCAGTTGCGTTATCAGGCTTGGGTGGAAGATAATCGCCGCAAGGTTGAGAAGTTGAGCGGCGGCAAGCTGGCGTATGTCTACATGCCGGATACTGCGCAGGGTGGATTCACCAGCTTCAATCGTTATTACTTCGCTCAAGTAGACAAGCAGGGCGTCATTATGGACGAGCGCTTCAACTCGGGCGGACAGGCGGCCGATTATGTGATTGATGTTCTGAACCGTCCTTTGGAAGGCTGGTGGAGTCCACGTTACGGCGCGATATATCGAACGCCGGCAGCTGCGATTTTCGGACCCAAGGTGATGATCACCAATGAAATGGCGGGTTCCGGTGGAGACATGATGCCCTGGATGTTCCGCCACACGCACGTGGGAACGCTGGTGGGCAAACGCACCTGGGGTGGGCTGATCGGCATTTCGCAATTTCCAGCGTTGATGGATGGGGGCGCGGTTACCGCACCCAATTTCGGATTCTTCAATCCGAACGGCCAGTGGGACGTGGAAAATCACGGAGTGCCGCCGGATGTGGAAGTGGAGCTGGATCCAAAAGCGGTGCATTCGGGCCACGATCCGCAATTGGAGCGCGCCGTGGCAATCGCGCTGGAGCAGTTGGAAAAGAATCCGCCTCCCGCGCCGCATCGGCCAGCATTCCCGAATTATCAGAATCCGAGCCCGCATACGCGTCCAGCGAGTGTGACGGATGCGAGTGGGAATCAGGAGTAGCGGGCAAGCCCAAGCCCTCTTGCCCTTGGCAGCGCATGGCGCTGCTCCACCTACGCGTGAAGATACTGGCGTAGTTCTTCCAGACGGAAGCAATGCGCCAGCGCTGTATCGCGGCTGATTTTCCCGGCGTTCACCAGTTCCGCGAGGGATTGCTCCATGGTGATCATTCCATCGGCGCGCCCGGTACCGATAGCCGTGTGAATCTGGTGGTCCTCACCACGCCGGATCAAGTTGCGAATCGCGTGCGTCGCGATCATGATCTCAACCGCCGGGTAGCGCTCGCGATCGTTCGCAGAGGGAATCAATTGCTGGGCGATCACCGCCAGCAGAGCGAGCGAGATCTGCTGGCGGATTTGCGGCTGGTTTCCGGCCGGGAAAGAATCCAAAATGCGGGAGACGGACTGGGCGGCATCGTTGGTATGCAGCGTGGAGAGCACCAGATGCCCGGTCTCGGCGGCTGTCAGAACTGTCGCAATGGTTTCCGGATCGCGCATCTCGCCTACCAAAATTACATCCGGGGTCTGACGCAGAATGCCGCGCACGGAGCTGGCGAAATCCGGAGTGTCGCTTCCCACCTCAATCTGCTCGACGATGGAGCTGCGATTGGCGTGCATGAACTCGATAGGATCCTCGATGGTCACAATGTGATTGCGGCGCTGCGAATTGATCAGGTCAACGAGAGCGGCTAAGGTCGAACTCTTGCCGCATCCGGTGGGGCCGGTGATCAGGATCAGTCCCTGGCGGGCTTCGGCTAGGCGCCGAAGCGTAGCCGGAAGATGGAGAGATTCAATGCTCGGAATTTTGTCGGGCAGCAGCCGGATGCTGCCGGCCAGCGTTCCTCTTTGGTGGTGCACGTTCGCGCGGAAGCGTCCGATGCCGTCGCGACTAAAGCACAAGTCCACGGATTTGTTCTGTTGCAGGTCCGAATATTGCTTGGGGGCGAGCAAAGGCAGCAGCAGGCTGCGCGTATCCTCGGACGTCAGCGCGGGACCGGCCGCGGGGGTCAGGGCGCCGTTGACACGCAATGAAACCGGGACGCCCGCGATCAACAGCACGTCCGAAGCGCCTTGGCGTGCCGCAAACACCAGCAGTTGGTCGAGCGTCTCAGCTCCCTGGCCGCTGGGAAGTGGTTGCGCGGGGCGCGCTCCGGGCGCAACACGATTCAGATCGGCGACAATCTGGGCAAGTTCATCGTCGTAGACAGCCACAAGAAATAGTATGACGCGTACGGGCGCTGATTCGTTGCCGCTCGCGTTACACTAAAGGGACAGTTAGCGCGCTCCCTGATTCAGAATCCCATGAGTACCAGCAACACCGCCGAAGCTCGTGTTCCCGGACTATGGTCCTCATTGCGCGAAGCGGTGATGGGATCGAGCCAGGATTTCACCCAAGGCAGCATCAGCCGGGCCATCGTGTTGCTGGCCGTCCCGATGGTTCTCGAGATGATCATGGAGTCGCTGTTCGGGGTGGTCGACGTTTTCTGGGTTGCGCACCTCGGAGCGGATGCAATTACCACTGTTGGATTGACCGAGACCTGCCTGACCGTAGTGTTCGTGATCGCTCTGGGACTGAGCATGGGAGCAACCGCGATGGTGGCGCGTCGCATCGGAGAGAAGGACGAAGCGGCTGCGGGTCTGGTGGCGGTCCAGGCCATTGTAGTGGGCTTGGTGGTTTCGGCGATCACCGCGGCGATTGGGTACTTCTATGCAGCGGACCTGCTGCGTCTGATGGGTGCGACGGAAAACGTCGTGAGGCTCGGCACCGGCTATACGCGGATGATCTTTGGGGGCAGCGTCACCATTTTTCTGCTGTTTCTCATCAATGCTGTTTTTCGCGGCGCCGGCGATGCGGCGGTCGCCATGCGCGTGTTGTGGCTCGCCAACATCGTGAATATCTGCCTGAATCCATGCTTGATTTTCGGAGTAGGGCCGTTTCCCCGGCTGGGGGTCACCGGTTCGGCGGTGGGGACCACGATAGGGCGCGGGATTGGAGTGGCTTTTCAGCTTTGGATTCTCACATCCGGACGCGGCCGATTTGTGATTCGCGCCCCTCAGGTGCGGCTGGATTTCGCGGTGATGGCGCGAATGGTGCGGCTTTCGTTGACCGCGATTTTCCAGTACATGGTGCAGATGGCGAGCTGGATCGGAGTTGTGCGCATCATTGCCAGTTTCGGGAGCGCCGCGGCCGCGGCCAACACCCTGGCTATCAAAATCATCATCTTTGCGATTTTGCCTTCTTGGGGAATGAGTAATGCAGCCGCCACGCTGGTGGGTCAGAATCTCGGTGCTGGAAAACCCGAGCGCGCGGAACTTTCGGTCTGGCGCACGGGCTTCTACAACATGCTGTTCCTGGGCACGGTGGGGCTGATCTTTGCTACGTTCGCTGAGAAGATCATCGGGATCTTCACGAATGATCCCGCGG
Source organism: Bryobacteraceae bacterium (assembly GCA_036008345.1). Lineage (GTDB taxonomy): Bacteria > Acidobacteriota > Terriglobia > Bryobacterales > Bryobacteraceae > Palsa-89. Next base: position 120,713 of record DASYNU010000026.1, read on the forward strand.
TGGTTCCCATCGCCGTCAGCGGTCTGCGGCTGCTGAGCTATGGCAACATCTCATACGCCTACGGCATGGTGGTGACGGCAGCGTTCAACGGCGCGGGCGACACTTTCACTCCAACCATTTTGAACCTGATTTGTTTCTGGGTGGTCCAGATTCCAGTGGCTTGGCTGCTGGCTTTCCATACCAGTCTGGGGCCGCGCGGGGCGTTCATCGCAGTACTGATTTCGGACACTCTGCTGGCATTGTTAGGGATCATCTGGTTCCGGCGTGGGGCTTGGAAGCGCACGGTGGTGTAGCGCGGGCGCTATAGGTTCGGCTGAGGCGGCCGGGTTCTTGATCTTGAGGTGGTGGCTTTCCTTGGAAAGTAGGCTATTGCTCGTTCAACACCACGACCGGATCCACTTGGGTGGCTAGCTGCGCCGGGCGCAGACACGCGGCCAGCGCCACTCCGCCGAGTAGAGCGGCGACCATCCCCAAAACCAGTGGATCCAGCGGCCGGACGCCATAAATCTGATCCTCAATCGCTTTTCCGAGTGCGGCCGAACCCACCAAGCCCAAGGCCAAGCCGCATCCGACCAGCAGTATTCCCTCGCGAAGAAAGAGCTGGAAAATTCCGGCGGGACTGCTACCCACTGCAAGCCTTATTCCAATTTCCCGTCTACGCTGCCCGAGAAGATAGGAGAGCACACTGTAGATTCCGACTGCGGACAGGAACAGCGCCAGGCCGCCGAATGCCAAACTCAACGACATCGCAGTTCGCCGGGAAGAAAGCGAAAGCTCCTTGCGGTCCTGCATAGTCTCGATCTCGAACAAGGCCAGCGTGGGATCAACTCTGGCGATGGCAGCGCGAGCCGCTGGAGCAATCGAGGAAACGGAAGTGCTAGCGCTGATGGCGAAGGTATAGGAGCGTCGTGGCACTTGGGCATAGGGAAAGTAATAAATTCCGGTTTGGTTGCCGCGTCCCGCCAAGTCCTGCATGCGTGCGTTGTGTACTACGCCGATTACCTTTAGCCAATCGGTATGCTCATCCACTTTCGTCAGGTCGGGGCTGGAGGGCTGGAACATCCGGCGGCCGATGGGATCTTGATGCGGCCAAAATTTCTTAGCCAGGCGTTCATCGACAATCACCACGCGCGGAGATCCGTCCCGATCGCGCTCGTCGAAGTAGCGCCCACGCACCAGGGCCATGCCCATGGTTTGCATGTAGCCGGGCGTGACCACTATATGCAGCGGCGAAATTATCGATTCGCCGGGCTTCATTTGGTAGCCCTCCGCGAAAATCACACCGTCGCTGAAATCTCCGTTCAAGGGGATGGTGGTGGTGGCTCCCACGCCCGAGACACCGGGGATCTCATGCATCGCTTCGAGCGAGCGATTCATCAAATCTCTCAGCTCGGCGTCGCTGCTGTACTTGGACGCCGGCGCACTTAGCGAAGCCGTCAGGATGTCTTCGGTCTTGAATCCCGGATTCACGTTCAGGAGCTGCCGGAAACTGGCCAGCAGCAATCCAGCGCCTGCCAGCAACGTAAACGCAAATCCGATCTGCGCTACTACCAGAGTCTGACGCGCCCTGCGCGAACGCCTTCCGCTGGTCCCGGTGCGGCTATTCTCACGGAGAGCCGTGGTCAGGTTCGCCTTGAAGATGCCAGCCAAGGGAACCAACGCGATGAATATTCCAGTAAGTAGCGAGACGCCCAGTGCGAAAACGATAGCGGAGCCACCGGCGTGCACTTCAGAGGCACGCGGGAATCTATCCAGCCCGACCCTACCCAGCACGTCGATAATCTGCGCGCCTAGCGCCAAGCCCGCCGCGCCGCCGGCCAGGGCGAGGATGCTGTTTTCGACGATAAGTTGCCTTGTAATTTGAAAATGGCTGGCGCCGAGGGCCAGCCGTGTCGCGAACTCCTTGGTTCGCGCATTGGCGCGCGCCAGCGCCAGGTTAGTAATGTTCACGGCGCCGATCAACAGCACGAATAGCGCCCCGCCCCACAGCAAATACAGGGTTCCGCGGACATCTTTCACCAGCAGGTCTTTCAAAGGCGTCGCAACAGTGTGAAACCCGGCGGCGATCAGCATTGGTTTGAGCTGCGGGAGCCGTTCCATGTTGGCAGCATTCAGAGCGTCGATCTGCGCTTGTGCCTGCGCGAGTGTGGCGCCCGGTTTCAGCCGTCCAATGCTGTACCAGTTGTTGTTATGGAAGCTGTGCTTTTCCTCAGGCGTAAACGCAAGAGGCACCCAGAAGCGGGCGTCGGAATCGACGAAGAGAAAACCACGCGGCATAACTCCGACGATAGTGAAGGGCCGGCCGTTGAGTCGCAGTTCGTTCCGCAGCACCCCTGGATTTCCAGCGTAGAGTTTCTGCCATAGCGCGTAGCTGAGGATCACTTTTTGTTCCGCGCCGATCTCGCCTTCGTTGTCGGTAAAAGTGCGGCCAAGGGCCGGGGCGACGCGCAAGAGCCGAAATAGCGATGGCGTGGCCGCCGTGCCGGTAATCCGCTCAGCTGCGCCATTTTCGTTCAGAGTAAAAGCCGTGTTTTTGAACATGGCCTGCTCCTCAAAAGCGGTGACTACACGCTCGCGATCATAATAATCCCCGGCGCCACTAAAATTCGAATCGGCGATTCCCGCCTTGGGATACCTGTTGGACATCAGGATGATCGCATCCGCGTCAGGCACCGGCAGCGGTTGCAGCAGGACGGAATAGACGATGGTGAATAAGGCCGTGTTGGCGCCGATGCAGATCGCGAGCGTCAGAACAACCATGGCGGTGAAACGGCGGTCCTTCCAGGCGGTTCTGATGCCTTGCTTGAAATCAGCCAGCAGTGCACCCATGGTTAAGCGAAAGCCTCCTTGGATTCTAAACTCTTTGGCAGGCGAAAGCGCCTGCCCCACTACAACATCTTGTCCTTCTGGATATTGCGCATTTCATCGATGATGCGCTCGAACACGCGTTTAACGGCTTCTGCGCTCAGCGGGCCGTGGTTGTGGACAGTGACATTGTGGAACACCTGGTCCTCGCGCTTGGGCTCATATATAGGCAAGTTGAGTTTCTGTTTGATTCGCCCGATCTCTTCCACCACGCGGGTCCGTTCATTCAGCAGTCCCAGAATTTTCACGTCCAGGACGTCGATCCGCTTGCGGCACTCGGCCAGTGCTTCCATGCTCATGGATTCTTCGATGGTAAACCACTCGAAAGCTCGCGGGCTAGCGCCTCGAGCTTGGCCGGAAGATCGGCGCTCGCGGCGTTCTGTTCCACCACCCGCACTACAGCCGTGCCAACGATCACGCCATCCGCAACGGCCCCGACCTTTCGAACCTGATCGGCATTCGAAATTCCGAATCCGACTGCGAGCGGCAACTCGGTAACCTTTCGCATGGCGTTCACTAGCGGCGTGACGGCATCTGAAACCGTGGAACGCTCACCGGTGACGCCAGTTCTCGAAACCAGATAAACGAAGCCGGTGGAATACTTCGCAACTAACTCAAGACGGCGCTGGGTGCTGGTAGGCGCAGCCAGGAAAACTGTATCCAGGCCGGCGCTTCGCATGGCGCCTACATAAGGCTCGGCTTCCTCAACGCTCAGGTCGGTAAGCAAGCATCCATCGATTCCACGCGCGGCGGCATCGTGCGCGAGCGACTCCAAACCATAATGCAATATCGGATTCATATAGGTGAAAAGCAGCAACGGAATCTCGGAGCACTTGCGAATTTCAGCGGCGATATCCAGCACCGTCGAGACCCGCGTGCCGGCTTTCAGCGCGCGATCCGATCCGCGTTGGATCACCGGCCCATCGGCGATGGGATCGGAAAACGGAACACCGAGTTCGATCAGGTCGGCACCACCGCGCTGGAGCGCGGCAACCAACTCCGGGGTGCGTTCGGGTGAAGGATCGCCCGCGGTGATGTATGCGATCAAAGCCGGACGGCGTTCTGTCGTCCGCAGCCGTTCAAAGAGCCGGCCGATTCTGGTCTGGCTCATCGAGCTCCTTCAAGTTTTCGCGATAAATGTCCGTGTCTTTGTCGCCGCGGCCGGAAAGATTGATGACGAAGAGTTGATCCTTGGCGGCCGGTGCGCGGCGAACGGCTTCGGCTACCGCGTGGGCGGATTCGAGTGCGGGGATGATTCCTTCGAGATGCGCCAGGGTTCGCGCGGCCTCGAGCGCTTCCTGATCTGTAGCGGAAACATACTCGGTGCGTCCCTGATCGCGCAGCCAGGCATGTTCCGGCCCCACCAGCGCGTAATCCAGGCCGGCGGAGACCGAATGCGTAAGCGATACTTGGCCATCCGAGTCCTGTAGAAGATAGCTATAAGCGCCGTGCAGAACGCCGGGCGATCCACCGGAGAATCGCACGGCATGGCTCCCTAGTTCAGCGCCGCGCCCACCTGCCTCCACTCCAATCAAACGAACGCCCGAATCGCCAAGAAACGCGTGGAAGATTCCGATGGCATTGCTTCCTCCGCCTACGCAGGCGAATATCGCATCGGGCAGCCGATGCTCGCGCTGCAAGATCTGCCGGCGCGTTTCTTCTCCGATCACGCTGTGAAAATCGCGGACCATCATCGGATAGGGATGCGCGCCGAGTGCTGACCCGAGCAGATAGTGCGTGGTTTCCACATTCGTCACCCAGTCGCGCATGGCTTCGCTGATAGCATCCTTCAAGGTGCGGCTCCCGCTAGCCACGCCGACCACCGTCGCGCCGAGCATCCGCATGCGAAATACATTTAGGCGCTGCCGCCGCATATCCTCTTCGCCCATGTAGACGATGCATTCCAGGCCGAAGAGGGCGCAGACCGTCGCACTGGCCACGCCGTGCTGGCCTGCGCCGGTTTCAGCGACGATGCGTTTCTTGCCCATGCGCCGGGCCAGCAGAGCTTGTCCCAGGCAGTTGTTGATCTTGTGCGCGCCGGTGTGCAACAGGTCCTCGCGCTTGATATAAATCGTCGCGCCGCCGGAGAATTCACTCAGCCGCTTGGCGTGAGATAAAGGCGTGGGCCGGCCGGCGTAATTCGCGAGCAGATCCTTGAGCTCGGATTGAAACGCGGGATCGTGGCGGGCTTCGAGATAGGCTTGCTCCAGTTGCTCGAGCGGCGCCATCAGGACTTCGGGGACGTAGCGGCCGCCGTAGGGCCCGAAGTGACCCGCGGCATCGGGGGACGTGGCTGGTGGCTGGTGGCTGGTGGTTGGCATTCGTGGTCAACTCCGGAGAGCGGCTTTTATGAACTCCCGCATTTTCTCGTGGTCTTTTAGGCCGGGGGATTTTTCGAGGCGTGAGCAGGCGTCTACGCCCCAGGGTTGCGCGGCTTCGATAGCCAGGCCCACATTCGATGCGTCCAGGCCGCCGGCGACGATGATTTTCTTGGGAAGGCCTTTGGCGCGAGACCATTCGAAGGTCCGGCCGGTGCCGCCGTATTCGGCGTCGTCCCCTGACGATGCGTCGAGTAGAAGCGCTTCCACGGCCTCGTTTTTTAAGCCCGCCGAGATGTCCTCATTGGCCCGGCAGGCGCGCCACACACGGATTCCGCGCGCTTCCGAACTTCCGTACAACTGAACTATGTCGAGCCCCACATTGAGCACAATTTTAGCTACCGATTCCACGCCTTCACTCACGAAGATGCCCACTTTCCAGACGTTGGCCGGAATCTTCTCGGCAATCAGGGCCGCGCCGCTGGGTGCAATGTAGCGAGGGCTATCGCGATAAAAATTAAATCCAATGGCGGAAGCTCCCGCTTCCACCGCAGCCATCGCATCATCGCGATTGGTGATGCCGCAAATCTTGACCATCATGACAACAACGCCCGGAGTGCTGCTTGCGGGTCGCCCGATTTGATCAAATGCTCGCCCACTAAGAATGCCTGGTATCCGGCCGCGCGTAGACGCTGGATATCGCTTGCTGAATGAATGCCGCTCTCACTGACTTTGACGATGCCGTCCGGGATCTTTTCGGCCAGGCGCAACGACACAGTGAGATCCACCTGGAAGGTGTGCAGGTTACGATTGTTCACTCCAACGATTCGCGCGCCGGATGCGATAGCGGGTTTCAGCTCATCTCCGTCATGCACCTCTACCAGTGCAGACATGCGGTAGCTTTCAGCCAGTTCGCGAAATTCGCGCATTTGGCGCTCGGTAAGGATCGCGGCTATCAAAAGGATCGCATCCGAGCCATGCGCGGCGGCTTGATGCACGTGGTAAGTATCGATGGTGAAATCCTTGCGCAAGACCGGGAGGCTTACTGCCGATCGCGCCGATTCGAGATCCGCCAAGCTGCCCTTGAAATGCTTTTTGTCCGTGAGTACCGATAACGCGGCAGCGCCGCCTTGCTGATACGCCTGCGCGAGCGAAACGGGGTCGAAATCTTCTCGCAGTACTCCACCGCTGGGCGAAGCCTTCTTGACTTCAGCGATGATTGCAGGTTGACGGCCCGTGATGGCTTGCAGAAAATCACGGCGGTTGGCGACGGAATTCTCGGCTGCGCGCGCGATCCCACCCACGCGATGGACCAGTTCGGCTTTCTTATGCTCGACAATTTGGGCCAGGATGTCGGGGATCGTTTTCAGCATAGGCGGGAAGTCCTATTGTAGCCTCTGCACTCGGTGCGGCGCTCCCTTCCGGAGGCGGCTCAGTTTTGCGCTAGGGACTTTACCAGCTCATATAGGAATGCCGAACCTTCGTAAAATTCATTGACCCCGACGCGCTCGTCGCGGCCATGCGCGCGAAAATCGTCGATGAAAATTCCTTGGACTCCATACGTTGGAATGCCGGCGCTGCGCAAGTACAGGCCGTCGGTCGCGCCCATCACCATGGTGGGGATTGCCAGCACTCCCGGCCACATACTGTCAGTGATGCGAGAAGCCGCTCGAAAAAGATCCGGACGCATCGGCGATGGCGGACCAGCCTCCATTTCCCGCGTTACGGTAATGGATACCTGATCGTCGGCCACCACTTTCTTCAACGTGGCCAGAACCTCCTCCGGTTTCGTTTCCGGCAGAATGCGGCAGTTCACCATCGCGCCGGCGGTTTGCGGCAGAGCGTTCAGGGCGTGGCCGCCGTCCAGCATGGTGGCCACGCAGGTGGTCCGAAGCATCGCGTTCAATTCGGTGGAACCGGCAGACAGTTTCTCCATCGCGTCCTCGGAGCCCGCGGACGCAGCTTTCATCAGAGATGACACCGGCTCCGGTTGAATCTTCGCCATTTGCTCGAGAAACGCTTTGGTGACGTCGTTGGTGTGGACTGGAAACTTGTATTTCGACAAGCGAACCAATGCTTCCGCCAAACGGTAGATGGCGTTGTCGGGAACCGGTAACGAGCTGTGTCCGCCTTTGTTTTTCACTTCCAACCGATAGTTGCCGACGTACTTTTCGCTGACCTGCACGTTGTTGGATACGCGCTTGCCGTTCGCCATATAGCCCCATCCGCCTTCGTTCAAGCAGAATTCGGCATCAATCAAATCGCGATGATTTTTCAACAGCCATATCACCCCGTTATAGGGGCCGCCGCCTTCTTCGTCGGCCGTGAGGGCGAGAATGATATCGCGATCCGGCTTCCAGCCTTCGCGTTTATAACGAATCAGGTTCGCGATCCAGATAGCAGCTTGCGCTTTGTCATCGATGGTGCCGCGCCCATAGTAGAAGCCATCTTTTTCGGTGAGCAGGAAAGGATCCATGGACCAGTCGGAACGCTTGGCTTCCACCACATCCAGATGCGCGAGCAATAGCAGAGGTTTGCGCTGACCGGTGCCGTGATAGCGAACCACCACATTCATTTTGTGCGGCGCCGCGCCCAATACTTGGATGTCGGAATCCGCGAAACCTTCGGCCTTCAGGCGTTCGGCGACGGCTTGAGCTGCGGGGGTGGTGGCGCCGGTGCTGAACGAAGTGTTGATCTCGATGAGCTGCTTATAAATGTCATGCGTGAGTTTTTGATACTCCGGCGGCGGAAGCGAGGCAGGTCTCGCCGACAGGCAGAAAAGAACCATCCACGTGGATGCGCACAACACCTTCATAGACATTGAAACTATGTTACATCCAACACATTCACAATTTGTTTACCAAGCTTGGGGAATTTTCCCCTTGGCGCACTTGTCTTCGCAATCGTGGCGGCTAGCGCAGGCGCCCAAGGAGAAAGGATGTTTCATGTCTAAATTTGTTTTCTTTATGGTTGGCTTAACCCTGGCGGGGAGTCTCTCGGCTCAGGTGGAACCCAACGCCGGGAGGTGGAAGACTTGGGTAATTCCGTCAGGCGGCACATTGCGGCTGGCAGCGCCGCCGGATGACGCAACCACTGCCTCTGAGATCCTCGAGATCAAGACCGCCATTTCGCAGCTTGACTCCAACGCGCTACAGCAAATTCATTTTTGGGATTCCGGCGCCCCCGGCTATCGCTGGATGCAGATGACGGAGCAGCTCGCGGTAAGCGAAGGCCTGCCGACACCATTGCAAACTCGCGCGCTGGCCCTAGTCGGCGCAGCCATCTACGATGCCACTGTGGCCGCTTGGGATTCCAAGTACGCATACATGCGGAAGCATCCCAGTGAGATCGACTCGACCATTCAAACCGCGGTGCAGTTCACGCAAAGCCCGTCTTATCCTTCCGAGCACGCCGTCACAGCCGGAGTTGCAGCCGCGGTGCTTACTTATCTTTTCCCCGATCAAGCGGAAGCTATCAACAAGGCAGCCAGTGAGGCCACCCAATCCCGCATACTTGCCGGCGTCGCGTTTCCGAGCGATGTCGCGGCCGGAATCCAGCAGGGAGCTCTGGTTGGGAAAGCCTTCGTGGCTTATGCAGCAGCCGATCGATCGAACACGCCGTTCACCGGATCGTTTCCACCTACTCCCGGAGTGTTTAGCAGCAAGAATCCGGTTACGCCGCTGGCGGGCATGTGGCGGCCATGGGTGCTCACCGCAGGCAATCAATTTCGTCCCGCCGCCCCACCCGCGTTCGGCTCAGCGGGCGCCGACGCGCAGTATGCATTGGTGAAGAGCCTGGCACGGACCAACGCCATCAACCACTCCGCGTGGTTCTGGCAGCCCGGATTCTTCCAGCCATGGCTGCAGACCGTGGAACAAAAAATTTTCGAAAATCATCTGGATGCCGACGCCCCACGGGCAGCTCGCGTATACGCGCTGGAGACGATCGCCCAACACGACGCCACCCTCGCGTGCTGGGATACCAAGTATCAGTATCTTGAGCTGCGCCCGGGCCTGGCGGATCCAACCATCGTTCCGCTGTTCGCCAATCCGCAACATCCCGGTTATCCTTCGGGTCATGCATGTGCCTCCGGAGCATCCGCTGCCGTGATGTCCTACTTGTTTCCCGCGGATGGAACGAGCTTCAGTGCAATGTCGACGGATGCCGGCACCTCGACATTCGATGCGGGCATTCACACGGAGCTGGATGTGAGCACCGGCTTCACGCTGGGAGGGCAAGTTGGGCAGCAGGTGGTGCTGCACGGTCAGGGCGACGGATCAAACTGAATTTCGTGATCAGTGCGAAGCCCGAGGCGGGTTAACACCCCGCGGCAGAATGGCATCCCATGTCACTTAGTTTCCCAGTTGTGGGATCGGGACCATGGTGGGGCAGGGCCATGCCTTGTCGCAAACGGTGGACGAACCAATGCTTTGCTGCGTGCCGGAAAGTCAGTTCCTCGACATCCCGGCAGGGCATGGCCCTGCCCCACCAGGCCCCCAATCTCGGTTCCGGCAAAACTAAGTGACATCGGGATGCCATCCTGCCCCTCGTGGGAACAGATCCGGCAACTCTGGAGTCAAAACCATCGTGCGAGTGATTCTGGCGGTAGGAGCGGTGTTACAGCTGGTCTCCTGTCGCCAGCCCGAAACATTGGAACTACACGCGCCAAAGCCGCCGGGCCTTCCCATCTTTGCCAGAGTTTCAAATAGCGGCGGGCGGTTGCTGCACATGGAAAGGCCACGCTACCCGGCACACCTTCGCTATCTCGGCTCGCACACCGTGCAGCTGAAATGCACAATTCTCGAAAACGGCAGCGTTTCTGAAATCACCTTTCTGAACGGCCCACCCGTGCTCGTGCCCCTGGCGCGTGCGGCTGTGGCGCGATGGCAGTATGAGCCGTTTCGCATTTACGATTTCATGACGGGCAGGAACACCGCGCAGGCTGCTATTACGGTGATCCATTTGCGTTTTGAGCCTTAACTCGCTACCTGCTATCCTCTTTAATCATGGCCAAAATCGCTGGGTTATTGCTCGCCTTCAGTTTCTTCGTAAGCGCGGCGCCTCCCGCTCGCGATCCGCAGTCGGATTCGCGGCTGAAAAAGGCGTATCGCAGGCCGGAGCAGAACGGCTGGATTTTTGTGCATCTGGAAGGGACGCCGTCGGAAATCGGATATCAGCACGGTTATCTGTTGGCGGCGGAGATTGAGGATGTTCAAAAAGTAGTTGCGCTGGGTCTGACGCACGATACCAAGAAAGAATATGCGTTCTTCCGCGCGGCCGCTGAAAAGGTCCTATGGCCGCATGTCGAAGGACAGTATCGCGAGGAACTGAAGGGCATAACCGAGGGCCTGAAGGCCAAGGGTGTCGCACTGGATCTTTGGGACGTAGTGGCACTGAACGCGTGGCTGGAGCTTTCGCCGTACTACACGAACTGGTACGACAAGGAACATAAACTGGCTTCCGAGTTACATCCGGTTCCCGAACATTGCAGTGCGTTTGTTGCCACCGGCAGCTACACCACGGACGGGAAGATAATCATCGCGCATAACAATTGGAGCGAGTACAAAGAAGGCTCGCGCTGGAACGTGATCTTCGACATCGCGCCTTTGAAAGGCCATCGCATGCTGATGGACGGCATGCCTGGGCTGATCCATAGCGGTGACGATTTCGGCGTGAACAGCTCTGGCCTCGCCATTACGGAGACCACCATCGGCAGCTTCGAAGGATTCGATCCCAACGGTGTTCCGGAATTCGTTCGCGCGCGCAAGGCCATGCAGTACGCGTCGTCGATCGACGACTTCGCGCGGATCATGAAAGAGGGCAACAACGGAGGCTACGCCAACACATGGCTCGTGGCCGACAACAAGAACAATGAAGTGGCCAGCCTGGAATTGGGATTGAAGCACATAACGCTGGAGCGCACCAAGGATGGTTACTTCGTCGGCGCCAATTTCCCAGCCAACCCGGAATTGATCCGGGATGAAGCCAGCAATTTCCCGGTGAATGACATGGGCGTAAGCGCCAACGCGCGGCACGCACGTTGGGACCAGTTGATGGCGGAGAATAAAGGCAAGATCGACGTGGACGCAGCGCAGCGTTTTCTAGCCGATCACTACGACACCTTCGACAAGAAGACTGAGCCGAGCGAGCGGACACTGTGCGGGCATATCGACCTTTCGCCGCGCGGATCGAAGCCCTGGCAGCCGGAATACGGACCGGCGGGCGCGGTGCAGAACAAGGCGGCCAATGGATCGATGGTAGATCAGATGGCGTTCACCGCTGCGATGGGGCATTCGTGCGGGCTAAGCTTCAAAGCTGCGAAACATTTGAAAGAGCATTCCGGTTTCGAATGGGAAAAGGACGCGCTGCGCGATCTGGACACGCATGCGTGGACTACTTTTCGGGTTGCGCAGTAGCAGGCGGCGCAGGTTGCTGCTCCACTGTGTCCGGGCCTAGCAAGCGGACGTTGCTGCCGCTCAGCTCCCAGCCGGCTTCGGGCAGCCGCTCGGGCGACGCGCTGAATATGATCTGAAAAACGTTGCGATCGTTGGAAGCAGACAACGGCTTGCCTGGCCTGGGAAAAACCAGCGCCAGATATTTCAAGATGGTATAGACATCGGCCTCTTCAGGCAGCTGCCAATCCACGTCCTGCGTGCAGAACCGCACACGGGAGCCGCGCTGCGACATGTTCCAGGCGAGAAACGCGCAGCGATCCACGGCGGTTTCAAACCACGGGGCGTGATTCCCAGGAACATCTAAATCCAGAAAAAATGCAACCGCCTGCTCTTTTTCCCGGGCGAATTCGCGAACCTGCAGGTCGCCCGTATGCGCGGTGGCTTTCCAATCAACGTGGCGCGCGCTCTCCAGTACTTCGTACGGACGAATCCGATAGAAGTCGTGACCCTGGCCGCGATAGAAGGACGCGATCTCACCTTCGAGCGAGAGCAGCAGGTCTTCGAAACCGGGTTGCGGATCGACGGATGGATAAATCAATACCTCGCGCAGCAGCGGAACGTTGATCCTGCGTTCGGTGAATCCAAACGGAAATCGGGTGGAGAAGCGAAAGCTGTTCTGGCGGTAAGAACCGCGGTGGGAAAACAGGAGCTCCACGGGTTCTTCCACGCGCGCGCCGCCCGGGATAACGGGAAAGTAGAGCGGGAACGAGAGCCCGCTATCCCCCGACGCAGTCACGTGAATCGAGAATGACGGCATCCAGCCCTTGGTATTGCGAATGACGATGCGCGCGAACAATTTGCGGCGCGCGGAGATATGTTCGGGCAACAGGAAATCAAGTTCCAGGCCGGCCAGCGACAGGCGGCTGATAAATCCGGAGACCATGAAAGTGGCCAACATAATCGCCAGGATGAGAAACAGAAGATTGTTGGCGGAAGCGAAAGCGCCCAGAGCTACAATGACCGAAGCCATGGTGAACAGCAGGCCGAGGCGCGTCACCTGCTGGCGCATACCGATATCCAGCGAAGAATGGATGCGGGACCAGATGCGGAGCACTTCTTTTAGAATACGAGGAATTCAAGAAGGGCCTACTGCGCGCGCCCGAAGTTGAGGAAGAACTCCCAACGGCTGTCTTCTGACTTCGGGAGCGCGGAGCGTTCCCTTCTAGAATTCTGGATTCTCGGACACTCAGTGTCCGGTGACGCCATCGGCGTCGCTAAAAGGACCTGTCGACTGTAAGCCGGTTTCTGTACCCGATAAAGGGCGATGGCCATTCATCTGGGCCAAGCATTTCTGCCTGGCTCTAGCGACCTACCCGAGAGTCGAACGGAGCGGGCAGCTCCTCCCCTCCTATTTGGTCTTGCTCCGCATGGGGTTTACCCTGCCGGCACGGATTGCTCCGGCCGCGGTGCGCTCTTACCGCACCTTTTCACCCTTACCCCCGGCACAGGCTCGAAAGCCCGCACCACGGGCGGTATATTTTCTGTGGCACTTTCCGTAAAACTCGCTTTGAGCGAGCCTCCCCGGCCGTTAGCCGGCATGCTGCCCTTTGGAGACCGGACTTTCCTCCCGCCGGCGAATCGAAATCCACCACCGAGCGGCCATCCGTCTAACAGGCCCTGATTCATTGTCGCAGCTATCGCGAACCGAAAGGATTCCAAAGCTTAAACGGCTTGGCGCGAGCTACCGGTTTGGGATGGATTTGCTTCTTCGCTTCGGTCGGGCTGGTGAATCCTTGCGCGATGTAGTCCTGCTCCTTGCGCTCGAACGCAATGACGGCTGGATGCGCGGAGCCCAGCAGAAATCCGTTCACGACGATTCCGTTTTCGCTCGATATAGAAACGGAATAACAAGTCTGCGGTCCTCCGTCCAGGCTGTGACGAACCACCACCGTGTCCGAGCTTTGAACGACGCGCTTCACGTCGGACGAATCCGAACACTCGGAGAACAAAAGCGCCGAGCCGGATTGTGCCGCGAGAGTAATCGCAGCCAGAAGAAGGACCGCACCCAATTTCGGGTTCATGCACTTCCCATTCAATCGGAATCGGAGAGCCCTGAATACCGGCCAAGCGTTCCAATTCAGGTGTGCGCAGTACTAGTCAATTGGTTTGGTGGGTTTGCTTGTTGGCCGGAACGCGTCGTAATACCTAATCCGCTGCGCGAAGAATTGCATTTAGAACCGGGCGACACCCTGGAAATGGAGAGTGCCGGCGAGCAAATTTTCCTGCGCCCAGTTCGAGGGACAGGACCGCTCGCGAAGAAACATGGCGTATGGGTGTTTCAAACAGGCCAGCCCTTCCCGCGTCCGCGACGGATGAAATGCTGCGGGAGATCCGCGAGGATCGTGACATCACCAATCTCGGCAAAAGCCGCAGAAACACATGAAGGGATTTTCGATACGTCGGTACTTGTGACGGTGTTCTATGGGGATCATGTCCACCATCCGGCCAGCTTCGCGCTTTTCATCCAATTCGACAATCCATCGGCTTGCCGGGTAACGCCGGGTCAGCGCCGAACAAGCCATGTTGTTCATCGGAAGCATCCGCGAACGGCTCGCCTTCATCGCGCTCAGCGGCGATGAATATGCCCATGCATTAGAGGCATCGGCAGCGGTGGGCATGGTCGGCGCACAATGCGGGCCGGATGTGATTAAGCGACTGCGCATACCCTAGCCGGCGAACCAGCCCGCAGCGCATAAAACCACCCTGCACCAGCCACGTCCTTCCTGCGACATTTCCGTTGCCATAATTGTGTTCGGCGAATATGCTTGCGACCATGAGCAAGCATCCGAACGTACTTCACACGATTGTTGTTGGCCTGTGCCTCTCATCCGCGCATGCCTGGGCCGCGGAACCCATCAAAGTTCCGATGAATCCCGAGCACTGGAAAACAAACGGCAGCGTGGAGTTCGTCAAACACGATGGATTTGATGCGCTGGAATTAAAGCCGTACGACCCTGCGGCGAAAACGCCGCCTGGAAACGCAAGTCCCATTGGCATTTCATTTCGCAACGGGACCATCGAATTCGACGTCGACAAGCCGTGGTCGATGGGAACCGGGATCGCGTTCCGGCGTGAAAACGACAAATCCGAAAACTTTGAGTATTTCTATCTGAGACCGCAAGCCAATTGTGCCGAGGCTGTGGATTGCATCCAGTATGCTCCGCAAACGCATGGCGTCCTGCTGTGGGACGTCCTGCCGCAATTTCAGGCGCCAGCGCCATTGCGGGAAGGCGAGTGGAACCATGTCAAGTTGGTGGTCTCTGGTCAACGGATGAACATATTCGTGAACGGCGCGAAATCGCCAACCCTAAAGGTTGGCCGGCTGGAAGGCGACACATCGGAAGGCGGGTTATTGCTCTCGGGCCCCGGTTTCTTTGCAAACGTGACGGTGACGCCGGATGCCGTGGATGGACTTCCCGCCGGCCCGGCGAAGGATCCAACAGCCGGCGACCGCCGCTACATTCGCAATTGGAAGGTATCGCAGTTCTACACGCTCGAAGCCGGCAAAGAACCGAACGCCGCGGACCTGCCTGGCGCAACGGCTGCTTGGACAGATCTTCCAGCCGAACGCAATGGATTTGTCAATCTCAGCCGGCAGTATGGAGTTCCAATGCAAGGCAAGCCTGACCGGCCGGTTGCTTGGATGAAAACCAACATCACATCCGACGGGAATCAGATCAAGAAAGTGTCCATCGGTTGGCTCCGGGAAGTGTGGGTCTTTGTGAATGGGCAACAGGTCTACGCGGACAAGAACTTTTATCAGCCTCCTTCCGCGAGAAAAGCGCCGGACGGCCGATGTTCGCTCGACAACGGTTCCTTCGAACTGCCTCTTAAAGCGGGTGTCAATGAACTTGAGGTTGCGATTGCCAGCAACTTCTACGGATGGGGCCTCATAATGCGACTCGACGACGTGAGTGGTGTTCGTTTAGAGACGAAGTAAAGCTCATCTTTGGCCGCACGTTACAATACCAATCGAGCGTGCTGATGAGAAACAGGATGACCCGATTCGTGGTTGCGGCCTTGGCCTGGACCGCGATTGGCGCGGTCTTCGCACTTCCCAACCTGGGGAGCGGACAGGGGAAGCGGGCTCTGCTCGCGTCGCTTACGCAATGGTGGTCGTGGGGATTGGTGACGCTTCTCATCCTCGCGTTCGATCGCCGGCTGCCGTTCTCCGAGCGACAACTTCCCCGGCGGATCGCGGCCCATTTGCTGCCCAGCCTGATCTTCACTGCAGTCTACATGTATGTTTTTGCGGCGGCCCTGGCACTGGTTGGCTTGGGAAACTGGAGCGCCGTGGTGCATGCACAGACCCTGCTCGCTACCCTGCGCGGCATGTTTCTGTGGAGTTGGCTAGTCTATTGGCTGATCCTCGGCGGTTGGCAGGTACATCAATATTACGAACGTTATTTGTCCAGTGAGCTGCGCAGGGAGCGATTGGAAAGAAGCTTTTCGGAAGCACGCTTGAATGCGCTGCGCATGCAACTCGATCCGCATTTTCTCTTCAACGCTTTGAATACCATTTCTTCCCAAGTGGAGCGCGATCCCAGGCTGGCGCGCGGGATGATCGAACATCTGGGGGATCTTCTGCGCTTATCCATCGAATCGAAAGACAGGCAGGAAGTCCCACTCGCCGAGGAGATGGCTTTTCTGGATCATTACCTGGCCATCCAAAAGATCCGCTTTGCCGATCACTTACGAATCGAGATCAATATCGCACCGGACGTGAAGTACGCGTCGGTGCCGTGTTTGCTTGTCCAGCCGCTGGTGGAGAATGCAATTCGCCACGGGATATCACGTCGCTCCTCCGGCGGAACGCTGACGATTTCGGCACAGCAGGTGAAAGGTCAACTCGAGATCCGAGTCCTGGATGACGGCGTTGGGCTGCCACCAGGCTGGACGATGGAAGCATCCAGCGGCTTGGGCCTGTCGGTGACGCGAGAACGAATAAAAGGACTGCATCCGGATGGACGCAGCCACTTCGCCGTGCGCCGGCGAGCGTCCGGCGGAACCGAAGCCGAGATTCTTCTGCCTCTGCGCATGATCGGAGAGGTACATGTCTCCAACCCCGCTTGAGCGCATCCGAGTGCTGGTTGTGGATGATGAAGCACCGGCGCGCCAGCGGCTGGTGGATCTTCTGCGGAAAGACGTTCAGGTTGCAGGCATCATTGAAGCCGAAAACGGATTGGCTGCCATGGATGCCATCCAACAGCAGCATCCGGACCTGGTGTTTCTCGATGTACAGATGCCGGAATTGGATGGACTGGGCGTCATAGACGCAGTGGGCGCCGAGCAGATGCCTCTCACTGTTTTCGTGACTGCGTACGATCAGCATGCCATTCGAGCATTCGAATCCAATGCGCTGGATTATCTGCTGAAGCCATTTAGCGATGAGCGTTACGAGGCCACCATGGCGCGCTTCAGAGCCCGCTTAGACGGCCGTAGCATCCGGGAGTTCGGACAGCGCATCCTGCGCATGGTTTCCGCGGCTACGCCGCCGGATCACCGGCTGGACCGGCTGGTGGTGAAATCCGGCGGCACCACTCGCTTCGTCCGCGTCTTGGATATCGACTGGATCGAAGCTGCCGGCGTTTACGTCAACCTGCACGTCGCGGGCAAGGAGTTGTTGTATCGCGCTTCATTGAATGAGCTGGCTGGAAAACTAGACCCGCTGCACTTCGTTCGCGTGCATCGATCGGCCATTGTCAATATCGACAGCATTATTCAACTCGATCCCATCTCGCATGGCGAGTTCGAGGCGGTGTTAAAGAATGGATCACGGGCGCGGGTGAGCAGAACCTATCGCGTCCGGCTTGAGAAGCGTTTGGGGCATGCGCTTTAGGCCCGCCCTCGTTTTGACATTGCACAGGAAGAGCGGGAGGCGACATCAGGCAGGCCCCGGATGAGGGCAATTGGCGGGTTGAGTCCTTTTTTATGGACCCGACAAAATGAGCTTAAGGGTATATTAGATTCGACTGACGAGCAGCCACCCACCTGGTTCAACGCAGATATCGAGTTCATTGGGTTGTCAGCGTCACGGTCGCTGTCCCGGACTTGGTGGTGTCCGCTACGCTGGTCGCGGTCACTGTCACCGTTTGTTGCGAACTTATACTGGAGGGCGCCGTGTATAATCCCGTCGACGAAATCGTGCCTACGTTGGGGCTGATGGACCACGTCACTGCGGTGTTGCTGGTGTCAGTCACCGTGGCTGTGAACTGCTTGGTTTGGTTCGCCGACAAGCTTGCGGTCGTGGGGCTAACGGATACACCGATAGCAGCCACTATGCTGACGTTGTCAAAAACGGCCGTTGTCAACGCGTTGTTGTAGGTCGATACAACTGCCAGCCCGACCAACACATTCGCGGCCATGCTCACAGTGTAAGGGCTACCCGCAGCGGTCCAGGTATTGCCGTCCGAAGAGTAGTAGCCGGTGAAGGTATTGCCCTGACGAACCAGTTTCACCCAAATGGGAGCGCTGGCCGAGAAAATGCCGTTGTAGTTCGGACCAGCGCCGGTCGGCCGCTCGCTGAAGTACACTCCACCGGAATCGGGCGCTAAACTCACAAACGCAAATGCCGCCGAGGGGTCCGTGGTTTCGCGAATCATCACCCCAGCCTTGGTGGCTTGGTATAGGTTCTGCTCGCTCACTACGCGCGCGATGATCACGCCGTCTCCACTCAGTGGTTGTGACAAATAGTTGAACTGATCCGGTGCGTAAAATACATTGGTACCCGATCCTTGAACCGTGAAAGTGGCCGAGGTGGGGTCAAAAGCTCCTGACCCGGATACTCCTACAGCGCCGATATCCTGATCTGTCCAGGGGCTGGGCAGCGGACTGATTGTGTAGGTACCCGAGACAACCGCGCTGTCATTCAGTCCGGTCATATAGGCCAGCGCTTTGATCGTCGTCGTGCTGTTGACGTTGATCGGCGCGCTGTAAAGGGTGCCGGCCGTCTCGCTCGGCGTGCTGCCGTCGGTAGTGTAGCGGATCGATGCTCCCGCCATCGTGGTAAGACTCACCGATTGCGCAGTGCTCCACACTCTGGCCGGTGGATCGAACCACGGCGGTGCGGCCGCTCGTGGCACATCGAAGAACAGTCCCGATAGCACAGCGTTCGGCGAGCCCGTATTGGTAATGTTGAGGACCACGTGACCGCTCAGGTTCCAGACCAGGTATTGGCCATTTACGAAGCTAGAGACATTGCGGCTGTCCAATACGGCGCTGGTTACGCCATCCAGAACGCTGATGGTCTCGGTTCGCGAGCCGCCCGATTCGTCCAGGCAATAAACGGCCAGCTGATGCGTCGCCCCAGCAGAGAAGTTCAGGTCTATGGTGAAAGAACCGCCGGTATACCACGTCGCCTCGATGCGGTCGGTGTCCGAAAATGCCTTCTGAAGCGCCCACGCGTCGCTGCTGGAACTGTTCCAGATGTAATTCGATTGACCCGTCGGTGTGACGGTCACGTAACTCGGATATGCCGTCGTGTCGTCGATCACGTTGTAGCCGTCGCCGCCGTAGACTCCCTTCCAGGAGCCCTTCGTGGTAGCGTCGTTTCTCACGAACTGCGCGCTGTTGGACGAACCGGTATTGATGGTGTACGTGGCCGAAGCGATAGAACTGTCTGTCATCCCGCTGGCATAGGCGATGGCCTTGATAGTAGCTGTTGCGCTCACCGTGACCGGACCGTTGTACAACGTCCCGGCCGTCTCGCTGGGTGTGCTGCCATCGGTCGTGTAGCGGATCGAAGCTCCCGAAGTAGTTGTGCTGATGGTCACCGTCTGCGCCGATGAATAGGTCCCCGCCGGCGGATTGAATGTAGGCATCACCACGCTGGCGGCTATGGTGTAGGCGGCCGAGGCCACCGTGCTGTCGGTCATTCCCGATTTGTAGGCAATGGCGTTGATCGTGGTCGTGCTGCTCACCGTGACCGGACCGCTGTATAAAGTGCCGGCCGTCTCGCTGGGTGTGCTTCCGTCCAGGGTGTAGCGGATCGAAGCTCCCGAAGTAGTTGTGCTGATGGTCACCGTCTGCGCCGAAGTATAGGTCCCCGCAGACGGATTGAATACCGGCGGCGCCACTGGCGGTGGAAGGCCCGAGCCTTGCTGTGATCCGACCGAGAAGAATGTAGACGGAGAGCTTTGGTTGTTGTACTCGGTTCCAATCCAACCCGCGCTGCGCGCGGAATTGGAGAAGCGGAACTCGTCAATGCTGCCCTCATGGAAGAAGTTGGCTGTGCCGCTGCTGAGGTATTGCTGTGCTCCCAGGTACCAACCCAAGCTGTCCAGTCCCTCGCCCGACGACAAGGATTTCCCGGTGTATTGACCGTCCAGATACAGCCAGATGGTCGAGCCGTCGTTAATCGCGGATATGTGATGCCAGTGGTTGTCGTTGATGACGTCGCTAGAGACCAGCGCATTGTCGCCCCCGCTGTTTAACCCCGACCACATCCCCAGATCCCCATTGTTGGTCACGATCCCGAAGTCTCCGCTGTTGTCGCCACTGCTGGCGTCGCCCACAAACTGCGGCTGGTGCCAATAGGTCCCATTGCTGCCACTGTCGGTGGTCTGCGTCCAGAAACTAACGCTGAACACCGTCAACCCTGCGGTCATCGACGGCGGCAGCACCACGTAGTCCGACGTCCCGTTGAAGCTCTGCGCTCCGCCGATCTCACCCGACGACGTGGGCGTTGGACTAGACGAGGAAACCTTGCTGCCATTGTTGCCGTTCGAAGTTGAGTCAAAAAGCGTAGTGCCGGTACTCTCGTCCAGGTGCAGCACCTCAAGGAAGTGGCTGTCCCATACCGCTGTCTTGTTCTGCTGGTTGCTGGCCGAAGGGTTGCCGTAGTAGATATACATCACCGTGTCACCGGCCGGGGACACGGCCGGCGTCTGCACCCAGGCGATCAGTTGACCGGTGGCCGGGCTGTACAACTCGATCTCATGCGGCAGCTTCGTGGCTCCATCCGAGGCGGTGAACAGAATGTCGTTTCCATTGGAATTACCCACGTACCCACCATTGCTGACTGTGGCCAGGTTCGCGTCCGTCAGAGAGATCAGCACCGGGAAGTTCACCAGATTCGTTGCTCCCGATACCTGCGCGTGGTGAATGGTAATGGCCTTCCGATCCGTCCATGACGCGCTGTACCAATTCGAGCCCGAGAAGGTGTAGCTGGCCGTCGTCACCGCGCTGTCGATCAGTCCGCTCCTATAGGCAATTGCATTTAGGGTGAGCGCGCTGCTGACCGTGACCGATCCACTGTACAGAGTCCCGGCGGTCTCACTCGGTGTGCTTCCGTCGGTGGTGTAGCGGATCGAAGCCCCCGAAGTGGCCGTGCTGATGGTAACCGTCTGCGGCGAAGCGTAGAGCCCACCGGCCGGGCTGAACACGGGCGCCACTACCGCTCCCGAGTTTTGCTGCGTGCCCTCCAATACGAACGTGGACGGCGAACTCTGGTTGTTATACTCGGTTGCGATCCAATCGGCCGAGCGCGGAGTTTTGCTGATGCGCACCTCGTCGATCAAGCCAGAAAACGGCTCGTGCAGGTTGATCTCCTGCATTCCGATGAGCACGGCGTGGGTGTTCGTACTCATTGCGGCGCCTAGGTTGCCGCTGGTCCCCGAGGCTCCGTTGACGTAAATCGTCCCAGTACTTGAGGCGTTAGAATATGTGGCGACCACGTAGTACCAGGCCCCGGCCGAGAGGCTCGTGCCGTATTGCAGCGCCGAAGCACCGCTGACACGCGCAAAATAGATCCCGTTGTTTACAGACGTTCTGCGGATCTTAAGCACAACATCGCCACTCGCATCACCACCCCACAACGACTTGGACACTATGGCTTGATCATCGGAGTTCGTGATATGGCTAACGTAGCTGGTATTGACCCATGCTGAGATGGTTAGATCGCCAGTCTCGTTCAGGTTCCCGATGTTTACGTAGCTGGAAGAGCCGTTAAACTGTACGGCGCCAGCTATCTCGCCACTCGCTGCGATCGGATTATTCACTTGCGAGCCATTATTGCCGTTCGATGTGGAGTCCTGAAGGTCCAGCGTGGTGCTGCTTGGGAAATGCCAAACTCCCGCATAGTTGCTGTCCCACACGCCAATCGGGTTCTGTTGGTTACTAGACGAAGGGTTGCCGTAATAGATATATATAATCGTGTCGCTGGCCGGCGACACGGCCGGCGCCTGCACCCAGGCGATCAGCTGCCCCGTGCTCGGATTGTAGGACTCGATCTCATGGTTCAGTTTCGTGGCTCCATCCGAGGCCGTGAACAGAATGTCGTTTCCATTGAAAGTACCCACGTTGCCGCCATTGGCGATGCTCATCAGATTGGGATCCGTCAGCGACACCAGCACCGGGAAGTTCACGAGATTCGACGCTCCTGACACCTTGGCGCTGTTGATTGTAAGCGTCTTCCGGCTGTTCCAAGCTAAGTTGTACCAGCCCGCCGGTACAATCAGTAGGATCGTCGCCGAAGCCGACTTGGTAGTATCGGCGACGCTGGTTGCAGTGACTGTCACTGTCTGCTGCGAGCTGATGGTGGACGGTGGCGTGTACAGCCCGGTGGGCGAAATGGTTCCAACATTCGGGTTCAGGGCCCAGGTCACTGCCGTATTGTTGGTGTTGATCACCGTGGCCGTGAACTGCTGCGTCTGGCTGGCGGCGAGTGTGGCCTCCGGAGGCGTCAAGGAGACCACAACCGGCGGAACAACCAGAGTGACACTGGTGGAGTCCCGTGAACTCCCCGACGTACCGATCACTGTGATAGTGTAAGTGCCAACCGTTGTGGTGGATGCCACTGCGATGGTCATGGTTGAGGAGCCGGCGCCCGGCGCGGCGATGGAGGCGGGATTGAATGTTACGGTCACGCCCGCAGGCTGGCCGGCGGCAGACAAGGCAATCGACGAGCCGAAGCCGTTGAAGGCCATGCTAGTGATGGTGGATGTGCCAGTGTTACCCCGTTCCACGGAGACCGAGGCGGTTGACGAGGAAATGGTGAAGTAAGCCGACGTCGACGCTCCGGTAAGCGCGCTGATCAGGCCGGCCCCATTCGGACTGCCCCAGCCGGTCGCCAAATCGTAGCCGATTTCCGCCGGATAGCCGTTATTGCCGCTGGTGATGTCGTGGAAATCCGTGGCGGAGCCTGACCCCAGGCCAATCTGATAAATGCTCGAATTAATGAAACCGAGCGGCGAATTGCCGCTGGCAACTGACTGTTGATTGACTAGAGCCAAATAGCCGGCCCACATGGGGGCGGCAAAACTGGTCCCGCCATATTCGTTCGCGGTGCAGGTGGTTTGGTCGGCACACACGTAAAAAGTAAAATTTGCGTTGGCCGCGACGTCCGGGGAGTTCCGCAAAGTGGTAGAACCCTGGTTGGCCGCGGTGATCACTCCCTCCAGTTGCTGCCAGGAGGGAATCGGAATGGCGTCCGGCGTAAAATAGCCCCCGCCGCCGTCGATCCACACCGTTTCTGAAACCCAAGCGCCGCCCGGGCCGCTAGTCTGTAAATCCGTGCCGCCCACCACCGTAACGAACGCATCATCGGCCGGGTAGACATCCACGGACGACAAAGTATATGAGCTGTTGTCGCCTGCGGCTTGAAACAGATTCTGCCCTTGAGCCGCAAACTTCTGGAAGTAAGGATCGTCAGTTTTGGGATCCGACGGGCTCCAAGTCCAGGAAGAGCTCAACTGAGCACTCAGCGGAGAATGCGTGGACATGGAACTGAAGATGGCAGTATCGGTTGATCCCACAAACACATAGAGCGCTGACAAGCCCGGCGCCATGCCGAGCGCCTGAGTCATGTCAATGATCTGTTCGGTATCGTCGCAGCCGTTCGAATAGAGGCAGGTCAGGCTGGTTCCATCCGTGGAAATACCATCGATAGGGATATTGTTCTGTTGCTTCGCGTTCGTGAAGTAAGTGTTCAAGTCGGCGATGTCATATCCGTAAAACTCCAGCAACCCGACCGTCTGGCCGGAGCCCGTGAGAGCCGTCCCTCCATAGTAGGCCGCCCGCATGTCACTGCCTAAGAAAGAGTTCGATGGGCCGGAGCCCGTGGTGGCATTGGACGCCTTGCCCGAACCTTTGTGCATATAGGTTGGCTTCGGGCGGGAATAATTCTCCAACCCCGAGACATGCCACACGGCGAATGGAAGGTCCAGCGTAGGCTCGCGGTCGGAAGAAAAGAAGGTACGGTTTTCCGTGGGGTGCTGGTAGGTTCCCATGGACACATGCAAGGCTGTTTCGATGCTGGACACTGTGCCCTCGAGTTGCACGTCCATGCCATCGCGGGAGCCGCCAATCACGGTCAAGCCATTCGATTTAGCGTACTGAACTAAGGCATCATAATCTTCCTGGCTGGGACCGAACCGCGCGGTGAATTCCGGCACGGTGAGGAAGTGCCGGTAGGAGAGGCTGGAAGGATCGTAAACCTCTCGCAAAAATTCCGCCAACCCGGCCTGATCGCGTAACGGCAGAACAATGTCGATGCGCAGGGACTGAGTAGGCGGCAGAGGGTTTAAGAATCGCGCCTGACCGTTTGTGACTGCCGAGCGTATGTGACGCGTCATCGCGGGTCCACCGAAGGACTGTGCTTGCGCCGTAGGTCCCAGGATGAGGAGCAACATGCTCGAGCACAGCAGCGTTGAGAACAGCACCGCTGAGCACAGCACCGCTGAACACAGCCTGGCATGCAGTCCATGAAGAACTGCCGCTCCAGGGCTTCTTCCTGTTTGCTTCAATCGTTGCCTCCTTGGGAAGCACGCGGAATTGTTGCTTTGAAAGCCTAGCTAACAATCATACTCTTGGAGTAGTGGGCATACCGCACTGCAATCCGGATACCAGACAAGGGCACACCCTGCGAATTAAGTGCAAACAATTGAAGCCATTCGATCAACGAGCCGCTCGGCGCAGGTCGGTCTCCTTCGGAAAATGCTATTAAAGGGCACAATCGCTATCCGATCGGATACTCCCTATCTCAAGCGGATATAAACTGGCGCTAATCGATCGCACTGGCATTGCCGATGTCAGCGTGCTCTTCATAATGCATCACGTCGACTTGGACTTAGCTGCCGATAATGCCCGTCAGGAGGACTTAAGAAATGAACCATCCGTTTTTGAATGGAGAAGTTAGGGTAATGCAAGTGATTGGACCCTGGCAGGGAAAATCGAATCTTTGTCAGTTGGTGAAAGTCGGTCCGGCCCCGCCAAGCGATCACGTTGTCATAGATGCGCCCCTTCGTGAAGGCCGGTCGTTGCTTGCGTTTCGACTACGGGGAGGTATTGGAAACCCTCCACCAATACCCTATAATCGACACATCGGTAAGCGGTAGAAGGATCATCTGATGAAACTCTACCAGCGAAGCCGGATGCGATTCCGGAAATCTCGACCCGTCGTGTCGCATAATCCGTTCGCTCTCGGAAGGGGACGAAGAGAATCTTCTCCACTGTTGTTCTCCGTATCTCGAAGACCTTGTCACGTTCGCAATCAATACCGGGCTTCGGCTCGGTGATATTCTAAATCTGAAATGGGAGGAGGTGGATCGGGAGAACGCCGTCATCAAAATGTTGGTGCGGAAGAATCGGCGCATGCTGGAAGTCCCGCTGAACGACACGGCTCTTGCCGTGGTGTGCGGCTGGTGTGGCCTGCGCAAATGTGAATACGTTTTCTACAACCCCGAGACCGGAGGACGGTGGAAAGACCTCTGGCTCGGCCTGAAGAAGGCCTGCCGCAAGGCCGGTCTCAACGACGTGACGTGGCACACCTTCCGGCATACCTTCGCCTCGCGGCTCACCAGGAATGGTGCTGACCTCGTGACGGTGAAGGAACTGCTTGGCCATTCGTCGGTGTCTGTAACGATGCGCTACGCCCACACGAACCGCGATGCAAAAAAGCGGGCAGTCGGATTGATTGCAGGGAATGGTGCCAAATTGGTGACACTGCCAGTTTTGAAGAAGAAAACTGGTTGGTGACACTGTCTGGAAGTGATTGGGAAATCAGCTAGAATGAAGATTCGGTGAGGTGCGAGAGTGGTTGAATCGGG
>DASYNU010000027.1:0-4365 GCA_036008345.1 Bryobacteraceae bacterium
GGCAATGGCGATACTCGACCCGGCGATGAAGGTGTAGCCAAAAATGGGTTTGCGCGCGAACGTGGGAATGATTTCGCTGATGACGCCCATGGCCGGCAAAATCATGATGTACACGGCGGGGTGAGAGTAGAACCAGAACAGATGCTGGAACAGGATGGGGTCGCCGCCGAGGGCCGGATTGAAGAAGCCGAGATGAAACATGCGCTCGAGGCCGGCGAGCAGCAAGGTGATGGCGATTACCGGTGTTCCGAGGATAAAAATGATGCTGGTGGCGTAATGAGCCCAGACGAATAGTGGCAAGCGAAACCAGGTCATGCCTGGTGCGCGCATCGTGTGAATGGTGACGATGAAATTCAGGCCCGTAAGGATGGAAGAAAAGCCGTTGATGAAAACCCCGATCACCGCCGGAGTTACCGCGGAATTGGAATAGACACTGCTCAGCGGCGTGTAGAAGGTCCAGCCGGTGTCCAAGCCACCGGTCGCGAAGGAGTAGAGAACGAAGCTGCCGCCAAGCAGATAGATATACCAGCTCAAGAGATTGATCTTGGGAAAGGCGAGATCCTTGGCGCCGATCATGAGGGGTATCAGGAAATTTCCCAGGACCGCGGGGATCGACGGGATCAGAAAGAAAAAGATCATCGCCACGCCGTGCATGGTGAACAGCTTGTTGTACGTTTCCGGCGTGACCAGGTAGCCGTTCGGCGTAAGCAGGTGAATGCGGATCATGGTGGCAAACGCGCCGCCGATGAAAAAGAAGAAGGTTACCGACGCGAGATACAGCAGCGCGATGCGTTTGTGATCAGTCGTCAGCAGCCACGAACGGAGTCCGTAAGTGGCGTTCAGATAGTGTTCGCGCGGCAGTTGATTGCCAGGCGTTGGTGATGGTATCGAGCTCATAGCTATTTCTTCCCTGCCGGCGCTACTCCGGCGCCCGTCGCGGGAACCGGCTGCGACTGCAACGACTTGATGTAGGCGGTGAGAGCCAGAATCTGCTCCTCGGTCAATTGACCCTGGAACGTGGGCATGACCGGCTGATATCCGGCGACGATTTTAGCGGCCGGGACAAGAATGGATTCGCGGATGTAGGCATCATCCGCGGTAACCGTCGAGCCATCCGCCAGAAGAACTTTGCCTTCGTACACCCCGTTTAGCGAAGGCGCACGGCCCTTGCCGTCAGAAAGGTGACAAGTATTGCAGGCCTTCTCGGCGAACAGTTTTTCGCCAGCGACGAGGGGATTCGCGCCTTCGCCTGACGAGCCCGAGAGCCACGCCTGATAATCCGGTACGTCCATAACCGTCACCCAGCCACCCATGAGGGCGTGATTGGTGCCGCAATACTGCGAGCAGAAGAAATGATACTTTCCCGGCTTGGTGGGCCGGAACCACAGGGTGTTGTAGTGTCCGGGAATGACGTCCATTTTGACGCGGAAATCCGGGACCGAAAAATTGTGAATCACGTCTTCGCTGGCCATGATCAGCTTGATGTTGCGGCCGACGGGCACGTGGAGCTCATTGATTTCTTTCAGGCCCGTGGGCTGCTGCGATTTCCACATCCACTGTTTGCCGATGACGTAGATATCGAGCGTATCCATCGGCGGACGCCGAAAATCAACGTAGACGACGGCGCCGCCCGCGAACATCGTCAGGGCCAGAAGCAGGGGAACGACCAACCAGGTGACTTCCAGCCGCATATCGCCGTGAATGGGAACGCCGATTTCCCCGGCGCTTTTGCGGCGATACTTAAAAAAGAAATAGATGACTGCCGCAGTGATCGCCACCGCAAAAAACAGGCAGACCGCGGTGATGTAAACCATCAGGGCGTCGACGCTAGGCGCGAAGTTGGACGCCTGCTCCGGATACAATGGCATTTGCGACTGCACGGTTCTAGTGTGCTCCTTGCTCGCTGCCGCCGTGGAACGGTGGACGCAATGTCGGGTCGGGCGCGTGAGTATCGCGACGCCGGAAAATCAGAATGCCCGCCACGATCGTAAAAATGGTCAAAACTCCGCCGAGACGAATGATCCGGAGAACGGTGGCGCTGTAACGGGCGGTCGACGGGTCGTACTGGAAGCAGTAAAGCAGCAGATGATCGATGGGATTGCCGATCTTGCCGGCGGAGGCGTCCACCAGACCGAGCCGTACGTCGCGCGACGGATATTCCACACCGTAGAAATAACGCGAGATGCGTCCATCGGGAGTGAGCAGCATGATCCCGCTGGCGTGGGCGAAGATCCCAGACTTCTCATTGAAAGAGTAGCGGAAATTCGCGGCTTCCGTCAGCGAGTCGATGGACGGCTTCGCGCCCGTAAGAAAGTGCCAGCCCTCGGCGGTGTCCGGGCGTCCATAGTGTGACAGGGCGGATACTTTTTTCTGAGCCGCCATGTCTGGCGTTTCGCGCGGATCGAAACTCACGAACACAACCTCGTACTCTTGTCCGGCGTTGAAAGAAAGCATCTTGACCGAACCAACCACGCCCTGCTCCACCTGATTACAAAGCATGGGGCAGCCGTAATAGACCAGAGCGAGAAGGACCGGCTTGTGGCCAAAATAATCGCCGAGGTGAACGTCATGGCCGTACTCGTCGCGAAAAGCAAGATTCAACGGGATCTGTCCGTTTAGCGGTGGTTCGAAACCTACATTCCGCAAAGCCGTCGGCAGGCCAGCGGAAGACGTGCCGACGTTATCCGGTACGGTCTGCGCGTTCGCAGTAACGGCGAGCGCGAGCAGGCCGGCGACAGACAGGATGGAGCGAAACAAGGTCATCTATTTCTTTTCCGCCGGCTGAATCGCCGGCAACCCTTTCTCCGCGATGATCTTCATCGCGTCTTGCACTGGAATCTGTGCGATTCCGGAGCTCTGATCGATCCAGCCATACTTCTCGTTCGCCGCGGTGTCGGCTTGGACCTTTTGTCGCAAATCTGTCTGTGGATCGGTGAGGTGACCAGGAACACCTTGCAAGCGGGGCTCCGGCGGCAACGCTTCATACGCGCTGCCCATTTCCTGACGGATCATCGGTGGCGGAGTGTCGAATTCGACCGCGATTTTCGTGGTCAGCCGAAGAACGAAAACGCAAACAACGTAAGACAAAATTACCGCAATCGCCAGCGCGCCAAGATACCAGTAGATCGTGGTGACCTGGACGTCGGTCGTTTCAAAGGACACGTCTGCGTTCCGGGGTTCGGCTCCCGCGCCGGGTGCGCCGTGAGCGGTGTTATGCGTCTCAGTGCTCATGGGGATCCAACACCTCCTCCAGCTTAGGCTCGCCGATCGGAAGAAGCGGCATCTTCTGCAATTGCCACGCGAAGACGAAGAGCCACAAACCGATCAGCCCCAGCGCGGCAGCCAAATCCCACAGGTTGGGTATTGCGCTGGAAGTGAATTCCGGACGCGTCAGCCAGAAGATGTCGACAAAGCGCATGAAGATCAGCCACAGCGCCACTTTTGGCAACAGCGAAGGGTTGCGCTTCAAGTCGCGCGAGAGCAAAAGAAAAAAAGGAACGAAAAAGTGAAAGATCAAAATGATGACCGAAACATAGCCCCACTCGCCGTAGAGGCGCGAGCGGTAAAAACTGATCTCTTCGGGCGCATTGCCGGACCAGATAATCAAGAGCTGCGAGAAGCTGAAGTACGCCCACAACATCACGAAGGCGAGCAAGAGTTTCCCGAGGTCATGCAGGTAGCGCGGCTTCAGGACGCCCTGGAATACTGGCGCGCGGGAGAGCAGCACCACCACACAGATCATCAGGGACATCGACGAAATCAACTGTCCGGCGACATACAGGAAACCGTAAATCGTGGAGGCCCAGTGCGGCGACAGCGACATCACCCAATCGATGGCGGCGAACGACATCGCGAAAACGTAAAGGATGATGCCAGGCCCGGCCAGCATTTTCAGGCGGCGACGCAGCGCGCGGTCTTCGCGATCAATGTCCTGCTTGCGCGACCAACTGTTGAATATCCACATCAGCAGCAGCCACACGGCGAAGTAAATCAGCGCACGTATATGAAACCAGCTGGCCGTCAGGTAGCGCTGTTGGAAGTCCGAGAGCCTGCCCTCACCGGTTGTTGGCGCATTGAGCCAGGCGCCGTAGAGGTAGCGGAATCCGAAAAAGATCGGCGCGAACAGAATAAATACCAGCGGCAGGGCACGCGTTGCCGACTCCAGCGGCCGCCGAATGACGATGCCCCACATGCCGCCGGTGAGATGCTGCAGCATCAGCAAGCCGAGCGAGCCGAGCGACAACCCTAAAATGAACATGAACGCCAGCAGATACGAGTGCAGCAGGCTCTCGGGCGACTTCACGTAGCCAATGACGCAGAGTACGACGCCGATCACACCGGCAATGAGCGCGCGCTGTTGCAGGT
>DASYNU010000028.1:0-12011 GCA_036008345.1 Bryobacteraceae bacterium
CGGACGTTTTTGCGAAGCGCGACCCGCTGAGGGACATCCGCAGGGTGAGGATATTGTGCGCGTCGAAGCCCGGATTTACGGCGCGCAGAGCTGCGAATGTCCGAATCAGCAAGGCCGCGCCTACCAACAGCACCAGCGCCAAGGCTACTTCGCTGATCACCAGCAGCGAACGCGTTTTATTCTGGCGGAATCCGGTGCCGGAGCGTCCGCCGGCTTCTTGTAAAGTGACGCTGAGGTCGGTGCGCGAGATATCCAGGGCCGGGATCAAGCCAAACAAGACGCCGGTGATGAGTGAAACGAGAATCGTGAACAGAGCCAGGCGCCAGTCTAACGCGATGGCTGCTCCATGTTCTCCGATGCGCGGAATATCGCCGGGGTTCATGGCCACAAGAGCGCGGACGCCAACCAGGCCGAGCGCGAGTCCCAAGGCGCCTCCAAAAGCGGAAAGCACCACACTTTCGGTGAGAAGTTGGCGAATGATGCGGCCACGGCTAGCTCCCACGGCGGCACGTAATGCGATTTCGCGCTTGCGTCCAGTGGCGCGTACTAACAAAAGGTTGGCAACGTTTGCACAGGCGATGAGCAGTACAAAGCTGACCGCGCCGGCCAGCACTAAAAGGGATGAGCGCACTTCGCTGACGATCGCCTCGGGGTAGCTCTCGACGCTGAAGCTGTCGCGTGGTCCCAGCATGTTCGGGAATTTGCGGCGAAATTCATCGGCTGCGAGCTGGAGCTGCGATTTCGCCTGGGCGATTGTGACACCTGGCTTGAGCCGGGCGATCACGCTGAAGTAAGTTGCGTGATCCGTGCTGGCCGGATCAATTTGAAAAGGAAGCCAAAGTTCGGGCGGAGTGTCGAGCTCAGTATTGAAGCTGGGGCCCACGATTCCCACCACCACGTACGGCGCGCCGCTGAGTGAAATGGTTTTGCCGATCATGTGTGGGTCGCCAGCGAAATGGCGCTGCCGGAGTCCGTAACTCAAAATTGCAGCGTGGCTACCGTTGGGACGATCCTCCTCGGCTGTGAACGCGCGGCCTTGAATGATGGGGGCACCGAGTAGCCGGAAATAGTCGGCTGAGACTCGAATGCCGTGGATCTGTTCCGGAAAAGCAACACCAGTGAGGTTGAGATTGGCTCCGGCGTATTCGTAGGCCGAAACATCCTGGAACGCTTGCGTCTGCTGACGCCAGACGTTGAAGCGGGTGGCTGAGCCTCCATAGGATGGTCCGTTGGGGGTGGTGAGAAAAAACGAAACGATGCGATCCGGGTCGGGGAAGGTGAGGGGCTTGAGCAGGACGGCGTTGACGACGGAGAAAACGGCGGTGGTTGCGCCGATGCCAAGCGCGAGGGCTGCCAGCGCGGTTGCGGTGAATCCGGGATTCTTGCGCAGCGTTCGCAGCGCGTACCGCAAATCCGGTGACAGGATACTCATTTCCTCATTTTCGGCTATTCGGGCTCGGGAGCGGAAGCGGTTACCGCGCGCCGCGAGGTGCATTTTCTAAAATCGAACCCACCAATTCTTTTTCGCGGTGTTCTTGACGCATCCGCCGATTCTTGTGTTTGGAGGTGTGATTTTTTAAGTTGCTTTTGAGTTAGAGGGTTGCGAGGGGTGTTGGGGCCTGCGGGCGGTTGAAAATTCACGATGCGTCACGGGAGATGCCGGTATGGCGGCAGGGTTCATTGAGAGGCGGGAGTTCGAGGTGGTGGCGTGGTTTTGCATGAGAATCTTCTCGAGATCAGGATAAATCGGGCAGATCGCTTGCGCGCGGTCGAGAACTCGCAATTTGAAGGCAGGGATGGGAATAGAGGCGGGCGAGTTTTGTCACTGGTGGATTCTGATTGGGGCGGCCGCGTCGGCAGGCTCTTGAATGAAATCGACGGCAGGGGACGAGTGGCTTTGTGGCGCGGAGTGTCGGGAAGGTGCAGAGGTTGAACTGGATTTCAACAATGCCCGAACGCGCTACACTTTTGTGGAGGGCCGACTATGTATACGAGAACCGGTGGCAGCGGGCCTATGACCGACGATGATAGGCGGAAGGCGGGAGAGTATCTTAACTCACGTGGAGCGACGCAGCCTTGTCCACGGTGTAGGCACAGTCTATTTTATGTTCTTGACCACATTGACTTAGCCTTACCAAGCCCCGCAAATATGGTTGGTTTTAACGGTAGCATCCCGACTATTCTGACGGCTTGCGCAAATTGTGGTTTCGTGGCAATGCATGCTTTAGGAATTACTCCTCAGTAAAGGAAGCACGACGATGGCTACTACTACTCCGCCAGGAAGTTCTCGGGATAACCCGAAAGACCAGCCCGCCACATATGAGCCTTTGTCAGCCGACATGATTAAAGGCGTATATAAAAATCTCGGCCAAGACGTAATTTATATTACTGACGATAGGGCGTTCCGTTATCTTGAGCCTTGGAAGCACAAATTGCAGCACAGCGGCGACTGGCTTGGTCGCTTGTCATTGGTTTGTACGCTTACGTTAACTTTGGTGACCGTTGATTTCAAGCCAAGATTTAGTATCTCAAGTGAGCATTGGTTATCGATATTTGAGGCCCTTACCATTGTCAGCGTGTTCTGGTTGTTGCGGACACTTTATGCTCGTTTATTTCTGAAAATAGAGACTGTTGAAGACATGATAGAACGATTCAAGAATCTTCCGCCCCCGTCTGTAAAGCTGTCCTTTTGGGATCGCATCAAGGCGTACTATTCTATCGGTCATTCAAAAACTATGGTGCCCAAGTAGTGACGATCTCAGTTGCGCACTTCTTGTTGGCTCTCCACTCCCAATCCCTGCAGGAGGCGTTCAGCGGTCTTAACAGTCGTATGGTCCAAAATATCAGATAGGTAAAACGAGTTCCCTCTTGCAGGACGGTGGCTCACCGCGGACATGTGCGGATAGGGTATCCATTGAGCGTCTCGGGTAAGACGTTGTGGAGGTAACGCGGCGGACTCCAGAGGTTCATTCCGTAGAGCAACAGCGGGCTTCTGTTACAATACTGATTCCCTACATGGACTCTCTCAAAGCGCTCATCCGCGAAGTGCCTGATTTTCCGAAGCCTGGCATTAACTTCTACGACATCACTACACTGCTAAAAGACGCTACTGGGTTTAAGACCGTGATTGATTCGCTGGCTGATCATTACGAATCTGCTCCCATCGATGTGGTGCTCGGCATTGAAGCTCGGGGATTCATCATCGCTCCGGCGGTGGCCTACGCGCTGGATTATGGATTCATTCCCGTACGCAAGCAGAAAAAGCTGCCGGCCGAGCGGGCGCGCATTGAATATCAGCTCGAGTACGGCACCGATGTGCTCGAGATCCATAAGGATGCCATCAATCCTGGTCAAAATGTTCTGATTATTGACGATGTCCTGGCCACGGGCGGAACGGCCGCGGCGGTCGCCAAGCTGGTGGAGACGCTGGAGGGCAGGGTAGCCGGCCTCGGGTTCATCCTGGAGCTGGACTTCCTGAAGGGACGCGAGAAGCTGGCGGGCTATCCGGTCCACTCGCTTGTACATTATTAATGATGGCTGCCCGTGTCCGGGTTCGTTCCCTGGCGAAGATTAACCTGGATCTGCGGGTGCTGAACAAGCGGCCGGACGGGTTTCACGAGCTTCGCACGATCTTCCAAACTGTTTCGCTCGCCGACACGATCGAGATTGAGTGCCTCCCTGGGAGGACCCGGATTGAGATCAACTCAAACATTAATATTCCCGGTAATATCATTGAAAAAGCGGCAGATAGCGTTCTTGCCGTTACTGGCAAGACGGCCCGGATTGGGTTCGTTTTGAAAAAACGCATACCGCTTGGGGGCGGATTGGGGGGTGGTTCCAGCAACGCGGCTGCAGTCCTGCTGGCCCTGCCGGTACTGCTCAAGAAACCGTTGGGAATCGAGAAACTGATGGAGTTGGCGGCTTCTCTTGGCAGTGACGTGCCATTTTTCCTGCTGGGAGGGACTGCGGTAGGTCTGGGACGCGGGACGGAACTCTATCCGCTTCCCGATCTAGGGAGCCTTCCCGCGCTCTTGATAACACCTGGTATTCATGTTTCGACGGCCGATGCGTACCGGGCGCTCAACCGGGGTTTGACGAGTGAAAGTCCCATAAGCGATTTCCAAGCGGTAGCATGGAACGTCTCCGAAGGGTACGAAAACGATTTCGAAACTGTTGTTTTCCGTCAACACAGTCATCTAAAATTAATTAAGGGACAGCTGCTGAATTTGGGGGCCCGGCCAGCTCTGATGAGTGGGAGCGGCTCCACGGTTTTTGGAATCTTCGCGAGCCGCGAGATGCGTGACCGGGCGACAGGGTGGTTCCGGAAGAAATACGCCGCCGAGCAGGTGCATCCCGTTTCGTTGGTCCGCCGCAGCCAGTATCGCGCGATGTGGCAGCGGCAATTGGGGGTCCGGTTGGAAAGCAAATTATGGCCGTGGCAGTGGCAAGACCGGTACGCAGAATGAGATTTGATCAAATGAAGATCTTCACTGGCAACGCCAATCCGGCGTTGGCCGCGAAGATTTGCGCCTCGCTGGGATGCACGCTGGGGTCGGCCTCGGTGGAACCGTTTTCGGACGGCGAAATCCGGCTGCAGATTCTGGAAAACGTGCGCGGCGCCGACGTGTTCGTGGTGCAGCCCACCTGCACTCCGGTGGACCGGCACATTATCGAACTGCTGTTGATGATCGATGCCTTGAAGCGGGCCTCTGCAGAGCGCATCACGGCAGTGTTACCCTATTATGGGTATGCGCGGCAGGATCGGAAAGACAAGCCGCGGATGCCTATCTCCGCCCGGTTGATTGCCAATCTGATACAGAGGGCTGGTGCGGATCGTGTGCTTACTTTGGACCTGCACGCGGCTCAGATTCAGGGATTCTTCGATGTTCCGGTGGATCACCTGTTTGCCGCGCCGGTGATGCTCGAATATTTCGACTCTATCGGACGCAGGGACATGACTATAGTTTCGCCGGATGCTGGTGGCGTGGAGCGCGCACGCGCTTTCGCCAAGCATATGAATGCCCCGCTGGCGATTATCGATAAACGCCGGACCGATGTGAACGTCGCGGAAGTAATGCACATCATCGGCGAGGTGGAGGGGCGGCATTGTTTGATTGTGGACGATTTGATTGATACCGGCGGCACGCTTACCAAGGGCGTGGAAGCAATACTGAAGCAGGGTGCGTTGAGTGTAACAGCTTGCGCCACCCATGCCGTGCTTTCGGGACCGGCGGTAGAACGCATAGAGGGATCGCAACTGCAAGAAGTGGTGGTAACTAATTCCATTCCGCTCCGGGAGGACGCCAAGCGCTGCTCCCGCATCAAGACGCTGAACGTGGCGCCGCTGCTGGCGCGCGCGATTCAGTCAATCCATGAGGACGGTTCCGTAAGCACCCTATTTATTTGAAGCCGATTTGTATACGAGAATGACGCAGGCCAGCGCCTGCTGGAGTGAACAAAAATGAGGAAAGATATCACAGTTGCCGCCGAGCCGCGCGAATCGCGTGGCAAGAATGAAGCCCGCCGTCTGCGCGTCAAGGGATTTGCCCCCGCCGTATTGTACGGCGCGAACGAGCCCGCCGTAGCGGTGTCGGTCAGCCCGAAAGAAGTGAACAAGATTCTGCACAGCAACACCGGGCACAACACCATTTTCAATCTGGCTGTGCAGGGCGGCGCGCTGGTCCCGGTAATGATCGTGGATTGGCAGCGCGATCCGGTGAAGGAAACTTTGCTGCATGTGGATTTGAAACGTATCGATCTGACCAGGCGCATCAATGTGAAAGTTCGGGTACACATGACGGGCGAGGCCCAGGGCGTGAAGCTGCAAGGCGGATTGCTGGAAGCCATCACGCGCGAGGTGGAGATTGAATGCCTTCCGGACGAGATTCCGGAATCGTTCACGGTGGACGTAACGGAGTTGATGATCGGGCAGAATTCGCGGGCCGGCGATATTCCGTTGACCGGCTCCATGAAGCTGATCAGCGCGCCCGAGCAGGTGATTGCGCACGTGGTAACCATCAAGGCCGAAGAGGTAGTGGCCCCGGTGGCTGAAGCCGGCGCCGAGGTGGCTGCTCCCACCGAGCCCGAAGTGATCAAGAAGGGCAAGAAGGAAGAGGAAGGCGCCGAGCCGGAGAAGGCGGTGGAGAAGGAGAAGGGGAAGAAGAAGTAGGCTCCAGGAGGCAGGCGGCAGGCGGCAGGAAAACGAGCGCCCACCAGGTTTCTGCCGCCTGCCGCCTGGCGCCTGCCGCCTAAAACGATGGCAGAAGCTTTCGAAAAGCTGGTAGTAGGGCTTGGCAATCCGGGTGAGGATTACGAGGAGACGCCGCATAACCTGGGATTTCTGGTTGTGGACCGGTTGGCGGCGAGGAATGGTATTAAGGTAGGGCGCAAGGAAGCCCGGGCGCTGGTGGGGCAGGG
Organism: Bryobacteraceae bacterium; assembly: GCA_036008345.1. GTDB lineage: Bacteria > Acidobacteriota > Terriglobia > Bryobacterales > Bryobacteraceae > Palsa-89. The sequence continues at coordinate 6,418 of DASYNU010000028.1, forward strand.
AACGGTGGCGGGGAAGCGGGTAATGCTGGCCAAGCCGCAAACGTTCATGAACATCAGCGGCGAGTCGGTGAACGGGCTGTTAGTGAAACATGAGATTGCGCCTCGGGATCTGATTCTGATTTACGACGAGCTGGATCTACCGTGGCTCGCGTTGCGGATCCGGCCGGTTGGTTCAGCCGCCGGGCATCGCGGAATGGATTCGGTGATCCGCACTACCGGAACAAATGAGTTTCCCCGGGTTCGCCTGGGGATCCACGGGGGCCATCGCGAAAAAGATGGCGCCCGAATTGTGCTTGGGAAGTTAAACCGGGCGCAGAGAGAGGAATTGGACGAGCTGCTGGATTATGCATCACAGGCAGTGGAATCCATAATTGCTGAAGGCGTCGAAAAGTCCATGGCGAAATTCAATCGTCGCGCCCCAGGCTTAAACGAGGAAGAATGAGGATCTACGAAGAGTTGTTCATCGTCCGGCCCGATTTGCCGGAGGAAGAAACCGATCAATTGATTGAGCGTCTGACCACGCTGATTGCCGGGCAAGGCGGCAACGTGGACAAAGTGGACAAGTGGGGCGTCCGCAAACTGGCTTATCGGGTGCAGAAGCGCAACGAAGGATTTTACGTGCTGTTGCAGTTTACAGCCAAACCCGAAACCGTTAAGGAACTGGAGCGGCAGCTCAGGGTGCAGGATCAGGTGATGAAATTTATCACCGTGCGCATCGATGAGAAGCTGAAGAAGATCGCGAAGCGCAAGAAATCGCGGGATAAGCGCGCGGCACGAAAGCCGGCAACGCCTGTGGCAGCGCCCGCGGCGCCATCCATGGAACACGCCATGGCGGGGGCGGCAGAGCCAGCCCCGCGGCCGGGCGCGCCCATGCCTGGAGCTCCCACTCCGGTGGAGAAAGAATAGGAGACCATCATGGCCGAATCAAGAGGCGGACGTCCCATGAGCGCTTCGCAGCGCCCCACCGGCGGCGACAAGGCGCTGGCTACCAAGAAGCAATATTTCCGGCGCAAGAAAGTATGCCGTTTCTGCGTGGAGAAGATCGACGATATCAATTACAAAGACGTGAGGATGCTGATGTCGTTTATCTCCGAGCGCGGGAAGATTGTGCCGCGCCGTATATCGGGTGTGTGCACTCCGCACCAGCGCCGTTTAGCAGAGGCGATCAAGCAGGCGCGCAACATCGCGCTTATTCCGTTCGCCGCGCCTATTTAGTAAAGCGCGCAAAACGGAGTGCGGCGCGAGGCTTTGATAGGCTCTGGCGGTGCGCGCCGCACCCTTTGCGCTATTTAAAAGAGGATAAATCACCATGGAAGTCATACTCAGAGAAGACGTCGAAAAACTCGGCACTCGCGGCCAGTTGGTGAAAGTGGCGCCGGGCTACGCGCGCAATTTTCTATTACCCAAACGGTTGGCGGTGGCGGCCACTGAATCCAATAAGAAGATCGTTGAGCAGGAGCGGCAGGGTCATCTGCGGAAGGAAGCCAAACTGGTTTCCGATGCCGGCGAGCTGGCGAAGATGATGGCGGGCGTCACGGTGACGATAAAGCAGAAAGCCGGCGAGAACGATCAACTGTTTGGATCGGTGACATCCAAGGATATCGCTGAGTCGCTGGAGCAGCAGGGGTACAGCATTGACCGGCGCAAAGTGGTGCTGGATGAGCCGATCAAGACGCTGGGCGAATTCAAGGTGATGCTGAGGCTGCACCGGGAAGTGCCGGCTGAGATTACGGTGCACGTGGTGAAGGACGCCGCCGAATAAGCTAAAGGCACCGACTCCCTTACGGTCGCGGTTCGGTTACACACACTCTCTAGGTGCCATGAAGGATCTTGTTTTCGACCCGGAGCGCTTGGCGGACGTTCCACCTGAGAAGCTGCTGGAAGCTGCGGCTGCCGGATATATCGGCGTGGACCATCGCTTTCTGCACGCGATGGTGGATCGTCCCGAGGTCAGCATTCCCGCCCTGGTCCGCTTCGCGGCCGAAGATCACGAAGACGATACGGTAGAACTCGACGAGGTGTTGGTGGATCTCTTCCACCACCTGCGTACACCTGCGGCGGTCCCTTTTCTGGTTGATCTGGTACGGCGCGATCCGCTCGACATTCTTGACGATGTAGTGGAGACGCTGGTGCAGTTCGGCGCGGCAGCAGTGGATCCGCTGCTGGGGTTGTTGAAGGAGCTTGAAGCTGCCGGGGAAGATGCAGGGGATTTACCGTTCCTGCTGTCGCAATTGCGCGTGCGCGACCCGCGTATTCTGGAGGCACTCACCCAACGGCTGGACAAAGGCGATCCGGACGCGGCCTTATTTCTGGATATGTATGGCGATCCCGCGGCGATCCCGGCGCTGGAAGCGGCACTCGCGCGTCTCCAACCAACCGATATCGACGCGTTCAGAATCAAGTCGTTCCTAGCGGATCTTTCAGCTGGGGATCCGGGGGTGGAAGAGCAAGAGGAGCCGTTCGACATCTGGGCGTTGTACCCGAAGGACGATTCACCGCCGCTTGAGATGCTGGACGACGCTGCAAGGATCGCCATGCTCGAGGCTGGTCCAGCCGAGTTGCGGGCTGAAGTTGCGGGATTCTATCGTGGTCCCGGATTCACGGAAAAGATCGGGGCGCGGCTGCTGAAAATGGCCAAGAGCGATCCGGACCTGCATGTTCGTGGCGAATGTTGGGAGACGCTCGGCGAGATCAGCAATGAACCGGAGATCCGGCGCGCACTGCTGGCTGTGTTGGCGGATGCGGGCACGTCGGTGGAAGAGAAAGGCGGCGCGGCTGTCGCGTTGGCGCAGCAGACGGACAACGCCGCGGTTTTCCAAGCCATTGAAAGCTTGTATGCAGATTCGCGCGGGCGCGCCAAGGCGCTGAAAGCCATGGGGCGATCATTCGACAAACGCTTTGCGGCGTATCCGCCACAGCATTTGGACGATCCCGATGGTGAGATCAAGCGTCAAGCCATTTGGGCCGTGGGCTATCTCAATTTACAGGCAGAGGCGCCGCGGTTGGAAGTCTTTTTCGACGACGATGAATTTCGCAGCGATGCGTTGTTCGCCTATGCGCTGTCGGTGCCGGGCGAAACTTCGCCGGGGCGGATCCGGTCGCTGTTGAATAAAGTGGAGGAAGCAGCCGGCGGATTCAAACCGGACGAGGAGAAACTGGCGGAGGTGGCGCTGGATCACAGGCTGATCCTGCACGGAAAGAAGCCAGTGTTCTCGGTGGCGGAATCGGATGAGGATGAGCCGTCGGACGAAGAGCCAGTAGAACATGTGAAAGTTGGGCGCAACGATCCGTGTCCGTGTGGGAGCGGGAAGAAGTATAAGAAATGTTGTGGGGCGTGAGAGCGGGCCCAGCGGAATTTCCCCAGTAGCCGCGAAAAGACCAAAAAGCACCGGTCGCTTAGGCTCGCGGTTCGGTTACATTGGGTAAGAAGCCGTGAAGAAATCGGTTCGCAGGCGAAAGCGCCTGCGCCACCCGGCCGCAAATCCTTGTGCGTCAAAGTAGGGCAGACGCTTTCGTCTGCCAATGGTTTGCTACCATCCGGTATCACGCTATGCCTGCCGAGGACTCTGGGGCCGCCTACGAAATCGCGCACGTCTTGTTCGTGGATATTATTGGTTACTCGCTGCAGCCCATCGACCGGCAGACTGAGTTGCTGACCCTGCTGCAAAAAATAGTGCGGGAGAGCGCGGAATTCCGGCGCGCTCGCGACCAGAATGAACTGATCTCGCTGCCCACCGGCGATGGAATGGGCCTGGTGTTTCTACGCGACCCTCTGTCGCCTGTGAAATGCGCGATCGAGATCGCCAACTCGCAGCAACGTAACCGGACGCTGAGCCTGCGCATGGGCATACACACCGGGCCGGTGAAGCGCCATGCCGACATTCGGGAAGACGTCAACGTGGTGGGCGGCGGAATCAATATAGCCCAGCGTGTGATGGACTGCGGCGACGCCGGTCACATTCTGTTGTCGCGCAACGTGGCGGAGGTTCTGGAGCAGTTCAGCGATTGGCGGGAATGCCTGCAGGATCTCGGAGTTCACGAAGTGAAGCACGGCGTGAAGATTCACCTGTACGGCCTGGTGAAAGCGCCGGTTGGAAACCCGGAGCTCCCCAGGAAACTGATCCTGGAAGCCAGCAATGCGGCTGCGCGAGGCAATCTTTCCGCCCGATCCGCCGGCGAAATGCCGTTGGGCCGCCGTGTGATCCTGTTCGCGACGGCTTTCCTCGTAGCTTGCGTTCTCAGCTTTGGTTTCGAGCAGTGGCTGGAGCGCGGGATTGAATCGGGAGAATCGGCTGGGATAGCGCAAGCTGCATTCACCTTCAGCGGTGTTTACCAGAAGATCGTGGCCGCTTCCCGAATTCCGATCCCTCGCTATACGGCGGTGGTGGAGATCGATCCGGAGCGCGACCCGGGTTCAGTCAGCATGCTGGAACTGTGCCGCCAGCGGCAAATGATGGCCGTGTTAATAAGAAGAATTGCGGCGGCCATGCCGAGCGTAATTGTAGTTGATAAATTCTTCGGCGAATCCGCATGTCCCGGCGACATCAACCCGGTATTGATAGCGGCCCTGACGGAGGTAAATGCCAAGATCCCAGTGGTTGTCGGCCGCCGCGTCAGCGTCGGCGAAGGACCGTATCTGGAGCCTTCTCCATTAAGCGGGCTGGGTCTCAGAGATGCGATTGTGAACATCGATCCGGATACCAGAAAACTTCCGTTGAAATGGCAGGTCTTTCGGAGCAAGGACGATAAGGACCACGAGCGCGCTACGATTTCGCGCGAGACACTGGCATTGACGGCGGCGCAGGCCTATGCAAAGGGCAAACTCGAATTGGAACATCCGCAGCTGGCGAAGCTTTTGGACCCGGTACGGGACCCTTACATCAGTTTCCTCAATCCGGATCAGTTCAAGCCCTACCGCTGGCTGGCCGGCTTTGTACTCTGTGGCCGCGAAGTAAAGCCGGGCGAGGATGCCACGGCCTGTCCCGGATCGCCCGGTGAGCTAGCGGCATTGAGCGGGAAGATCGTGGTGATCGGGGAGATCGGCCGGGATCTGGATATGAAAAGCACCGTGGTGGGGACGATTCCCGGAGTGTATCTGCAGGCGAACTTCATCGAGGCGCTACTGGACGACCGGTACTATGAAGACGCACCCGTGCTTAGTTACGTATTTGCGTTTCTATTTCTGGCAGCTATCGAAGCAATTCTGATGGTTGTCCGAAAATCCCGGGCAAAAAGGCTGGGCGCGATTGCAATAGTAGTTCTCGCGATGTTGTTCCTGCTTTATATCGCGATCTCGGACTTCCACTGGTACGTGAATCCGGTGCCATTCATCGCGCTGGCGCTGCTGATCCGGGCCCTGGCGGCGAAGTTACCTTACTTTCGCGCCAGGGCTTGAAAGAGGACTACTGAACGTCGGAGACCTTGCCGTCTTTGAAAATGACCTTCATGCCTTCATAGACATAAATTTTCTTCGGCCCTACGGTCGATTTACTCTTGGGCTGGCCTAGCCCCGCTTCCACTTGTTCGACCGTCTGACCCACCGCAACCTCAAATGGCGGCGCGGCCGGCGCTGCTATGGGAGCCGGGGCTTCGCC
>DASYNU010000029.1:0-32282 GCA_036008345.1 Bryobacteraceae bacterium
CGCCGGGAGTGACGCTGCCGGTGGATCTGGATCGATTCAACGGATCGCTGGATGATTTGAAAGCGCTGGCGGTGAAGGCGGTGACGGTCTGACGCGCCAGCGAATACGATGTTGTTAGTCCGATGTCCAGACTTTGGTGCATGGTGCTCTTGCTGGCTGCAGCACCGGTTTTGTTCGGGCAGGGTGAGTTGAGTCATTTGGTGGCTGAGTCGGTGCCGTTGCGAGGCAGCGCGACGATAGATTGGTCCAATCAGAAAAGTGCGCTGCGCGACTGGATTGAATCGCGCTTGCCTCGCAACATGGCGGCACTCGACGCGGGCTTTTCAAACTTGGAAGCGCTATTAAATGCGGAGCTAAAGCAAGCGGGATTAGCCGCGCCTGAACACACTGACGTTCTTACCGGCTATGTTTCTAGGTTGGTCTTATCGCGTCAGGCTGAATACCCCGGCGCTCTGGTAGTGCAGGCTGGGGTTTCGGTAGGGTGCGGTAACGATGAATCATTGTTTCTTTATCGTTTCTCGGATACCCATAAGCGGTTGATCGAGGCGCATGGCACACACGGGGCAGTAGCGTAGTCGAGACGCGATTTTCCGCTCCAGATGTTTCTGGGAGCCGCATCTTTTACGTTGCGTGGCGCGGTGTGTGCAGTGCGGCTCGGTGTGGAACCAACTCGACTACAGGCTCTTTCGCATCGGCTCTGGCCCAGAGCTGGCTGTTCCGATCTTCGCTTCGAAACACACTTTTGTGATGGACTTTAACGTCAAGCTCACCGCGCAGGACCTTCTGATCGAACTGCCTGCTGAGGCAATATTTCCCGGATTCAGGCGAACTTACGAACTGCATTACAATATCGGGCCGCATGGTGTGGAGCGAATCGATGCGGTCGCAATTCAGCCGCAAGATTTCGTCCACGAATGGCTTATGGAGCCTTGGGAGGAGATTAAGTCGCGCAGCAGCAATTCGGATCGCTCGTGAAATGGCACAAGCTTCTCGGCGGCAGTGGCGATTACGAGTTCGTGCAGCCATGCATCAATCGTCCCGGATTCATACAGGTTGGCGTAGATTTCGACTCGATTGGCGAACGCGAGATTCCTGAGCCGTGAAAGGTTTATTTCCTGGTGAAGGACAAGGTAACGACAGCTACGAAATGTCCGAGATCAGCTTCGAACGCCAGGACGGCTGTCCCGGTGAGGCTCCCGCAATCGACTACGCCCAGTTGCCCTCCCTGTTCAAGAAGAAATAGCCAGCGCGGCGGTGATTTCATCGCGCATCCGCAGAGTGTTTTCGCGAACTGATCTTACGAACTGCTCCTTCGTTGCGTTTTCATTTCCGAACGAGTAGGTAATTCCGCGCGACGAGTTTACGATTGCGCCTAAGCCATCCGCATTGAAGCAGGCGGCGGCGCCTTCGGAGCTGGCCCCTTGCGCGCCGTAACCGGTGACCAGAATGAATGCTCGCGGCAGAAGAGCGCGCAAGCGGCGGGCATCCTCGGGGAAGGTCGCGCCGATCACCGGGCCGACCGAGCTGTAGCCGGATTCGCCCGTCAGATCTTCGCCGAACTCGCGGATAGTTTGTGCGATGGTTTCGTACAGCGGGCGGCCGGTGGTTTCGAGTACTTGATCCTGGTAGTCGCGCGATCCGGAGTTGGATGTTTTGAGGACAACGAACATCCCTTTGCCGTGCTCGCGGCAGGCGTCTACGTAGGGCAACATGCTGTCACGACCGAGATAGGGCGTCACGGTGAGGGCGTCCACGTCGAATGCCTTGTCGCCCAGGTAAGCCGCGGCATAGGCTTCGGCAGTGGAGTCGACGTCGTTGCGTTTGCCGTCAGCGATTACCAGCAGTCCTCTGTGTTTCGCGGCTTGGACCGTATCTTCGAAGGCCTGGATGCCCGCGGATCCGTACTGCTCGAAGAATGCCAGTTGAGGCTTGACGATGGATGCCAATCCGGTGATGGTATCCAGCACCAGTTCGTGGAAATCGCGAATGATTGCGCGGCTAGCGGCTGGGGTAAGCGCGCCGCGGCCGGATTTTATGAAATCCGGCATCAGGTCGATGCGCGGGTCGAGACCAACAACGCAGGGGCTGTCCATTTTGCGGATGGATTCCACCAGCCGGTCGGAAAAAAAACGCATGCTTGCTAATACGGTAGCGGATTTTTGAGCCGGGCTGGCAGGCGAAAGCGCCTGCCCCACGTTCAGTTGCCGGGATTCATCAGGGCCTTGCCGCGTAGCTTGTAGTCGGCAGCGTTAAGCTTGGGACTGAGATCTACTGCGTCGAAGCGAACGTCGATGCCGTGCGGCGAGCCGTCCGGCTTGATCTGCACGGTCTTGGGGTAGAACGCCTTCTCTCCCTTGAAATAGTCGGAGTAACTAATCAGCGCCGAGCCTACACCGGTGGTGGTGCTGATCCGCACTTTTTGTGGACGCAAGTTGTTGTCCAGGCCAATGGAGATTTTCTCAGTGCCGTTTTCTGCAACCAGCGGATACTCTTCGTCCGGGGCGGGCGTCGGATGGTTCGCGACTATCTTGAATCCCGGATTGCTGACCCGGGCCAGCACGGCCGAAACCTGATAGTCGCGGATGAAGCCTAAATCGGTGGGCAGATCTAAAGCATCTTGCCCCTTCAGGTTTTTGCTGGCGGTGAATTCGCTGCCATTGAAAGCGACTTCGTGCAGGATGGCTCCGGCCTTGGCTTGAAATAGCGCCCGGTCCGGATTGTTGCGCATGAACAAGGTCCAGCGTACGCTCGCACCGCCGTTACTCCAAACCGTGAGACTTCCGGTAGCCTGCACCGTGGTCAGCTCGCGCAGCCCATCTTGACCGGCCACAGCTTGGACCACTTTCTTGAGCAGATCTGCCCCGAAAGCTTCCAGCGTGGCGCGGCTGGGCTCCAGCACCGCGGAAACCGGCATGGTCCGGTCCGCTTCCACGGCGACCGTGGCTTGATGGCCGATGTACCCTTTCTCATTGAAGTCGATCACCAACCTGCCGGGTTTCTTTTTCAGCTCCAGCCGTCCCTCCAAGGTTGGCCCGATGGCGGTGCCATCTAAGCTGATATCGCACTCGGCGGGTGCGCAGGTGAGCAACACGGTACCCATCGGATCCTTTTTGGGAGGAGGCGGGAGCGCGACAGCTACCACCGGCTTGGCTTTGCTCCGGATGGCTTTCAGAATTTCGTCGGATGCACCCGTAGCTTTGAGCTTCTCGGATTGGTCGGACGTGAGCGAGAAATCCACGCCGCGGTTTAAAATCGCTTCCTTGCGGCGGTGCAGCGGGATGGCGTCCTGGCCGGCGAACTTCAGCACCTGCTCAAACGTCAATGGAGCCCCGCTGATAAATGTGTCTTCGGTTTTCTTGGAATGCGGCGCGGACGCGGGCTTCGGATCTTCAGCGGCAATCCGCGGCGCGAAACAAACGGGAAGAGCCGCAAAAAAAGCAGCTCGCAACAAAATGGATCGGTTAGATGGTCTCATGCAAACCTACTTCATGGCCGCTTCCGCTTCCTGCGCGGCGCGGATCTTCTTCTTCCAGATGCGTCCTTCCATATAGTCGGGATGGGCGGTCAGAAGGTCGTCCACTTTTTCCATGGCTTGGGCATATTTGCCCGTTGCCCATAGCGCTTTCACCTGGCCCAACTGAACCTGTTCCTCGGAGGGTTTGGCAGGGGCGGGCTCGCTGGCGGGGATTTCCGCCGCTGCCACCGGCGCGGGAGCCGGCGCAGTAACTACCTGTTGCTGGGCCGGAGCAGAGCTGGGGGCTTGAACCACTGCCTGAGCCGGAGTTTTGGTCTGAGACGCGTGGATGCTTTGGCGCGAAAAGAAGGTTAAGCTGATGCAAAACGTCAGTACCGCGGCGATCGCGTAGGGAATCCAGCGCGTTTTGGAAGTTTTTGGCGCGGGCGAGGGAAGTGTCCCCTTATTTACGTGCGGGGCTACTTTCGGCGGCGCGGGAGTCACGTCCGGTACGGAAGCTTCGAGCGGCGGCGTGACTATTACCGGTGCAGATACTGCCGGTGGAACAACCGGAGCCGGCGAGGCCGAGGCAAATGTCGGAGCGAAAGCCGGCGGGGCCAGCTCTACGGGAGGCTCAGAAGCAACCAAGGGTGCAGGTGCCGCGCCCGGTCCGCGGAGTTTTTGCGAAATAAGATACAAGCCGGCTGCAAACTCGTCCGCGCGTTCCAAGCGTTTTTCCGGATCTTTCTCGAGCGCGCGCGCAATCAATTGATCCAGCTCCCCGGGAATCTCGGGGTCCGATTTCCGCAGGGGTTCGGGCGTGGTGTGGACAATTTCGCGCGCAATGAGATTTGCGTCGGCCGGGAAGGGATATTTCGCCAACAGCTCATACAGCACAACCGCAACCGAGAACACATCCGACCTGGCTTTGAAGGGCTTGCCCAGCACTTGCTCCGGCGCGAAGTAGTTCGGCAACAACGCGCCTGGCCGGCCTCCTGCTTCCACAATGGACGCCAGGCATTTTCCGATTCCAAAGTCGAGAATGGTGGCATCCTTGCCGGTGACAAAAATATTTCCGGGTTTGATGTTTCCGTGCGCCACACCCTTGGAGTGCGCGAACGCCAGCGCGCCGCAGACCTGCACCATGAGGTCGATCTTGTCCGCTAGCGAGAGAATCCGGCGCTCGATATGCCAGCGCAGATCCACCCCGTTGAGAAGTTCGGTAGCGATATAAATTGCGCCATCCACCTCGCCCAGATCCCGCACTTTCACGATATGGGGATGGCGTAACTCGGCCGAGGCGCCTAGATCGCGGCAAATCTGTTCACGCAGTTCCGGCGTGCCGATAATGGCCGGATTCAGAACCTTCAAAACCATTTCGCGATTGCGAAAGGTGTCGGTGGCGCGGTAGGTTGTGCCTACGGCGCCCACGCCCATCTCGTCCAGAAGCTTGTATTTACCGATTGATGTCATGCAAGTAGCGCCCTGTTCGCCCCCAGGTGTTCACCGCTGCCGAAGGAAGTACATCGGCTACCAGTAAATATCGGATGGGCGCGGTAGCTGCTGCATGCTGGATCAACTAACTAATGGCTTTTTGGCGCGTGATTGCGTGAGTCGCCGTAGTACGGAGGTAGGGTGACGGAAAAAAGGCACCGTCTCCCTCACGGTCGCGGTTCGGCTCCGTTACCGCCTTCCGAACAGCCACAAAAGGAACGACAGGACCACGCTCACCAGCAAGCACGTCACCAGGGGGAAATAGAATGCCGAATTCTTGCCTCGAATCACAATGTCGCCAGGCAGCCGGCCTAAACGTATGGGGAGTTTTTCGCCCAGGGTGAGAATCAGCCCCAGCGCTAGAATGATAATCCCTAGCGCGATCAGCGTTCGGCCGATGCTCACACTGAATATGTTCGTCCGCGATGCTGTCCAAGCAGGATCTGCACCATGCGATGTGCGATCAATTCGTGCAGGCTGAGCAGCTCTCGATTTGCGGCCGTGATAGCCTCAACGTCCAGTGGATCCGCTGGTCCGCCGCCTGCTTTCAGAGCGTCAGTGGCCTCGCGGATGATTGAGTCAGCGATAACGTCGCCCGCCATTTCCCATAGCGTGATGAAGCGATCCACGGCGGTGGGGAAACTGACCGCGAATACGCCATGGTTGCTGGTGGTGCGCGGCGGTTTGTAATCCAGATTGAACGGGCCCGAATATTTGTGGCTGCGCAGCAGCACCAGTACGTTCAGCCAGTCCAGTGGATTCACCAGCCCTACCGCGATGTCGACATCGTGCTTCAGCCGATAGCCGTCGTTGATGTCAAAGTGGAATAGTTTTCCGGCCAGCAGTGCCCGCGCCAGCGCGGCCCGGGGCGCGCCGCCCCACATCAGCTCATGCAGGTATTCAGGATTCAGGCCCACCATTTCCGGATGCTTCAACAATCCTGAGCCGATGAACGCCAGCATGGCATCGCTGGTAGGCAGCAATATCTCCGCTTGTGGTTCGAACGGCTTGGCTTCCAGGCAATGTTTCAGCGTGGGGCGTTTGTGTTTTTTCGCCAGTTCGATATCCGCTTCGCACGCCGCATTCAATCCATCGGCATACCAGCGTAACGTTTGGGTCTCTTCCACAGCGCCCTGTGTGTAGTAGCCGAGCGAACCCGGCCAGTAGACTGCGAACTTGGCTCCCAGCTCATGGCCGATCGCGACCGTATTGGCCAGGCGCCAGGCCGCATATTTCCTGACTTCGGGCGCTTCGGCGGCTGGACTGGCGGCCCATACGGCATGGAAGAATGTCTCGGTGGTCACCATGGAACATTCCAGGCCGTGTTCTTTCAGCGCCTTCTTTATGCGATCCACGATCTTGGATTGCTCTTCCTTGCCGAGCGACTCGGTGGGAATTACGTCCGTATCGTGTGTACACCAGTGGCCGATTCCGATCTTGCCGTATTCGCGGATGACGTCTTCAAAACCAATTGCATCACGCGTCGGTGCGTGGAACAGCGCCTGCCCCTGATAAGCGGCGGCCCATTGCGGCCCGGTGATGTAATACTTGCGGCGAGTGGCGGGCGAGTAAGCACCCCCGCACGCTGCCATGAGCCGCTGGATGAGGGCGCGCTGTTGATCGGGTTTCATCGCTAACATGATAACGGTTATTCGGTTCCTCAGTTCTTCGGTTGTTCGGTTCGCGCTCCGTCAGGGAAGAGCTCACGGAGCTACGAACTGAAGAACCGAATAACTGTATAACCGAACAACTGATCCGAGCCACCGCTATTTAGCGCTGGCTTGGATCAAATTGACTATCGCTGTGCCGACCGCCGTCAGAAACGGTTGGCCTCCGGTCGCTAGATTCGCCGCTGTCATGTAGTCTTGGACGATGTCGGGGTAGATTCCTACACCATCGTAAGAGGCTAGCGAGGGAAAGCCCGGTGTTTGAACGGGCGCCGATCGCGTGATCAGTGATTCGGTGACTCGCGTGGACCCTTCCGAGTAAGCGCCTGCATCGAACGATACGACGTTGCCGCCCCCGCCATCCGTGCGCGTTCCAAATAGCGTGGCGCGCTTCGAATCTTGCATGAACATGGCTAAAATCTCAGCGGCGGACAGGGTGAAATTGTCAACTAGAACCAATATAGGTTTGGTGTACGCTGCCAGATTGCCTTTGTCGTCAGTGGCGGGAGGCGTATCGAAAGTGGGGCCGCAGACTGCCAAACTTCCCGTCATCCCGCGATTTAGCGACAGCGCTTTTTTGACCGCATTCAGGTGCGAAGTGTAAAGATTGATCACCCATTGCGGCGCGCCCTCTTGTTCGGCGATAGTTATGTTCTCTGAATAAGCGACCTGCCAGCTCAGGGTCGCGCGAAGCTGAAACTCGAGACCTCGGAAGTTGTGCGGAATCATGTAGGACGCCAAAGTTTGCGAATAGCATCCGTCGCCGCCGCCGTTCTCCATAATATCTACAACCAAACCGTCGGTATTGGCTTGGAAATAAGCCATCTCACCGGCGAATTGCGTCTGCGCGTTACTGAAGCTGTTCGGTTCCATGGAAGGAATGCGGATATAACCGATGTTCAGTTTTCCAATCGGGAACGTGCCGGACACGAACTCATCCGTCTGGCCGGCGCCCAAGCGAAGCTTGAAACCCGCGGGAGGGTTGAAGACCGGCGAAAAATTGCCGAAAGGTTCCAGCCCGCTGGTTACGAATGGCGTGGACAACGCGTGCATGCTGCGTAGCTTCTTCAGCGGCGCCATGTAATTGGGTTGGGCCGTCTCCACCTTGGCAGCGCGCGCTCCGGTCCAAACTCCCCAGGGGTTCAGCACTCGCGCGGATTCCGCGTGGGCCGCCGCAGTCACGCCCCGCCGGAAAGTCCGGTTCTTGATCGCGGCGCTGGTTTGGCTGAGCACCACGGGGGATTGCACGGGGCCCTCTTCCGTCACCGCTGTACCCAGCACGTCCCAAGGAATGCTGTAGGTCACGGTTTTTCCATTCTGCTGTTTGACCACCACCGATGCATTGGCGCTAATGGTTGTGGCGCGCGGATACCATCCCTGGTAACGCTCGGTGATGGTGGCAGCCGCAATCCGCGCCTGGCTTACGGGATTGCTGGATCCGTTGACGGAATAGGGCACAAATTGGGTCAGCAGATCGGCCACGGCCACGCCGTCCACTGAAACCAATTCATCGCCGATGTTGAAGCCATATGTGCTGGGCGACAGATAGTTGGTATCGATGAAGTCAATCAGGAATTTTCCGCCATATATATCGCCGTTGAAATGCAGCCAGGCGTCGTAATCCGACTGGATGGTGAACTCGTCATGGCTATCCTGCAAACTGGCGACGTACTTTACGCAGATGTCGTAGAAATCGATGTCGGTTTGTGATGCCTCCACCTGGGCCAGCCAGGGCGCGATCTTGTAAAGATCGAAATTAAATACATCGCGCTTTTCCTCATAAGGCCCGTAGTTCTTGGCGTAGAGTCCAACCAGTTGCAGAAAATCCGAAGTCTTCTGGTCTGGCGTCAGTTGCCCAAAGCCGAGCGGCGCCAAGCATAAGAACGGAATAAAAAGTTTCAGCGTCTTCATGAAAATCCCCTTTCGCGGCGTTATCGAACGCGGTGTTATGCAACTATATCAAAGACCGCGCGGCGATGGGAAGTAGAGTACGCGTGTTAATTTAATTTCGCAACGTAATTTCGCCGGCGGCCACGTGGGCATGCAGCAGATATTTCCCGCCGGGGTTGTTTTTCTGGAAGGACCGAAACAGGCCGCCTTTCTCGACATCGAACGCCGGAGCGGTCAGGTCGCCGGCCATCAGCGACGCATCCGCGCGGCGATAATCGGCCGCTTTCCCTATCGCGATCACCAGATTGCCCGCATGCAACTCCACATCTTTGTCGCCGGTCACACCCTGCAATGTCACGTCGCCGGCCGGAACACGTACCTGGAGATTCGAATTTCTAAGTACCTGGATGAGCAGCCGGAAATCGTTGGTTGGACCACCCGTAACGCGCAGGTAGCCAGCTTCCGCGGCCTTGCTCACAGCTTTAAATGTGATCCGGACCTCTCGCGCGCGGCTGGAATCCTTCAATTCGCAGGAAACGGTCACTCTTTCGGAGTCGGATCCGGTAATCTGCACGTCACCCGAACGTAGGTGCATGCGGATCGCATGTTCTGCCGGGAAATCGGCTTTGAAGGCGTGATCGCAGTAGCCTGTTGTAGTAGTTTGGCCGGCGGCGATCAGCGCGGCCATCGGAAACCAAAGGATCAAGCTTGACGAAATCTTCGACATGGTTATGAACTCAATACGCTAGTGTACATTCTGCAGTTCCCTCAAAATCGAAGGAGGGGGAACGGCTTGCGCAAGATGGGCGTTCTCTGGCGCGGGCGGCCGCTGCTACACTCGACGCATGTTGGTTTGCAGCGTGCGCGATTGTGGCATGCCTCTGGTTCGCGAGCAGCGTCGGGTGGTGTGTCCGCGCGGCCATTCGTTCGACGTGGCGCGCAGCGGATATATCAATCTGCTGCAACCACAGGATCGGCGTTCCAAAGAGCCGGGCGATACCGCGGCAGCCGTCCGGGCGCGGCGCCGGGTGCACGATTTCGGCGTAACCGAGCCGCTGTTGCGCGGGATCTCCGAGCTCGGGGCCGCAACACCGAGCGATGTGGTTCTGGATGCCGGCTGCGGCGATGGGTTCTACCTTGGAAGCCTCGCTCGCGATGTAGGTTTCGATGCGCACGGCATCGACATCTCAACTCCGGCTGTGGATGCCGCGGCGCGGCGCTATCCCGGATGTGAGTGGATCGCGGCCAACGCAGATCGCTTCGTGCCCTACACCGAACATTCGTTTTCAATGGTCCTTTCGATCACTGCGCGGATGAATGCGCCCGAATTCCGGCGGGTCTTGCGCCGGGACGGCCGGCTGCTGGTTGCGGTCCCCGCGCCGGATGATCTTATCGAGCTACGCGGGGCCGGGCGTGACCGGGTGAGCGGAACCGTGGAGACATTCTCGAACGAGTTCACGTTGGCCCATCGCCGGCGCGTCACAACTACGGCCGATCTCGAAGCCGACTCCGTACACGACATTCTGCTTTCTATTTACCGGCCGATGCGAAAGCACCCGGCCGAGGACATGCGAGTAACTTTCAGTTTGGATCTGTTGCTGTTTCTAGCCGGGTAGCCGGGGCGGACCCACGGAGTGCCGATATACCAAAACGGGTGGGTTGACAACCTGCCGCAGGATGCCATCCCGCCCCACTCGCTATCCATAGAATTCCGGGACGAAGGTTTGATCCGTCATAGGCGGACGAACGTACTTTCTTCGGTCCATGGGGGGAAGCTTAATGGGCTCGGGAGTCAAGTCCTCATAAGGGACCGTGGACAACAGATGGCGCATCACGTTGAGCCTGGCACTCTTCTTGTTGTCGGCGTTCACCACATGCCAGGGTATTTGTTTGATATCGGTGTGAGCGAACATCTCGTCCTTGGCGCGCGAGTACTCCACCCATTGACGGCGGGACTCCAGATCCATGGGACTCAGTTTCCAGCGTTTGGTGGGATCCTTGATGCGCTGTTGAAAACGGCGCTCTTGCTCCTCATCGCTCACCGAAAACCAGTATTTGACCAGGATGATTCCGGCCCGCGCCAGCATGCGCTCAAACAGGGGGCAACTGTGCAGGAACTCGAAGTACTCGGCTTCGGTGCAGAAGCCCATCACTCGCTCGACACCGGCGCGGTTGTACCAACTGCGGTCGAAGAGCACAATCTCTCCGGCGGCGGGCAGGTGGGCAACGTAACGCTGGAAGTACCACTGTGTTTTTTCACGCTCCGTGGGCGCGGTGAGGGCGACGACGCGGCACACGCGGGGATTCAGACTCTCGGTGATTCGCTTGATGGTGCCGCCTTTGCCGGCCGCATCGCGCCCCTCGAACAGGGCCACTACTCGCAATCCGCGGTTGCGCACCCATTCCTGGAACTTCACCAGCTCCACTTGCAGACGGCGCAACTCTTGGTCATAGTCGCAATCCACACCGAGGCGCTGCTTTTCAAGCGGAGCGGTCGGCAGGAGCATGGTTAGAGGTTGAATCGAGCAGCGCTAGGAGCCCGCCGTTCTCTTTCGAAATGTGTTTGTTGCTGTTGGCATGCTTGCCCATGAGAAAACACCGCTGTGTATGCCTTCGGCCGATTCTCGGAAGTCTTTATATCGCCAGGTTTTTGTGGGGCAGGTTGCCAACCTGCGGCGGGTTGTTAACCCGCCTGAACAGCGCCGATTGGCTATCAGCGCGCAGGTTACCAGCCAACCTGCCCGACACGTTGTATACTTGTAGTTGACTTCTACTACGTTTCGGGTCGCTTGCCCGGGCCGAGGAAATTCATATGCCAAAACGCACATTTCAGCCGAACAACCGCAAACGGGCAAAGACGCACGGGTTCTTGGTACGCATGGCCACCAAGGACGGGCGCGCCGTGATCTCCAGGCGCCGCGCCAAGGGCCGCCACAAACTTACGGTCAGTGACGAGAGAGCCGTACGGTACGCCGATTAAGCTTCGGTTTTCCGAAAAGCGCTCGTATTCTGAGAACTTCAGATTTCCGCAAAGCGTATAACAAGGGGACTCGGATTGGGAGCCCGTACTTTGCGGCGTTTTGCCTCCAGCTTCCGCGCGAGCCAGGCGAGGGGCCGAGGCTGGGATTCACGGTTCCCCGAGCCTTCGGAAATGCGGTGCTGCGGAATCGGGTGAAAAGGCGTATGCGAGAGGTGCTTCGGATTCGTTTCCAGGAAATCGGCCCGCAATGGGATATCGTGATCAATCCGCGGCGCGCTGCCTTGAAAGCGACGCCGGAGGAGCTGCGGGGGGAATTGGACCGGTTGGTGACGCGATGCGGAAAGCAGTGATCGCCACTTTGCGTTTCTACAAGCGCTTCCTTTCGCCATTTTTGCCGTCGGCTTGCCGCTACCATCCCACCTGTTCCGAATATATGCTCGAAGCGGTTTCGAAATACGGCGTGCCGCGCGGGGTCTCGCTCGGCGTAAAGCGCTTGTTGCGCTGTCATCCCTTCCGGCAGGGCGGCTTCGACCCGGTTCGTTAGAAGGCTTCCACTCGAATGGCCGACATAGAAAATATTCCTATCAAACCCGGCGGGCAACCCGGCAAGAAAAAAGAGCTGTCCATGGAGATGCGGCTCCTGTTGGCGTTCCTGCTAATGGGATTGGTGCTGTTCCTCACTCCGTACATTTATAAAGCGCCGCCTTCACCCAAAAAACCTGTCACGCCTCCGGTTTCCGGGCAGGTGGCTCCCGACCAAAAGCCTCTCAGCGCGGCAGCAGCTCAACCCGCAACGGCTGAACCGGTGCCCGGCCAGATCCAAGGCGCCGCTGATCAGGAATTCATTATTGATACGCAGTTCTACCGCATCCGCCTCACCAATCGCGGCGCAGCGGTAACGAGCTGGGTACTCAAGAAATATCCGGATCACGCCGGCAAGCCGCTCGAGCTGGTGAATACGGCGGCGCTCGGGAAAGTTTCGCCTCCGTTTGCGCTTTCACTCAAGGATCAGCCAGCTGCCGCGGCGCTGAACTCGGGACTCTACTCCGCCAAACCAACCGCGGACGAACTCGGCATCGATTACGAATTCTCCGACGGCAAGAACTACGCTAAGAAATCGTTCCGCTTCTCGAAGAACAGCTACCTCTCTCAAATCTCGACCGAGGTCAAGCAGAACGGTGTGCCTACGCAGCACCTGATCGAGTGGCGCGGCGGATTCGGCGACGCCACTGTTTTGAATCGCGTGGGCGAACAGCATGCGGTCCATTTCGATCTCACCCAGGGCAAGCTGATCGTGAAGGATGGCAAGGCGGCCAAGGACGGCCCGGTAGACTTCACTGGGAATTTTTCCTTCGCCGGCCTGGACGATCGTTTCTTCGCCTTCGTGGTGCTGCCTCAGGACAACACCTCAACCCGCGTGGAAGTGGTGAAGGACGATCTTCCTCCCGCGCCAGGCGGCAAGGATGAACAACGCGTAGGCGTGCTGCTGGGCGGCGACTCACTGAACCGGTTTTCGATGTTTGTCGGCCCCAAGGACGTGGATCTGCTGCGCAATGTGGATCCCAAGCTCCAGCAACTCATTGATTGGGGCTGGTTTGGTGTCATTGCCAAACCAATCTTCCTGGCGTTGCATTGGCTCAACGACAACTGGCTGCGTAACTACGGTTGGTCCATCGTGGTGATCACCATCATCATCAACCTGGTGCTGCTCCCGCTGCGATTCACCAGTATGAAGTCGCAGAGGAAAATGCAGAAGCTGCAGCCGCAGATTGCGGCCATCAACGCCAAATACAAGGGGCTCAGCCTGCGCGATCCCAAGAAAGCCGAGCAGAACGCCGAGATCATGGAGCTTTATAAGAAGGAAGGCGCCAATCCCATGAGCGGCTGCCTGCCCATGTTCGTCCAGATCCCGATTCTGTATGCTTTCTACAAAGTTCTGACGGTGACCATCGAGCTGCGCGGCGCCCATTGGTTGTGGGTGACCGATCTTTCGCAGGCCGAACAATTGCCTATCCACATTCTCCCCATCGTCATGGTTATCACTCAGTTCATCCAGCAGAAGATGACGCCCAACCCCAGCGTGGATCCGAGTCAGGCCAAGATGTTGCAGTTCATGCCGCTCATGTTCGGTTTCTTTTTCTACAGTATGTCCAGCGGGCTGGTGTTATACTGGTTGACCAGTAATTTAGTAGGGATTCTGCAGCAGTGGCTGGTGAACCGGCACATGCCTATGCCAGCCCCAGTCGCGGCGCCCAAGCTCGCGCCGAAAAAGAAACCCAGGGGTTGAGAAACGTGGACGACAAGAATTACTCCGTCGACTCGACGGGGCAAAGCATTGAGGATTTCCTGGATATGGTATTCGACCATCTTGACTTCGATGTCGAATACGAGATTCTCGAGGGGCAGCATTTGCATCCGGATCTGGAGGATCCGGATCTGCTGGTGAAGTTCACCGGTCCGGACGTGGACCTGCTGCTGGCGAACAAAGCTGAATTGATGCTGGCCGTGGAGTTCCTCACCATGGAAGCGCTTCGCATGCCGCCCGAGCATCATTCCAGATTGTGTTTCGACGCCAATGACTATCGAATGCTCCGGATTGAGGAGTTGCGTCTGAGCGCGGTCACGGCGGCTGAGAAGGTGAAGCAGACCCGCCGGCCGTTTCACTTCAACCCGATGAACAGCCGCGAACGGCGCATTATCCACTTGAGCCTGCGTAACGAAACCGACATCCGCAGCGAAAGCACGGGAACCGGACCGTTGCGCCAGGTTGTGGTTCTGCCGATCGATATGCCGCTGCCGGAGCCGATCCGTCCTCCGCGCCCCATGCCGACGCGCGATGGCCCGCCAGGCAGAGGGCCGGGTGGAAGGCCTGGAGGCAGACCGGGCGGAAGACCGGGTGGTCCGCCGCGCCGGGGCGGTGGCGGCCGGCGACCTTAGCGGTCAGGCTGCAGAAGGCAGGAGGCAGCGGGCTGCAGATACGCGATACCATCGTTGCGATTTCTACTCCGCCTGGGCGTTCTGGCATCGGCTTGCTGCGTCTTTCGGGCGCTGACGCGCCTAGGATTGCTTCTAAGATCCTGTGCTTGCGCGCGGATCACGAATGGAAACCTTGGACCGCTGCACTGGCCGAACTTGTGGATGACCAGGGCAATGTTGTGGATCAGGTAGTGGCAACATTCTTTGCGGCCCCGCGCTCCTACACCGCCGAGCATCTGGTGGAAATCTCGTGTCATGGATCGCCCGTGGTTCTTCGATTCGCGCTGGAGCGGGCAGCGCAGGCCGGGGCACGGTTGGCCGAGCCGGGCGAGTTTACACTGCGGGCTTTTGTTAACGGAAGAATCGATTTGCCCCAAGCCGAGGCCGTTCGCGACCTGATCGACGCCACTACTTTGTACCAGGCGCGGGTGGCGGCGCGGCAGATGGAGGGCTCGGTCTCGCGGCGCATCCGCCCAACTAAGGAACAATTGCTGGAGCTTATCGCTCTGCTCGAAGCCGGCATCGATTTCGCTGAGGATGATATCAGCGTGGCGACTGCCGACGAAATCCTCAGGCGTTTGCGTCCCATTGAGCAGGCGCTTCGGGCGCTGGCTGCCACTTTCGATTACGGCAAGCTGGTGCATTCCGGAATCACGCTGGCCATCGTCGGGCGTCCTAATGTAGGAAAGAGCAGCCTGTTCAACCGGCTGCTGGAACAGGATCGCGCCATTGTCACCGCGCTTCCCGGCACCACGCGCGATCTGGTGTCGGAAGTAGCGGCCATCGACGGCATCCCCATCAAATTCGTCGATACGGCCGGCATTCGTCCAGGGCAGGATCTGGTGGAGACGCTCGGCATCGAGCGCAGCTATCAGGCTATGGCCGACGCGGATCTTACGCTGGTGGTGTTGGATTTATCTCAGGCGATTGAGCCGGACGACTTGGCTCTGATCGAACACGCGAAGCAGCAAGGCCGGTACGTCTTGGTGGGCAATAAATCCGATCTGCCGCGCGTGGCCGAGATCTCCGAAGAACTTCTTACCGTCTCAGCCGTTACGGGAGAAGGCATCGAGCGCCTCCGCGAGAGGATAGCGCCGGTTGACGCGCGCGAGCAGGATTCCGGATTCATCACCAGCGTCCGGCATCAGCAGTTGCTAGGCGAGAGCATCGAAGCGCTCGCACAAGCTACGAAGGCTGTGGAATTCGGCATCCCGCACGAGATGTTATTACTGGATCTTTACGCGGCTCTGCGCCCGATCGACGCCATCACCGGCGCAACTACCGCTGACGATATCCTGAACCGGATTTTTTCCACATTCTGTATCGGCAAATAGTCTATTCAGCTGCAAAGCGCGTCTACAAAATGGAAGCCGTGACGGATTCAAAACCACCGGTCGTTTCGGGGCCGAGCCGCGACCGTAAGGGAGTCGGTGCTCTTCCCAATATTTTCGTACTGCTGCTGGGCTTGTGCATCCCTGCCAGCGCCCAGATAGCCATCGTTTCCGCGGCCAGTTACCAGCCTGGAGTTGCTCCGAATTCTCTGGCCTCCATATTCGGCAGCAACATTGCAAACTCCACGGCACACGCGCAACTGGGCGCTAACGGACAGCTCCCTACGGTGCTCGCGGGCGCATCGGTCCAGGTCAACGGAGAAGCCGCGCCGCTGCTTTACGTTTCGCCCAGCCAGATCAACTTTCTGGTGCCCGCGGATACGGTGCTGGGCAGCGCACAACTTTCGTTACAGCCCACTCCCGGGGCTGCGCCAATCCAAAGTGAGATGCAAGTGGCGATCGTCGCGCCAGGGTTGTTCGCCAAAGACGCCACCGGCACGGGACCGGGTGCGATTCTGAATGCGGTCACGTTTACTGGTCCGCCTTTCCTGGTGGAAACGCTACAAAATTCGGGCACTGACAAGCGCACACGCTTGGCCGTATTTGCCACGGGGTTGCGCTATGCCGGAAATCTTTCGCAGGATCCCAATCAGACCAACGTTGCCATCCAGGTGCAAGCGCGCGACAGCTCGGGCAATTCTTACGATGTGGAATACGCGGGCTCGGCGCCTGGTTACTTCGGACTGGATCAAATCAACCTGGTGCTCCCCGCCCAAGCCGATGGCGCGGGGGTAATTTCCTTGGCGATTGCGGCAGGCGATGTTCTTTCGAACACCGTGACGTTGGATATGGGTAGCATTCCTGCTAGCGAAGTGCACCTCTCCGCATTGACACTCTCGCCCGCTTCCATCATCGCCGGCAACACGGTGACCGGCACTGTATCGTTGAACGCGGTTGCTCGATTCGGCGGCTTCAGCGTCTCTCTCGCAGACAATGGCCTCGGTGTCTCTACACCTCTATCGGTGCTGATTCCCGCCGGGCAAACATCCGCTACATTTACCGCGACCACCGATCCCATCGCAAATAATACTGTGACGGTAACAGCTTCCGCGGGGAGTTACTCCCAGAGCGCGGCAATCCAGATTTATCCTGCCAACACGCCGCAGTTGACCGGCCTGTCCTTCAGCGTGGCCGCCATTCAGGGAGGCCAGAGTACAACGGGCACTTTATCGCTGAGCGGTCCGGTGGGCCTCGCGGGAGGAACGGTGAATCTCACCAGCAGTAATCCTACTGTTGTCCAGGTGCCGGCCACCGTGGCACTGTCTTTCGGAAATTCATCGGCGTCTCTCAACGTCGCTACAGCCGGCGTCACTTCTCAACAATCGGCCAGCATCACGGCCACGTTTGCCAACTCCACGGCAGCGGCGACGTTGTCAGTGAATCCGGCCGTTACGATCACGCTATCGCCGGCGGCTGTTGTGGGCGGCTCGCCAGCTACCGGCACCATTTCGCTGGCCCAGGCTCCCACTGCCAACGCCAATGTGAATCTCCAGTCGAGTGATTCCAAAGCTGCGTCTGTTCCGGCCTCGGTAATCGTGCTTGCGGGACAGCTCTCGGCGTCATTCACAGTTTCCACCAGCAACGTGACTGCCCCCGTTGCCATCGTTATCACGGCCGCCTATGCAGCGGCGTCTGCAACCGGCACGCTCACAATTAATCCCGCGGGGCTTCCTACGCCGGTCAGCCTCACGCTCAGTCCCGCGACCGTTACCGGAGGCAACACCTCCACAGGGACGGTGACTATCTCCGCGCCAGCGCCGGCG
Source organism: Bryobacteraceae bacterium (assembly GCA_036008345.1). Taxonomy (GTDB): domain Bacteria; phylum Acidobacteriota; class Terriglobia; order Bryobacterales; family Bryobacteraceae; genus Palsa-89. The sequence goes on from DASYNU010000029.1 coordinate 17,616, forward strand.
GCCGGTTTGGTGGTGAATCTGAGCACCAATAACCCGTTTGTCGCCCAGATCCCCGCCTTCGTCGTGGTGACATCCGGACAGACTGGAGCGACCTTCACCGTCACGACGCCCACGCTATCTGCTTCTCAAACGGCCACCATCACTGCGGCAGCCGGAGGAGTGTCTCAATCAGCGACGCTGACGGTACAATAGCGGTCAGTGGATAAACGAAGGATGTGCCCGAATTGCCGGGCGTTTGTGACGACCAGCGATAAAGTATGCCCGTATTGCGACGCTCAGCTTGGGCCCCGCGCAGTGGATCGGCGCGCACCCGGCGAGATTTTAGGTGGCCTGATTCCGCAGGCGCGTTTTACCACCATCATGATTCTGCTGATCAACACGGGGCTGTTTCTGGCGCAGCAGCTGAATCCGCATTCAGGACTCACGGAGATGGGAGAGAGTCTTCCGGCTCCGATGATGGATGGACAATGGTGGCGTCTCATCACCGCCGGTTTTCTGCACGGCGGTATTATGCATATCTTGATGAACTCATGGGTGCTGTTCGATCTGGGAGCGGAAGTGGAGCAGATTTACGGTACCAGCCGGCTGATCGTTTTCTACTTCGTGTCCACTATAACCGGCTTCTGGGCCAGCTCTCATCTCGGCTTTCATGCTTCGGTCGGCGCTTCTGCCGGAATCTTTGGGCTGATCGGCGCGATGCTGGCGTTCGGCGTCACTGACAAGTCGTCGCTGGGAGCAGCAGTGAAAGCGCTCTACATGCGCTGGGTGATCTACGGCCTGGTGCTCAGTTTTATTCCCGGCGTAGATTTTTGGGCCCACATTGGAGGACTCAGCGGAGGCTTTGTGGCGGGCTTCCTGGCCGGCACACCCCGCGCGCGCTTGATGTGGAAGGAACCATTGATGCGAGCTCTGGCCGGTGTCAGCCTGGCCGTGACGGCGCTGGCCTTTGGAGTGCTTTACCTGGCCATTTCACGCGCCGGCGGCTAATGTGGGGCAGGCACTCCTGCCTGCCGGGTCGAGACTCCTCTCGACCGCCGCAGACTGAGAGTCCAATGCCACTTAGTTCTCCCACTTCAGGGACCGGGCCCCTGGTGGGGCAGGGCCATGCCCTGCCAGCCGTCTTTTGATCCCACTGGCGAAACCTGCGGAGGAGCCGCGGCTTACTGCGAACCGGAAACTCGCCCAGGACCCCGGCAGGGCATGGCCCTGCCCACAAGCTTCGACTGTGGGAGAACGAAGTGGCATTGGACTGAAAGTCTGCGCCACTAGCCCGATCGCCGCTGGTCCAAAATCCTCACGAACGATCGCCCACGCAATTCCTCAATCGTCAACCCTGTGGCCTCCGCTTCCCGTTCCGTGAATGCCCCGCAATTAATTCCGCGCAGGAAAAAATTAAGCAGTCCTTGGCCCGTGGCGGCATCGTCGAAAACTTCGCCCACCAGCGTGGCTTGCGCGGCCTTTTCTACAAAGTTGCGCAGGCGCGCTGCCGCAGCTTCGAAACTCTGAAGAAAAAACGCATAGACGGCCGCGAAACGGGTGGGTAATTGGCCCGGATGCAAATCCCATCCCTGGTAAAAGCCGTGCATCAACGATCGTTGCACGTTTTCGAAATGCAAACGCATAGCCCGCTGCACGGCGGCCGGGTTGTTGCGCGGTACCGGCAGGATGTTCGTCGCGCCGTCGGAAAGCGTTACACCGCGGCCGGCGCTGGATACCTGCATGACATGCCGCGCAAAATCGCACGCTGGATGCGTGATGCTTTGATGCTCGGCCGTGATGTTGCAACTGGCTGTGTAATCATACACGCCGAAGTGCAAACTCCGGCAGCGTCCTTCGGCTGCGTCTAAAAGTTTTGGAATGGCAAACTGGCCGGAAGCGTCGATGATGGATTGCGGAGTCTCAATCATCAACTCCAGCCTCACCGATGGGAACGGCTCCAGCTTCCGCACCAGCGCCGTGACCTCTTCCGGCGCGGTCACTTTCGGTAGCGTGACGGCAAAATTGGCTGGTATCTCGCCGGCTTCTGAAACCAGCGTGCTCAAAACAAGATCCAGTGTCCGAATGCCGCGCGCGCGCGAGGCCTCAGTGAGGGGTTTGATGCGAATCCCCAGGTACGGCGGGAAGCCGGATTGACGAACGCCATGAGCTACCGCGAGCGCGGTGGAGACAGCGTGGCCATCTTCTTCGGCGTCCGTGCGGTAGCCGTAGCCATCTTCGAAATCGATCCGGTAATCCTCAACCGGCTCACGCTCCAGCTTGGCGATGGTCCGTTCGTAAACCGCTTGGACCAGTGCTGCATTGCCACCGAGTCCGATAAAATCCGCGAACGTAGCTGCGTCCGGCGCGTAGGTGCGCATGGTTTCCAGCGCTATCGCGCCCAGCGTGGAACCTACTTCTGCTTTGAAAAGGTGGGCGCCGCCATACACCGTGTGGACAGGCTGCCGCTCCGCCGCTTCGGACGTCACTGAGTCCCACTGTAGCGCAGTGGCACACTTTGAACAATCGTGATACTGTGAGTTCGTCGGCCGACATGCACATTCCCGACAATTTCCTATCCACGCCGGTATGGGCGTCGCTCGACGCGGCCAGCATTCCGGCAGTCGCTCTTCTAGCGCGGCGAGCCAGCCGGGACCTGGACGAAGCGCGCATCCCTCTGCTCGGTGTGATGGGCGCGTTCGTATTTGCCGCGCAGATGATCAATTTTCCGGTGGGCATCGGGACCAGCGGCCATCTGGTGGGTGGTGCGTTGCTCGGGTGCATGCTGGGACCCGCTCCGGCCGCGCTGGTGATGACCGCGATCGTCGCGATTCAAGCCTTCGTTTTCCAGGATGGCGGCGTGCTGGCGCTGGGCGCTAACGTTTTTAACATGGCCATTGCGGGCGTGTTGGCCGGGTATTTGCCCATCCATTTTTGGGGCCGGACGAAGCGCCGCAAGCAAGCCATTTTCGCCGGCGCGTTTTTATCAGTGATGGCCAGTGCATCGCTCGCCATGGGTGAGTTGCTGATTTCCGGTATCGCGATGCCGCGGCCCCTGATCCTGATTTCGATGGCGTTGTTTGCGATGAGCGCGGCTATTGAAGGCGCTATTACCGTCGCGGTGGTGGAAGCTATCGAAAGGCTCAATCCACGTTTGGCGCAGAAGACTCACGCATCCAGCGGACGCGCGATTGTTCTGTTGAGCGCTGCAGCGATATTGCTGGGCGGTGTTGGATTCCTGCTGGCGTCATCGGCGCCCGATGGCATTCAGCAGATTGGTGTCAAGCTGGGTCTCGCGGCCAAGACCGGCTTCCATGCCCCGCTAGCCGATTATTCCGTGGGTCTTTTCGAATCTTCCTGGCTGCGCAGAGCCAGCGCCGGCCTGGCTGGGCTGCTGCTGATTTATGGCGTATGCCTGGGAGCCGGCCGCTGGATCGGCCGGCAAAGGAGCGCCTGATTGCATCACGTCCACCTGGATAATTGGAGCCGCGGCCGAAGCCCGTTGCATAGGCGCGACCCACGCGCCAAGATCCTGGCGCTGATTGTATTTCTGATTGTTCTGGCCACCACCCCGGCCAATGCCTCGCTGACGCTGGGGATAGACGCGGCGCTCCTGATAGCCGGCATCCTGATCGCTGGCCTGCCGCTCGGGGAACTGTTGCTGCGCGCGATGGTGGTGCTGCCTTTCTCGCTTACGTTTGGATTGATCAGTTGGCTGGCTGGCGACCGGCTGCGTGCACTCGCGCTGATAGAGAAAAGCTATCTTTCTGCCGCCGCGGTCCTGCTGGTAGTGGGAACCACTTCACTGCCCGCGCTGCTCAGTGGATTGGAGCGCCTGGGTGCGCCGCGCATGCTGGTTCTGGTCGCCCAATTTCTCTACCGGTACCTGTTCGTTATTTCCGAGCAGGCGCAGCACATGCGGCTGGCCGCCCGATCCCGGCAGGGCGATCCGCGGTTCCATCGCAAAGGGCGTTTTCGGGCGGCTGCGGGAGCACTGGCCGTATTGTTTGCGCGCTCTTACTATCGGGCGGAAGGAATCCATCGGGCTATGCTGGCGCGGGCCTTCACCGGGCGCTTCCCGCTGCTCGGTTCTCTTCACTTCCGCGTGGCCGACGGAGCTTTTTTGCTGGCCGCCGCTGCGTTTCTGATCCTGGTGCGCGTCCAATGACGCCGTTGATCCAGGTTCGCGGATTGTATTTCCAATATGAGGATGGAACCAGGGCGCTAGACGGTGTTGACTTCACGCTCGAGGCCGGCGAAACCGTGGCGCTGTTTGGGGCGAATGGGTCTGGCAAAACGACATTTGTCCTGCATCTGAACGGCATCTTACGCGGCCAGGGCGAAATTACCGTGTGCGGAATGCCGCTGAGTAAAGAAACCTTGCCGGACGTTCGCTCTAAGATCGGTATGGTATTTCAAGATTCCGACGAGCAGTTATTCATGCCGACTGTGCTGGAGGATGTCGCATTCGGTCCGCTCAATCTGGGTTCCACGCCGCATGAGGCCATACATCTGGCGGAAGCCGCGCTGGAACAAGTAGGTATGCAACACGCCGCCACGAAAGCCCCGTATCACCTTAGCGCGGGCGAGAAGAAACGCGTCGCGCTGGCGGGCGTCCTGGCCATGCACCCGGAAATCCTGGTGTTGGATGAACCTAATACTTTTCTGGATCCTCCCGGCCAGAGCAACTTAGTTCACTTACTCAAGACTCTTCCGCAAGCTAAGTTGATCATTACGCACGACACCCATTTCGCGGCGTCATTGGCCACGCGGGCGGTGTTCTTTCAAAAAGGCAAGTTAGTCGCCGATGGTTCAGTGAATGAAGTTATTCAGCGTTTCAATTGGAACTACTCCGCTTTGCCCGCCGACTTGCGGTATTCTGCCCAACGGCGTTTCTGAGCAGCCGCAATTCGCTTGCGAGCCGCCGCGCTCATACGGCCAGGACCGCGCTTCGAGCCGGAACCAGGCGGACGGCCCCGCCTGCCGGTACCTTTGCCCAACAGCAAACGTACCTCCTGAATCTGGTCGTCTATCCGGCGCTTTTGCAGCTCGAGTCCTTCTAAAGCCGCGGCCAAGAGAGTGTTATCTCTGATTGCTTTCGCTGTGCGAGGCATTTTGGCTCCTGTTTTCCAAAATCCATTCTGGCACTTCCTGATTCAACTATTCTTATTCGAATCGAGGACAAAAGTCACGGGCCCGTCATTTATCAGGTGAACCTCCATCTCAGCCTGGAAGACGCCAGTTTCGACTAACGTGTTACTCGAACGTAACCGTTGCACGAAGTATTCATAGAGCGATTTGGCTTGCTCGGGCGGCGCCGCCTGATCGAAACTCGGCCTGCGGCCCTTGCGGCAATCCCCATACAGAGTAAATTGCGAGATAACCAGCAGTTCTCCCCGTACATCCACCAAACTGCGATTCATGCGTCTCACCTCATCCGGAAAAATGCGAAGCTGAACGATCTTATCCGCAAGATAGTCAGCGTCTTTGGGGGTGTCGCTGGAGGTTACACCCACCAAGACCAGCAGGCCTGTTCGGATGGATCCCACGGTTGCCCCCGCTACGTCGACATGGGCTTCCTTAACGCGTTGAATTACGGATCGCATATTTGATCAGTATTACATCTGACAAAAAGGGGAAGTAGAGCGCTGTGTTTGTTGCTCCGGCTAGGTAAGTGGGCTAGGCCTTACTAATGCCATCACCCTATCCCCAGGCAGCGTTAAAGCCTTCATAATTGTTATGCATGATCTACCGAGGCATCTTCAAGCGGAAGAAGGTTCATAGCAAGATCCCGGGCGGGTTCTTCAGCTTTGAGGAAGAAGCCAGCACTACTCGCTTGTACGGATTCGGCCACGGCGATCATCTTCGGCTGCGCGACGAATTCGGAAATATCTGGCGCGGCTCTGCCGAAACCAACGCGGATGAATCGGTGCGGTACACGTTTCGCGATCCCAACGGCCACACCATTACCGGAGTTACGGATAACTTCGGTATCGTGTTGAGGGATGGTAAGGGAAAGACGTGGCGCGGGTTTATAGACTAACCGGTTCTCCGGTTCGAAAAGCACCGGTCGCTTACGCTCGCGGTTCAGTAGCCGAACCGCGACCGTAAGGAAGTCGGTGCCTTCGCCAGTTCCGCTACGGCCTACCCAGATACTTCTCATACAACCGCTTGTGCCGATTGTCCAGGTCCACCGTTTTGCCTTTGATGTAAAGTTGCTTCACTTGTGTTCTGGCTTCCAACGGATCGCCATCGGTGACCATTAAGTCCGCCGATTTTCCTTCTTCGATGGAGCCCAGGCGATCGGCTACGCCCCAAATCTGCGCGGCGTTCAGCGTCACTGCTTTCACCGCTTCGTCGACCGGCAGTCCGAAAGCAGCCGCGGTGGCAGCCTGATACGGAAGGTTCCGGGCGAATTCGTTGTTGAAGCTGCCGAAAGCAAACTTCACCCCGGCTTTGTAGAACTGGTCCGGCAGCGTGTACGCAGCATCGTATGGATCGTCTTCGTGCAGGGGCAGCGCGAGCGTGGGTCCCAGAATGGCCGGGATATTGCGGCTCTTCAACTCGGCGCCCATCTTACCGAGCTCACGCGGATCGGCGATGATCACGTGGACTTTTTGTTGATCGGCGAATTGAACCGCATCCCGGATAGCCCGTTCGCGGGAAGCCATCACGATCAGCGGCTCAGTTCCTTCGAGCACCGGCAACATGGCTTCGTATTTCAAATCGGTCTGGAAGCCTTTTTCTTTGGCAGCCTTGGCTTTCTGATAGCGGCGTGCGTTTTCGAAGAACTCCTTCAACTCGCGAAGCTCGGTCTCGTAATCCTTCTTCGATTCCGTGAAGGTCTTGGCGCCCGGAAAATCCGCGCCAAAGAAGCGTCCAGGTGGAGGCGGGATGATGGGGAAACGCATTCCCATGCCGGCCGACTTCTTGATTTCCATTTCTTCCCAGGTCCAGCCATCCAGGTGCACCAACGCAGCCTGGCCGGTGATGATGCTGCCGCCTCCGCCGCGTCCGAATCCGCCGCCACCGCCGGCGCTCATGGGCATTGCAATGACAGTGGTAATGCCGTTCGCGCGCGTCACTGGGATATGCTCGCTGGCTGGATTGATAGCCACTTCAGCGCGCAACTGCGGATCGAATTTCCCGATCTCGCCGACATCCACGCTCTCGCGGATAGAAGAGATTTCGGAAAGCCCCATTTCGGTGGCGGAATCGATCATGCCTGGATAAACATGCAGGCCCTTGCCTTCCACAATGCGCGTGCCTTTGGGCGCAGCCAGATTGCGGCCCACACCCACGATCTTTCCATCGCGCACCAGCACTGAGCCGTTCTGAATCTCCGCGCTCGCTACCGGATGAATGGTGGCGCCGCGAATCAGGAAGCTGTCATCGTCGGAAGCCGCGAGCGGAATCGTCAGCAAAAAGGCAAATAAGAGCGATCTCATGCTACCGGCCTTCCACGCCCGGCTGGCGCATTTTTCTTCTGTTCTTCCTTCTCTTTGTCCATCAACTTTTTCTTCTCCGTCTCGCGCCCGGATCGCTCCGCCAAGTCGCTCGCGCGATCAAAATACAGTTGGCCGTCGATAAAAACTTTTTCTACTTTCGCGTAATTGGAAAGAGGATGCTTGTCGAAGATCGTGAGGTCCGCATCCTTTCCCACTTCGATGGAGCCGACGCGGTTGTCGATCATGAGTTGTTTGGCCGGATTGATTGTGACCAGGGAAATTGCCTCAGTTTCCGATAGCCCGCCATATTTCATGGTCTTGGCGGCTTCGTCGTTCAAGTGCCGCATCAATTCATCTGAATCGCTATTGAGTGAAACCAGCACGCCCTTGCGCGTCATGAGTGCCGCGTTGTAGGGGATGGCGTCAAAAGCTTCCATCTTATACGCCCACCAGTCGCTGAACGTGGACGCGCCGGCTCCATGCGCGGCGATCTCCTTGGCCACTTTGTACCCTTCCAGTACATGCTGCAGCGTGCGGATCTTGAAGCCGTAATAGTCCGCCACCCGCAACAGCATCAGGATCTCGTCAGCGCGATAACAGTGCGCGTGCACCAGGCGTTTGCCCTCCAGCACTTCCACTAGCGGTTCCAGCTTGAGATCGCGGCGCGGAGGGACGGCCGGCTCACCACGCGCGGCCTTCTGGTCGTAATCTTTCCAGGATTGCTGGTACGCTTTGGCTTCGTTGAATGCCTCGCGGATCACGTCCTCCACGCCCATGCGAGTGGCTGGATAGCGTCCCGGCACATTACCCGCGCCAATCCGTTGGCCAGTCGGATTCCCGGCACGCTTGGGATTTTCGCCGAGCGCAAATTTGATACCCGGCAAAGCTCCTTGGAAAATCATGTCGTGCGCGTCCTTGCCCCAGCGCAGTTTAATCACGGTACATTTTCCACCAATGGAGTTCGCGCTGCCGTGCAGAATGTTGGCCGTGGTGACGCCGCCCGCGAGAGCACGATAGATGGAAATGTCATCCGGGTTCAAAACGTCCTCGATGCCCACCATGGACGAAACCGAAACGCTGCCCTCATTGATGCTGTCGGCGGCGATGTGCGAATGGCAGTCGATAATGCCCGGCATCAGGAACTGCCCGGAAGCATCGATCACTTTGGCGCCCGCCGGAACGGCAACCTTCTCGCCCACCTCCGCTATTTTTCCATCTCGAATCAGAACCGATCCGTTCAGCGTACCCTTGGTCACCGTAAGAATGGTGGCGTTCTGAATAACAATTGGCGGAGTAGCTGCCGCAAGAGTTGCTGAAAATAGGCCAACAAATACTGCAGCGTTAGAAAGCCGCTCGAAGTACCTGTGGCGCAGACGCTCAGTCTGCAGCGCCGGCACTCTTGCCGGTGCAAACCCCGGTCGAGATGAGTCTCGACCCCGCAGGCCGGAGTGCCTGCGCCACGCTAATGCTAGAAATGCAGGCTTCATCGATTTTCTCCTGGATTCGAAGCTTCCGGAGCGCCCGGCCGCGCGGGAGGCGGTTCTTCCACCGGCTCAAACTTCACGCCGTCCACGAATACGTACTTCACCTCAGTCTTATCCATGAACAGATCGCCCTTAGTGACCACCAGATTAGCGATCTTGCCTTTTTCGATAGTTCCCAGCCGATCCGCAACGCCGTAAATTTCGGCCGGCGTGAGAGTCATGGCACGCAGCGCGTCTTCGGGGGCTAGTCCTGCATCGATAGCACGCTTTACAGCCTTGAAAAGATCAGCACGATGATCGATGCCGCCGGAATACAGCGCGAACCGGACGCCGCTCCTCGCCAGCACCGCTGGAGTGGAAGCTGCGTGGTCGCGAACCTCCAGCACTCGAATATTGTCGGGCTCATCCGGATCCGAATCCTTGGCTTTTTCCGGCCACTTCAAGCTGACCAGCGCGGTCGCGGCGGCGTTCTTAAGCAGATCGGCCGAGCGATAGCCTTCCGGCACGCCGTAGAGCAAAGCTTCGATGTGCAGTTCGTTGGTGAAGCGCAGCAGGCGATCCACATCGATGCGGCGCGTAGCAGGCAACAGGACTCGGGAAGACTCCAGCACTCCTTCCAGCGCCCGATCAAATTCCGGTCGCGGCGTCCCGCGCGAATGGCCGGCATAGAATTGCTTGGCTTGCTTGTAATGATCGGCATCCAGATAGACCTGGCGAACGTAGGCCAGCACGCCCATCAGCGAATTGGGAAAGCCGCCGCCGAATCCAGGAGTGGTGGTGAAAGTGACATATTGTCCGGCACCTTCGGCCACCACCATTTCACCGGTAGTCTCGCCAGCCAAATCAACGATGGCTCCCTGACCGGCGAAAATTCCCCGATTCGGGAAAGTGACAGCAGTGGTGTAACCTTCGGCGCGAACCGATTCCAGGCGCCGATCGCTAGGCTTCACCAGATCGGCCGCTTTTAGCCAACTGGTGGTGAATGGACGATCCTCGGGTCCACGCGCGGGTGGATTCGCTGATTGATTTGCGGGTTGGGCCGGAGTTGCTGCAGGCTGCGGTGTTGCACCGCGTGCGCCGCCTCCAGAAGCCGGGGGCGCTGCTTCCGGAATGCCGAATGTGCTTAGCGCGTCGATCAGGCCTGGATACACCGTCAGCCCGTCGCCTTCAATCACCCAGGCGTCCGCCGGCACCGTTACATCCGCGCCTACGGCTTCGATCAATCCGTTGCGCAGAACCACAGTGCCTTTTTGGATGGCCGGGCCACTCACCGGAATGACACGCGCGTTGCGTATCGCGACCGCACCCGGAGGCGCGGCAAATATCGCACCAGCCATCAGTGACAACAAGATAGGTAGTCGCTTCATAGGCAATCGCTTATTATGGTAATTCTCCCCCAACAATTGTAGAGTGAAATGGCGTTGAAAAAAAGAATTGGTTACAAGGATGCCGGAGTCAATATCGACGAAGCGGACCGTGCCGTATCCTTCATTCGCAAACACGCGCGCGGCACCTTCAGCCGGCAGGTGCTAACGGACATCGGCAGCTTTGGCGGCGGCTATTTGCTGGCGGGTTGGAAGCGGCCCGTATTGATCAGCTCGGCCGATGGCGTGGGCACCAAGCTGAGGATCGCATTTCTCAGCGGCCGCCACAACACTATCGGCGAAGATTTGGTGAATCACTGTGTGAACGATATTGCAGTGCAGGGAGCGGTCCCGCTGTTTTTCCTGGATTATTTCGCGGTGGGGAAACTGGATGCTGGCGTAGCGGGGCAAGTGATCGAAGGCGTGGCTCGCGGGTGCCGCAATAACGGTTGCGCCTTGATCGGCGGCGAAACCGCTGAGATGCCCGGATTCTATCAAGCCGGCGAATACGATCTGGCCGGCTTCATCGTGGGCGCGGTGGAGCGGAACGCGATGCTCACCGGCAGTTCCATCCGGCCGGGCGATATTTTGCTGGGCTTGCCTTCGAACGGCCTCCACACCAATGGCTATTCGCTCGCGCGTAAATTACTCTTCGACGTGGCGCGATTGCCGCTGGATACGCCGCTGGCCGACGAGTTGTTGAAAGTCCACCGAAGTTATCTCAAACCGATTCGCGCTTTGTTGGCCGCGCGCGTGTTGAAAGGCGCAGCGCATATCACAGGCGGCGGCATAACCGAGAACACGCCTCGCATTCTCCCGTCAGGTTTGGCCGCGCGCGTGGATGTTTCCACCTGGACCATCCCGCCTATCTTCGAAAAGCTGCGCGCCATCGGGAATATCGATCTAGCGGATTACCGGCGGACCTTCAACATTGGTATCGGAATGATTCTGGTAGTCTCAAAGCGTAATCTTGCGAAGGCCGGCGGGATTCTCTCTCGCGCGGATCAGGAGTTTTTCGAAATCGGTGCGGTAGTGGAGTCGCGCGGTCCACGCGTCATTTATGTGGGTGGTGACCGGTGAAGCGGATCGGAATCCTGCTTTCCGGACGCGGATCGAATTTCGAAGCCATTGCCGATAGCGTGGCCGCCGGGCGCATAGAAGCCGAAATCGCGGCCGTGATTTCAAATCGCCCGACGGCGCGCGGCCTCGAAATCGCACGCGAGCGAGGATTACCGGCGCTGTGCATTCCTTCGAAAGACGTTCCACGCGAAGAGTATGACCGGCTGTTATTGGCTGAGCTGAAAAATCGGCAAGTGGATCTGGTCTGCCTGGCGGGTTTCATGCGCCTGTTGACCCCCGAATTCTGCCAGGCGTTTCCGCTGCGAATCCTCAATATTCATCCATCGCTGCTGCCCGCCTTTCCCGGACTCGACGCGCAGAAGCAAGCGCTCGAACACGGCGTGAAGATCAGCGGATGCACTGTGCATTTCGTGGACCCGCAACTAGATAGCGGACCGATTATTCTTCAAGCCGCGGTTCCGGTGCTCGGAAACGATACTGCAGAGTCGCTATCGGCCAGAATCCTCGCCGAGGAGCACCGAATTTATAGCGAAGCCATCGCCATTGTTTTGGAGGGGCGCTGGCGGATTGAGGGCCGGCGAGTGGTCTCCGAAACAAGCCCACGGGGTCCGAGAATACCTTAAACGAACACCACCGTCTTGTTCTGGTAAACGAGTATGCGATTCTCCAGGTGCCAACGCACGGCGCGCGAGAGCACCACTTTCTCCAAATCACGGCCTTTTCGCAGCATATCCTCAACGGTGTCACGATGGGAAACGCGCACCACGTCCTGCTCGATGATGGGCCCTTCGTCCAGAGTGGCGGTGACATAGTGGCTGGTGGCGCCTATCAGCTTCACGCCGCGCTCGAACGCTTGATGATACGGTTTCGCTCCTATGAAGGCTGGAAGAAACGAATGATGGATATTGATCATGCGCAAGAGGTACTGGGCGACGAAATCCGGCCCCAGAATCTGCATGTAGCGCGCCAGCACAATCAAATCCACGTCCGGCCCCAGCAGCTGGAGCATTTCGCGTTCTGACTCCACCTTGTCTGTTGGCTTGGTCAGCAGATGGAACGGGACACCGTGAAAGTCGGCGAGCGGCTTGGCGGTTGGGTGGTTGCTTATGATCATGCTGATGTCGCACACTAGTTCGCCGGTGCTGTGCCGGTAAAGCAGATCGGCAAGACAGTGATCATAAGCGGATACCAGGACCGCGATCTTGGGCCGGTAGTTTGTGAGTGTGAGATGGTAGTTGATCTGGTAACGTTCGGCCAGCGACTCAAAGTCGCGGTCGAAATCGGAGATTGGAATATCGAACTCATCCAGGTCCCATTCCAGCCTGGTGAGCAGCAGGTCGCGCCCGCTGTCCAGGTGGTCGTCGCTGTGTAGGACGCTACCGTTGTGCGAAATCAGAAACTGGGATATCGCCGCCACCGCACCCTTGCGCGCCAGCCCCATGGGTGTGCTCAGCAATAAGACGGCGGTGTTCTTCATGTTCGCTCATCATACTCCAGCGATGGCGCCAGGACTCGACGCGCAGAAGCAAACGTTCGAGCACGGCGTGAAGATCAGCGGATGCACAGTGCATTTCGTGGACCCGCAACTAGATGCCGGGCCGATTATTCTTCAAGCCGCAGTCCCGGTGCTCGAAAACGACACGCCCGATTCGCTATCGGCGAGAATCCTCGCCGAGGAGCACCGAATTTATAGCGAGGCCATCGCCATTGTCTTAGCCGGGCATTCGCGGATCGAGGGCCGCCGAGTGGTGGTGGATTAGCGCCTCAGATGGTTCGTTTGCGGCGCATCCATGCAAAAGCGGCAACCGGGCCGATGACCACGAAAAGGCCCCACTCGGGTTCAGGTACGGCAGTGACTGCCGGGGCGATCGAGAAGTCCAAGGGCCCGCCAGTGGACAACGGAGCAAAGTTGAAACCGGTGTCGTCGGCCGCGTACTGGTTGGCTCCCGGAGTGGAATCGAACAAGATAGTTCCGCTTCCCACGCCGCTAGCCTGCAACGTGAACGAATAGTAAAGCCCGTTTAGACCGATGGCGGGTCCGGAACCAGACGCGAAATCACCAATTGCATTTCCGCTGTTCAAAAGAGGAGGTAGCATTGAAAGCGGATTGTTGTGAGGCAAAATTGAAAACGGACCCGCTCGCCAAACTTGTGGTCAGCCCGGAGGTGCTGCTGGAATCCGGCACCGTGGTGAACAAAGTCGATGAGAACAACACCTTGCTGTCCAGGTCAAAGATGAAATCGGACCCAACGGGCAGACCTGAAAGATTCACATCCACCACCAGGTTTTCGCCGACAGTAAGCGCGGTAAGATCGGTTGGCGACGACAATGTCAACATCACGCTCGCGCTCGCCGGCGATGCCGCCAATCCGAGGACGCCGAACAAAATACCTGCTGGAATCAGGTTGCGCATACCTATCGAAGCCTCCGGCCTGTCGTGTCTCTGGCCCACCGATTCTAGCCCGGCGGCAACTCGAAGTCCACAGTAATCGCCTCAATTGCGAAGCTTGCAATACCATCAGTTTGCATGCGATATATCCAAACGGGCGCGAAGACGCAATCCATTGCGACTTCAACTTTCGGCGATTCGTCGATTTCTGCACACCTGCTGAGCCCTCATCGTCATAATCCGCAGGATATCCACGATGCTTCGAGTAGCCGTGTGTTCGATCTTGTTCCTCGCCGCCAGCCTTGCTCCAGCTCCAACAACCCAATCAGACGCGCCGCGATTCGAGGCCGCCTCCATTCGGCCAAGCGGCCCCGACGAAGTCGCGGCTGGCTGGTCAGGCTGGGAGACCACTTCCGGACTGGTCAGATGCACCAACGTGACATTGAAGCGCTGTATCGTCGGCGCCCATGTGGTTGGGCCGGAACGCGTCCTCGGTGGGCCCGCTTGGATCGACACTGACCATTTCGACATCACCGCCCGAGCCAGTCAACCCATCGGCGACAAGGCGCTCATGCTGATGCTGCAAACTTTGCTCGCCGAGAGGTTCAAGCTGGTCCTGCATCGAGAATCCCGGCGCGGCGAGACGATCATCTTGCAGGTCGCCAAGAACGGTCCGAAGCTTCAGCCGGCGGGCGACGCAAAAAGTTCTTATGACAACGCTCACGAACGCCTCGATGCAACCGCGATCAGCATGGGCCAGCTGGCTGAGATTCTGTCTCGCAACCTGAAGCTGCCCGTCGTGGATCGCACAGGATTCACGCGCGCGTTCAACTTCACGCTGCGTTGGAAGGTGGACCCAACGATAGAGAACCGTGACGATGCCATAGCGGATCTCAGGTGGCAAGTGTCCACAGCAGTCGCGAAGC
>DASYNU010000030.1:0-17835 GCA_036008345.1 Bryobacteraceae bacterium
AGAGGATTGTCGCGGCGCTGAAGGAGCGGTGAAGAAGCGTGAAGAAATCGGTTGGAAGGCGTTTTCGCCGGCGTTTCCGTCGCGTTGGCGGATGACAGCTGAGTCACTTTGCTGGATGATGCTGTGATCGCCAATCGCGGAGCCCAAACCAAGGACGTCTTAGGGATGTCCAATTGGCGCGCAAATACGCGCGTTCGAACTTGCTAAGAGTCTGGAGTAGGGCTGCACCCGGAAAAGGCACCGGCTCCCTTACGGTCGCGGTTCGGTAAGACGCGCGTCTCCGTGAGGGAGTTCCCATGGGCATGCCGGCCCACCAGGATGATGAAGGCGACCACTACAACTCTGCTGGATTCTCCAAGCTGCGCCACAAATACCAGCTGGCTACCGAGCGATACGGCTGCCACGGCACAGCCAGCTCTTCAATCTGTTTGGGATGCGGCAGATCCGCCAAGCCATAGGCCTTGCGGATGGCGGAGCGAATTCCGAGATCGCCCGTAGGCAGTACATCCGGACGTTTCAATGCAAACATCAGGAACATGTGCGCGGTCCATACGCCGATGCCTTTCACTTCCGTGAGACACTCGATCACGGCTTGGTCCGGAAGTTGGCGCAGAGCTTCGAAATTCACCGTTCCGCGCGTAGTTTTTCGGGCGAGATCGCGAATGTAAGCGGTCTTTTGCTTGGATAATCCGCACTTCCGCATCCGGGCCGGTGTCAGCTTGAGAACAGCCGCGGGCGTCAGTTTTCCGCCGGGTACGGCCGCCGCCAGCCGTTCGAAAATCACCTTGGCTACCCTTCCGCTCAGTTGTTGGTAGACAATAGATCTGACGAGCGTTTCGAAGCCGGGATCGCGATACTGTATTTTGTAGGCTCCAACACGGCCGATCACCGACGCCAGCACGGGATCGGATTTTTTAAGATGGAGGATGGCTTTTCGCATTGCAACGCGGATTCCAAGCAGTGCATCTACCAATATAATGCTTATGCGAGCGTCCGGACTGATTCTTCTGACCGCACTGCTGTGCGCGCAAGATGCCCCACCCACCATCAAAGTGGACGTGGATGTCGTCAACATTCTTTTCAATGTCCGCGATAAGCACAGCGGCTTGATTGGAAACCTCACCAAAGACGACTTCACCATCTTTGAAGACGGCAAGCAGCAAGAGATCAAGTATTTCAACCGCGAGACCGATCTGCCTTTGACTATTGGTCTGTTGATTGACGTCAGCGCCAGCCAGATGAACCTGATCGACATCGAGAAGAACGCGGCTGATCAATTTTTCAACAACGTGATTCGGCCGAAGGACCTGGCTTTTCTGATCAGCTTCGGCGCTGACGCAGACCTGCTGCAGGACTACACCAGCTCCGCGAGATTGCTTCGCAAGGGCTTGGAGGGATTGCAGGTGAACTCGGGTGTGGGTGGGTTGCAGCCGGGTCCGGTTCCAACCGCCGGCCAACCTCGCGGAACAATTCTCTATGACGCAGTGTTCTTGGCGTCGCATGACCAACTCAAGGGGCAAGTGGGACGTAAAGTATTGGTGCTGATCACGGACGGCGAGGATCAAGGCAGCCGCTACAGCATCAAACAAGCAGTGGAAGCCGCGCAAAAGGCAGACGCACTGATCTATAGCTTCTTTTATGTGGATCGCGCTTTCTACCGGCGAGGCGGCGGGATCATGTTCGGCGGCGGAAACGCCGGTGCGCTGCGTCAGATGTCGGACGATACCGGGGGCCATGTTTTCCAGATCGACCGTAAGATGACGCTGCAAAATGCCTTCGATGAGCTGAACGCAGAGATGCGCAGCCAGTATGCCATCGCCTACACGCCCAGCAATCCAATCAAGGATGGAACGTTCCGGCGCCTTGAAATCCGCACCGGCAACAAAGAGTGGAAGGTGCAAGCGCGTAAGGGGTATTACGCTATTAAGCCGGAGAGTTAAGAATCTCTGGCCGCGAATGAACGCAAATAAACGCGAATCAGATTTGCGTGCATTCGCGTTCATTCGCGGCCTAAACAGCATCGTGGAAGATAATCCCGAGCGTATAGCGTTCGCCCGATAGCAGTGGGCTTACGCCGTGGCGGAAGTTTGTGCGGTAGTAGCCGCGCGATCCTTTTACGGGGCGATAGCGTGTGGTGATGACTACCGCCTCGCCTTGCTCCAATCGAATGCTGTGGCCTACGGACTGGGCGCGCGGTTGTTGCTCCACTAAAAGCAATTCGCCTCCCGTGAATTCCTTGTCCGGCCGGCTCAGGCACACCACTACCTGAAAGGGAAAAAGATTTCGCCGTACAAATCTTGGTGGAGGCAGTTGAAATCGCCGGCTTGGTAGCGCAGCAGCAGCGGGGTGGGACGATTCTGGCCGACGCTCTTGCATTGTTCCAGGAAGCAGGACAGTTCATCCGGATATTCTTGCTCGCGCGATAGAGCCGCCGTCCATTCTCTTGCGGTGCTGACTAGCTGGCCATATAGCTCGCGCCGTAGTTTTTCAATGAGAGACGGCAGAGGGTAACTGAAGTATTGATATTCTCCGCGGCCAAAACGGTACCTGGCCATGTCGATCCGGCTGCGGAAGAGTTCTGGCTGGGTATAGAGCGCCCGGAGTGCTTCGCACTCGGGCTGTTTCAAAAGTGTCCCCAGGCGGGCATAGCCACGGGTCCATAGGCTTTCCATGTTTGAAGTATGGCGCGCTGGGCCGGGGCATTCTATCCGTTTCTTGCTGAAGGCACAGACTCCCTTACGGTCGCGGATCGGTGGCGAAGTACTTTTCGCGGGCCTTCAGATACATCGCAACGGCCGACTCGAGCGGTGGCATCGGTTCAATCCCGCTGGCTTCCAGCTTGGCGTTGGATAGCGCGGAGAATTTCGGACGGCGCGCCGCGGTGCGGTATTCGCGCTCATTGGTCCGCTGCAATTCGGGCTGCAGTCCCGCGGTGCGAAAAATCATCGCGGCAAAATCGAACCACGAGATGGCTGTTCCGCCGCCAACGTGAAACAAGCCATGCTGTTGGCCGTCGATCAGATCGGCGGTGCGCGCGGCCAGCAGCGGAGCGTAAGTGGGGGATGCGACGTGATCCTCCACTACGCGGATGGGCTGTTTGCCGGCAGCCAGCCGCAGCATTAGCTCGATAAAATTGCCGCGCGCGGTTTTGAGTCCACCGGGGCCGAAGACGCCTGAGGTTCGAATGATCAGCGGCTTATCGAGGTAGGCCTGCGCGTACAGCTCGCCGGCCAATTTCGAAACAGCATAAGCCCCGAGGGGGTGCGGCCGGTCATTTTCCGTATAGGGGCGGCCAGCAGTGCCATCGAAGACGTAGTCGGTTGAAAAGTGAACCAGCCGCGCATCCAATTGGCGGCAAGCCATGGCGACGTTGCGGACTGCAAGGGCATTCGCAAGAAAAGCGGGGAGTGGCTCGTTCTCGGCTACATCCACTTGATTGTAGGCGGCTGAGTTCACCACGATCGCGGGGTCTTCGGTGGCCAGAGTGCGCTCTACGCTTGCGGCATCACTGATGTCTACGCTCGAGCGCTCGAAGCCCACCACCGTGTAGCCACGCTCGCTGAGAACCCGGACCAACTCTACGCCGAGCTGTCCTCGGCTTCCAAAGACAACAACTTTTCGCCTGTTCACTGATGGTTAGAATAGCAGGCCAGTCCCCTGGCTTACGCGCGGGGCTGCACGCGTGAAGGCACTGGTTGAGCAAATCGAAAAAGGCACCGTCTCCGTCAGATTCCGTGAAAAAATGGGCAAAGGCACCGACTCCCTTACGGTCGCGGTTCGGTAATGATCTCTAAGCGAGCGGAGCTTTTGAATTTACCAGGCGACTTTGTCGGGGAAGTATTCCGCGATCAGGTCTGCGTAATATGGGCGCAGCGCTTCCAGCTTGGGGCGCTCGGTGGATTTCGAATACAGATCGTACGGATTGAACTTGCGCACCCAGTGGAACATCTCGCGGTCGTGATCGCTCAACAAATAATCGTACGCGCCCTCGCGATGCCCTGGATAGAAGGAATGGTAACGAATCATGTAGAGCGCGGGCTCCGGGAGATAGTCTTTCACGACATGATAAAGATATTCGTCGTGCCCCCAGGATAGATCCACGTTGTCTAGGCCGCAGCCTTCCGAATAAATGCCGAGCCGCGTCTGGTAACGGGCGTTCTGGGAGTCGGGATTGTCGCGAAAGAATTCGGGGAAAACGATTTTGTCGGAGTACGCGCAGCCCACCGGAAATGTGTCACCCACCACGGCCCACTGCGGTTCGCCGTAGAGGCACAGCTGCTTTCCGAGATCGTGAATGAAACCCGCCAGCACGAACCAGCGAGGATGGCCGTCCCGCCGGATGGCTTCCGCAGTCTGCAGGTTGTGCTCGATCTGTGAGAGATCGGTATCGGGATCGCTTTCATCCACCAGGGTGTTGAGATAGTCCAACGCTTCCCAGATGCTCTTCGGCCCGCGCTGCTTGGCGAGATACTGTTGCTTTTTCTGGCGCACGAAATCGACGGTTTGATGGGCGTGGTTGAGCCGGTAGAATTCGCGGACTCCCGGGGGCGTTGAGTCGTTATACTGCCGGAACTCTTCTTGTTTCTTGTCGGGCTGATAGCGCTGGCCGACGAAGTCGTCCCATTGTTCGAGGTTTTGAAGCGGGCCCATGCTTCTAGTTTAAAGGAATTCAGGAATTCGAGGAAGCCGGGGAAGTCAGGGAAGATGGATTGCGCGCGCGTTGATATCTATTTTTTTGCTGCCGTCGCTGGTACCCGCATCTTGTCGTGGGCGAACTCGACTGGCCCTTTGTAGGAAGCGTGGATCGATTGCAGCACGCTGCGGCTGGCGGATTCAACGTCGGGCGCGGTATGGCTCAGCAGAAGCTGCTTCACTTGCGCATCCCGCGCTGCCTCTCCGATTTTCTTAGGAGCGGTGTGCAAGGTATAGAGCAGGGCAGGGGAATTCGGAGGGTCCAGCACAGCGCAATGGAACACTAATAAGCTGCACCCCTTGGCCAGATGGATCAGATTGGGCAGCGCGGAAGCGTCCATATCTCCGGAGAACGCGATGCTTTCGTTCTGGTAGTCCACGCGATAGGCCACCGACGGGCAATCGTCATGATGAGTTGCGACGGCTGTAATACGCAGCCCGTCCTTCGCGACAATCACGCTCTCGGGCGATGTCAGCTCCGTCGGCAAGTCCACGCCCCGAATGTCTTCGTCGGCTCCGAACGTTTTCTGATATTCCCAGGCGCCGCCTTTTTCAAATAGCAGACTCAAGAATCGTGTGGTGCTCGGAAACGCGCCGCGGGCTGCGGGTCCGAAGACGTTAAAGCGGGTTGACGAGCCGCTGACTGTCAGCGATCTGGCTAGGAAGAAGCCCGGCAAGTCGCCAGTGTGATCGATGTGCAGATGGGTAAGCAGCACGGTGTCCACCTGCTCGAGATTGAGGTTCAACTCTCCCACGCGGAGGAACATTCCTGGCCCTGCATCCACCAGGATGCGTGGCGTTCCATTCACTTCGACGATATAGCTGGATGCGGCCCGACCAAAAGGCCTCGGCCCGCCGGACCCGAGCACAAGCAGCGAGAGCGCTCCAGCCATGGCGGGAAGGTTTGCGAAAAGAACGGAACAACTGAATAACCGAACAACCGAAGAACCAGTCTTCAGATTTCCCAGCGCCACAGATTCGTCCCCACGGTGTAGCCGGCGCCCACCGCCGCGAATACCACGAGATCGCCTTTCTTGATCATTCCGCTTTGGATGGCGTCGCGGGTGGCGAGCGGGATGGTGGCCCCGGTGGTGTTGCCGTACCGGTCGATATTGATCATCACCTTATCACAGTTAATTCCGAGCCGTTCGGCCGCACCGGTGATGATGCGGCGATTGGCCTGATGGGGAATGAGCACAGCAATGTCGGCGACGCTGAGGTGGTTGCGCTGCAGCAGATTGTGGGAGGTCTCGTACATCTTTCGCACGGCGTACTTGAATACCTGCGCGCCGTCCTGCTTCACGTAGTGCATGCGATTCTCGACGGATTGGATAGTGGCAGGCATCCGGCTGCCGCCCGCGGGCTGCTTCAGGGCATCGCCGCCGGACCCATCAATCTCGTTGAGAAAATCGATGAAGCCAATCTCGCCGTCTTCGGTGGGTTCCACCAGCATCGCTCCCGCGCCATCACCGAACAGGACGCAAGTGGAGCGGTCGGTGTAATCGATAATGCGGGACATGGTATCGGCGCCAATCACCAACACCTTTTTGTGGGAGCCGCAGGAGATGAGGTGCGCGGCGGTGGTCAAGCCGTAGACGAAGCCCGAGCACGCGGCGACTAAATCGAAGCCCCAGGCGCCCTTCGCGCCCAGCCGGTCCTGGACCAGGCAGGCGGTGGATGGGAACAGCATATCCGGTGTCACGGTGCAGACGATGATTGCGTCCAGCTCCGCGGCTTCGATGCCTCGCTGGTCGAGTGCGATTTTGGCGGCTTCGACGGCTAAGTCGGAAGTGGCAATTTCAGGGTCGGCAATATGGCGCTCGCGAATTCCAACGCGCTGCATAATCCACTCGTCGCTGGTATCCACTATCTTTTCGAGATCCTGGTTGGTCAGGACCCCGGGCGGCGTGTAGCAGCCCAACGCAGTGATCTTTGCCTTAAACGATCTGGCTTTATCCAATCGGCCTCCAGCCTCAATCAATACAGAATAGCAATATGGGGTGCAAATCTGTCCCCTTGCTTACGCGCGGGGCTACATTCCGACCCGAAACCAGCCCGGCCCGAAAAACAGCCCGGCGCGAAAACCAGCGCGGCCCGAAAACCAGCGCGGCACGGAGCCAACCGGCCTGAACCCAGCGTGGCCCGAATCTGCCCGTTTGGTGCCACCCGCGTTTTAGAAGCTCCGTGAAAAAATCGGCATGCGCGCGGGGTTGGCAGACGAAAGCGTCTGCCCCACATTGACGCGGACACGCAAGTAAGGGGACAGCGGGGATAATCATGAAATGCTACTGTTGGTGGAGCGTCATACAGAGAGACCAGAATTCGACTCAAAAAGGGAGCATCATCATGAACAAACTTTGGATGGCAATATCCATTGGCTCGTTATTCGCCGCCGGTGCGCTGGCGGAATCGATGTCGGGCACGATTTCGGACGCCAACTGCGGCGCCAAGCATGCAGCCGCCACCGAGAAAGATTCGGCCTGCGCGAAGAGCTGCGTGAAGCGTGGAGCCGCGCCGGTTTTCGTTTCCGATGGCAAGGTGTACAAGATTGCGCCTGACTCGCGGGAGAAAGTGGCGGCGCTCGTGGGTGACAAGGTTACTGTCAACGGTAAAGTGGATGGCGATACGGTGACCATCGAGTCGGCAGAAGCCGCAAAATAAAGATCGTTTCTCCGTTTCTCGTTTCTCGTTGGGTGCTCTCGACGCCGATCCGTGCGAACGAGAAAACGAGAAACGAGAAACGGTTACTGGAGCTTTCCCCGTCCTTCCACCTTCCAGCTGTGTTCCACGGTGTTGCCGCGAATGCCGTAGACTTGTTCGTGCAGATTCATCGCGACGCAGACGTGGTTGGGAATGATGCGCACGCGGTCGCCAACGTTGAATTTTTGGCCGGCGCGGCGGAGGTCGACGTAACCGTGTTCTTCGTTCATTTTCGTGAACACTGCGTCCGGCGCATCCACGAGGCGGCCGAAGCTTAATGGCGCACCTGCCGCGGGTCCGTCTGAAGAGAAAGTTTTGGAGCCGCCATCCACGATCATCTGTCCTGTCTTCGCGGTGGATACGACGGTGACCATTACCGACGCGGCGCACTCCTCGAAGCTGCATGCGCCCACCAGGGCGGTGTTCCGATCGTTAAAGATATAAGTGCCGGGCCGGATCTCATTCAATCCCGGCAAGCGGTGGGACTGGAACAGAGTGGGTGTGGATCCGCCGCTGACGATGCGAGCTTCGACCCCGGCCTTGCGCAGAGCATCCAAAATTCCCTCCAGCGTTTGCGCCAGGTTTTTTAGCGCCTGCTCGCCTTCTTCATCCATGCTCCTGATCTGGCCGGGATAGAATGCAATGCCGTTGAAACGCAATCCCGGCATTTGCCGGATCTCCTGAATCAGCCGCAGCAATGTTTCGCCCGGTGGCACGCCTACGCGTCCCATTCCAACGTCAACCTCGGCTAAGACGCCGATCTCGATTCCGGCAGCGGTCGCGGCGTCCGAGAGTTGCCGGGCTACTCCAGCGCTATCGAGCGAAACGGTGATGGATGTTTTCCCGGCCACATGCATCAGCCGCTCCAGTTTTTTTGGGCCCACAATCGGGTATGCCACCAGCAATTCCGGTGGCTGAGCGGCCAGCATCACTTCGGCCTCTCCCACTTTGGCCACTGTTAAGCCAGCCGCGCCCAGATCCAATTGCTTGCGGGCGAGAGCGGGGATCTTATGTGTTTTTGTGTGCGGCCGGACGCGCAATCCGTGCTTCTGGCTGTAGTCCGCCAGCTTGCGGAGATTGCTCTCCATAATGTCCAGGTCAATTAAGAGGGCTGGGGTTTCGAGGTCGGAAATAGTCATGGATGGAAGCGAAGAGCCAAGCGGCCGCCGGGACCTTTGTAGTGCAGTTCCAGATCCTTGGGTTTCACTTTACCGACTACCTGGAAGTACAGGAAGCCGGAAATTGGCTCGGTTATCTCTTTTTCTTTGAGCACTTTTTCTTTCAATGTTTCAAGCAACGGATTGGGTTTGTCGGAATCGCCCTTTTCAGCCTTGGTCTCGGTCTTGGTGTTGTCGGCGCCGCCGGGGCCCACGCCACTCATAATCGGGCCCAAGCCGACGCCGAATCCACCCTTTTTCTTGGGTTCGGTGCGCGTCACTACCAGCACGTCGGTGCCGGCGATCTGGCTGGGAGTATAGGGCTCGGCACGCTGTCCGTCCTTTCCGGAGACCAGCAGAAAATCGTCCAAGCTCACTTTGATGGGCTTGTCGCTCACGGGACGAACAGTAACCCGGACCAGTACGATGTCGCCACCGAAGTCCGAACCAAGCTCCTGCTTGATCTGGTCTTTGTCGAGCGTGACGGTGGCTGAGATCTCCACCAGCTCGTTGGAATTCTGCTCAATGGGTAATTTCTTGTCGGCGGCGAAAAGCGCGAAGGAAAGGAAGCTCAGCCCCAGGGCACGGTGAAACATCAATTACTCTCATGGGCATTATAACGTGAAGCTCGACTCGGCATCTGCCGATTGGACGCTTGGCGCCAGATGATCGCAGCTACTCCAGCGGAGCTGATCTCGAACCAACCAGGACGGACCGAAATATGGTTCCGGCGCATCCTGATCCTGTTCTCGGTTGTGGCGGGACTCGGGCTGCTGTGCCATTTCGGTGTCCTTCTTTGGGCTGAAAACGGCTTCACCGGGCCCGAAGCTGTAGTTGCCGCACAAGCGATGATGTTAGCCCGCGATGGAACACTTTATTACGACCTGAATCACTACCCATACACGGTGTGCGCATATATGCCGACGCTGTATCTGCTGGAAGCCGGATTTTACAAGCTTGGGCTGTCCGCATATACGGCTGGCCGATTGGTCAGCTTCGCGGCGCTGCTGGGGATATTCGCGCTGAGTTGGAAGCTGGTTCTGTTGTACACACGGGACCGTTATTGCGCTTGGATAGCAGTGTTGCTGGCGGCATCTTCGGGCCTCTTGCTGTCCTGGGGGACGGTGGGGCAGGTGGACACTCTGGCGGCAATGTTCGCACTGGCCGCGTTCTACCAATACTCGCGCTACGCCATTGGAGGGGAACGAACACTGCTGTGGGCCGGGGTGTTCGCACTGCTGGCTTTCTTCACGAAACAGACTATGCTGGCTGGTCCAGCGGCTATCTTCGTTCTACTGTGGTTCCATCGGCGGAGGACGGCGCTTCAGTTTGGCGTGGGTCTTGCGGCCGTGGCTGCAGTCCTGGTGCTGGCCATCAACACTGCATCGAGCGGGCGGTTCCTTTCTAGCACCGTACTGGCCAACATGAATCCGCATTCCTGGGATAAGCTGCTGCAACATTTTAACTTTGCAGCACTGTCGGCCGGTCCACTGATGCTGGTGGCTGCGGCTGGGGCATGGCCGGTTATACGGGGCCCGGGCCGAGCCTTATTTGTATACCTCGGATTCGCGTTTGCACTTTTTGTGGCGATCGCGTCAAAGATCGGATCGGACCTGAATTACCAGATCGAATCCACCATACTGCTGATACTCTCGGTAGCGGTAGCTCTGCATACTCTCGATTTTTTCCGTTTGTCATTTGACCGTGCCCGGACCTGGGTCACGCTGCTGCAACTTCCGCTGGCTGTATTTTTGGTGGTGAACTTCACCATCACCTTGCGGGACGTCTTCGCAAGGGTTGTAGTGGAGCAAGCGACCCGCGGCGAGATTGAGGAGATGCGTCCACTGCTGGCTGGCGGCGGACTGGTCCTCTCGGCCGACTACAATGCCATGGTGCGCCTGCACGGGCGCATCGATGTTGAGATGCTCATCTACAACTGGCTGGTAGAGGCTAAGCTGGTGAATCCGGAGCCGGTGAGGCGGGACATCGCGAGCGCCAGATTTTCGACCATTCTGTTGATGGAAGATGTGAATCACCGGGATCCAAATCTAAGCGCAGAGATTTCCACGCTGCCGGAGGCTCAAATCGACGAGATACGGCGGCACTACCGGCTGGTGGAACGGAATTCAATCGGGATGTACGTTTACAAACCCGCGGAGTAGGACCGGAACGACGGACGTTCAAGTTTGCCAGCCGACATGCCGATAACTGCTTGACAGTATGTGGCGCGGAAAACGAGTGGCAGTGATCTTTCCGACGTATAACGAGAAGGATTCCATTCGAGCCGCCACACTGGAATACCTGGCCGGTGAGCTGGCCGATGAAGTGATCGTTGTCAACAATAATGCAGCGCCCGGGACATCGGAAGAACTTCGAGGCACTGGCGCCCGCGAGATATTCGAAACCCGGCAGGGCTATGGCTATGCGCTGCTGCGCGGTATCGACGAGTGCGACGCCGATCTGATCGTTCTCTCGGAACCGGACGGCACATTCAGCGGTCACGACCTTATCAAGCTGCTGTCCTATTCCGATGACGTTCCGGTGGTCTTCGGCACACGCACCAGCCAGAACTTCATCTGGACCGGCGCTAATATGGGGCGCTTCCTGCGCTGGGGAAACTGGGCCGTTGCCAAGATGACGGAGTTGCTTTTCAACACCACCATCCTCACAGACATGGGCTGCACCTATCGCCTGTTCCACCAGGACGCCTTGCGGCTTATCCGGCCACACCTCACGATTGGAGGCTCGCATTTCGGTCCGCAGTTGCTCATGGAAGTGGTGGCTCATGGAATCCCATTCGTGGAGATTCCGGTGAACTACCGGACTCGGGTAGGTGAGTCCTCGGTAACCGGGGATCTGTGGAAGGCGTTCCGGCTGGGAGTACGCATGATTGGTCTGGTACTGGGGTATCGCTTCGGTCTGCATAAACGGAGCCGGACACCCTGGCGTCCGGCTATCGATGTGGAACAGCGCCTGGCGGCGCTAGCGAGGTCAATCGCCAATGATTCCGGCACGTTCCAGTGCCTAGACCAGGAGAAAACCGCTCCCGGCGTTGGCCCGGTCCCTAAAACCTAAAGCTGCCTCGTACTAATGCCGATGTACTGGTTGGTGTCGTCTATGAACCGTCTTTCTCTTTTCGCGATTCTCTCGGTTGCTGGAATCGGGTTACAGGCCCAAACCACCCTCAGCACCATGACCATTTCGACGTCCCCGTCCGGCGCCAGATTCTCGGTCGACGGCACGGCTTATAACCAAGCTGCGACGTTTACCTGGCCGGCGGGGAGTGAGCACCTGGTGGTGTTCATCACTGACCCGACGCCGCCTGGACAGCCGGTGAACACGGTGGTCCAAACGGCTCCCCAGGGTGATACGCAATATATTTTCAAAGGATGGGTGGATAACCTTACCTTGACTCAGCCCACCACCGATCCGGTTCAAACGGTGACGGCTGACCCGAGCATTACCAGCCTCACGGCCCAGCTGACAATCGGTTATCGGTTACAGTTAAATTTCTTCGGCGCGCCAGGGCCACTGCTTCCGCCAACCTGCGGGGCGCCCGGCGCCATCCCAGCGGGTCAATTCCGGCCGGGAATTGTCTTTATCGCTAATCAATGCTACTGGGCTAGCGTAAATGTTTTCGTGCAAGCGGGTACGACGGTAGCATTAAACGCGTACCCTTATCCGGGCTTTGTTTTTATTAATTGGGCTTCCAATGTTTCAGCGCCAAATGCCTATTTGACCAGCTACGTGATGAACGGCCCCATCATCCTGGCGCCTCATTTTTCGCCAGCCAAGCGTGTGACGTTCCTCACCTCACCCTTGCAATTGAATGTGAGTATCGACCATACGGCGGTTCCGACGCGCCGCGTTGCATCCATTTGCGAGGATTTTCAACCCGTGATTTCATTAACGGGATTTCCGCCACTCTGCTACGGTGACTTCGATTTTGCCCCAGGTTCAGCGCATACCATCGCCGGAGTCTCACCGCAGCGGGACACTACGGGGAATTGGTGGGTCTTCGATCATTGGAGCGACGGGATTGCACAAAACGGCACGTATACAACGGACAACAACGTGTCCAGTCCTGACACGGTGACGGGGTTCTTTGTGCGGGGCGCGCAAGTGGGTTTCCAAACAACTCCAACTGGACTGCCGCTCAATGTCGATGGGCGCGTGAACTGGCCCAACTACAACTTCGTCTGGGCGCAGAACTCGACGCACAAGGTATCGGCCGCCGCCACTCAATCCGACGCCGCGGGGCGCCAGTATACGTTTCAGGGCTGGTCAAATTCGGGAGCCGCCGCACAAACCATCACAGTCGACCAAAATGCGGTCAGCAACGGATTGCGCCTTACCGCCGTGTATAGTGAACTTAGCCGGATAGTAGTACAGAGCACTCCCCCTGGACTGATTCTTCAGGTAGACGGTGCAACCTGCCAGACTCCCTGTAACATCGATCGCAACAACGGAGTACAGGTGAACGTAAGCGCACCAGCGACGATTTCCATGGGTACCGGAGCGCGCCTGGATTTCAGTTCCTGGTCCGATGGTGGAGCCGCTAGCCACGCTCTCACCGTCAACCAGAACTACACCACGCTCACTGCGAATTTCCAGGCCAAATACCAATTGAGTGCGGCTGGGAACCCGGTCAGTGGAGTAACGTTCCATTTCTCGCCAGCTTCGTCCGATATGTTTTTCGTTCAGAACACGCAAGTTACGGTCAATGCCGTGGCTAGCCCCGGGTTCACGTTCCTCCGCTGGAATGGAGCCTTGAGCGGAAGCTATCCGTCGGGAGCGGTCACGATGACAGCGCCACAGAGCGTGGTCGCGGTCATGAACAAGATTCCTTACATCGCACCTGCCGGTGTGCAGAATGCGGCATCCAGTACGCCGAGTTCCAGGGTTGCGCCGGGGTCCATTATCGCGATCTACGGGCAAAGCCTCGCGCCTAGCCTCGAAGTTGGGCCCGTGAATCCACTCGCCCAATCCATCGCCGATGTCACGGTGACCGTGAACGATATGATTCTGCCGTTGCTCTTCGTGTCACCGGGACAGATCAATGCGCAGGTTCCATGGGAGCTGGGCGATGGCAACTACACCATCGAAATTCATTCCGTTGGGCAGCCTGACGTCACCGGTACGTTCACCGTTGCACGCAACGCACCAGGGCTCTTCACGCAGACCGTTAACTCCCAAACGTACGCGATAGCATTCCACGAGGATGGATCGCTGATAACTCCGGGCAGTCCTGCGAAACCCGGTGAGACGGTAGGGCTACTCGGAACGGGGCTTGGTCCATTCAAGGGTCAGATGATCGATGGCTTCTATCCGCCCGATCCTCCGCCAGCGCTGGCCGATTCGGTCAGCATCTCGGCCGGAAATCATTATCCCAGCACGGTGTGGGCGGGCGCCGCGCCTGGCTACACGGGACTCGCGCTCACCAAGTTCCAGGTTCCCACCGGCGCGTCCGGTCCCAGCCTGCCGATAACCATCAGCGTGAACGGCGTCAAGAGCAACGTGGTGATGCTACCGGTGGAATAGTAGGTTACCCGGCGGAGTACGACACGGGGCGGGCATAGCGCGCTTGGGCCGCGACTCCAGCGAGCCGCTCTGCTGTAACGCCGACATTAGGGCGCCTAGATGTGTCGATAGCCTAACTGTGTGAGAATCGCAGCATGCGGAAACTCTCGCGGCGTGCGTGGGTCACAGGCGTGGCGCTCGCATCTCAGGCTGCGGCGCGGCAAATTGTACGGCTTCCACAAAAGGTAAGGCTCGGCCTTATTGGCTTGGTGGGGCACATTGAAGAAATCCTCGGTCCGATGGACCTGCTGCCGGACGTGCAGTTGGTAGCAATTCAGGACCCCGACCCGCAACTGGTAGCACAGGTTGCTGAGGGCAAGCACGGGTCAGGAGCGCGCCGCTATAACAACTGGCGAGATCTGCTAAACCACGAAAGCCTGGATATGGTTGGTGTGTGCGGCATCAATGGTGAGCGCGCCGAGATTGTTCTGGAGTGCGCGAAGCGGAAGATCCATATCGTCGCCGAAAAGCCGCTCGCCCTAACGGTGGAGGATCTCAATCGCATCCGGCAGACCGTTGCACAGACCGGCATTCACCTGACCATGCTGATCTCCATGCGGTTCGAAGCACGGTATCGCGCCATGCAACAGATCGTCGAGGCTGGCGAGATCGGCGAGGTGGCGCAGATTGCAGCTCAAAAGTCCTATAAATTGGGCGAGCGCGCCGAGTGGATGAGAAACCGCGCGACATTCGGTGGAACCATTCCCTACATCGCCGTACATATGGTTGACCTGATGCGCTTCACCAGCGGCCGCGAGTTGGTGGAGGCCGTCTCGTTTGAAGGGCGTGTTGGCCACCCGGAGCTGCGCGATATGGAAAATACTACGGCAACTATTTTCCATCTGGACAATCGTGGCACTGCAGCGCTCCACATTGATTATCTTCGGCCGGACACGGCATCATCGTGGGGGGACGACCGGTTGCGTCTAGCCGGTACGCGCGGCGTGGTTGAGTACCAAGCGGCCACGGGCGTGACACTAATAACCGGCGCGGGAGCGCAGCGCGAGATCCGCAATCTGCCGCCGGATGGTTCTCTATTCCTCGATTTCCTCAAGTCGCTTTACCAGGGTGCTCCGACGGGTTTAAGCCTCACAGACATTTATAAAGTGAACGAGATCGTACTGGCCGCTCGCGACTCAGCCGATCGTCATCGGATTGCGAAGATATAAGACGTCCTGAAAGTTTCTCAAGGTATCATGATGTTTTCATGAAAACTGCGATTGTTACTGGGGGCGCCAAAGGAATTGGCAAGGCCATCGCTGAACGCTTGGCGCAGGACGGATTCCGAGTGGTAATAGCGGACGCCGACCAGCCGGCGGCGATGACCGCAGCCGCGGAGTTGTCTGGTTTGGGTATCGGCGTGGACGTCAGCGATAGCGCCGCGGCACAGCGCATGGCGGCAACCGTGCTGGAACGCTACGGATCGATCGACGTGTTGGTGAACAATGCTGGTGTCACCGGGAAAGCGGCTGCCGTGCACGAGTACCCGGACGAGGAGTGGCGTCGGGTGATGGCGATCGATCTGGATGGCGTGTTCTATTGCGCGAAGGCCGTGCTTCCTTCGATGCTGGCTAAAGGATCTGGGCGCATCATAAACATTGCGTCAATTTCCGGGAAAGAGGGCAATCCGAATATGCCCGCGTACTCGACGGCCAAGGCGGGGGTGATCGGTTTCACGAAAGCCCTGGGAAAAGAAGTAGCCACGAAAGGGGTGTACGTAAATTGCATCACACCGGCGGTGATTGAGACAGAGCTTTTGAAGCAGCTGACTACCGAGGCGGTGAACTACATGGTCTCAAAGATCCCGATGGGGCGGGTTGGGCAACCGCGCGAAGTGGCGGCGCTGGTGTCGTGGCTGGCGTCGGAGGAATGTAGCTTTACGACCGGAGCGGTTTTCGATCTTAGTGGAGGCCGCGCGACTTACTAGCTATTGTACAGCGATGGTGACCTGATTCGAGGTTGTGATTCCGCCGATGCTGATTTCGAGCGGGACAACTCCCGCCTGCACTTTCGGCACAGTCACGTTGATCTGATTCAAGCCGACGAATTGCGGCGATAGACCCGAGAACGATACAACGGCCGGTTGGCCTCCGATCATCACCTTCGGCGTGGTGAGGGTGTCTCGAAGCGCATCCGACGCGTTGTGTCCGTCGGCAATCTTGGGAGTCACCGGACCTAGCCCGGTGGCGAGAATCACCAGCGGATCTCCCACCTTGGCCGGATGCAGTGCGGTTCCCGGGATGGAGCCCTCCGGGCCTGCCAGCGAGCCGTCCGGATTGATCGCAATCGCCTGCCCGGTTCCCGATTGCGCGGTGAAAACACCCGGAGACACCGGCCCGATATGCGCCTGGAACGGAGCTAATACGTTTCCGTTCACGGTGACGACGATATCGGCGGTAGTTCCGGAAACCTCCCAGGGCACTTGCAGATTGATTTGCTGAGAAGAAACGAACAGCAGCGGCGCGGGGAATCCACCGATAGTGACGGAGGCGTTGCCCAATGTAGTGGGCAGCGGGATGGCGCTGGCGTAGACATTCGAAGAAGCGAAGCCGTTTCCAAAAACTGAAGCCAAGGCGCCAGCAGTCAGCGGTTCGCCGGCCACGAAGGACGCACCATTTGCCGCGCCGGTGGTGGCAGGGATGATGGTGGTGTTGATCAGGACACCGATAGTAACAGGGTTCCCGACCACGTATGAGGATGCGAGAAACCCCGCAAGATCCGGTTTCCCACCACCATTGAGGTCGACTGGCGTCACAAATTGGATAGCCGGATTGGTGGCGATCGGCGGTAACGTTTGAAAAGTGCCGTCCCCATTGGAAAGGGAGATAATGACGCCGCTACTATCCATTTGTACAAGATCTGCTTTTCCATCTCCATTCATATCCGCAGCGAAAAGCACACCCACCAATATGACCCGCGGAGGCAAGGCTTGAAATGTACCGTCACCATTGCCGAGGAAAATTTGAAGAGGACTCACTTCCGAGCCGTCATTGAACACCCCAATGTCCACCTTCCCATCACCCGTAAAATCCGCAGTCACAACCGAAAAAAAGCCGGGCGCTGCATTGGCGATATTAAGTGGGGTTCCGAAGGATCCGCCGCCCTGGTTGAGCATGATCGCAACTCCACTGGATTGGATGGTGATATTAGACCGGAGCACAAGATCCGGCTTCCCGTCGCCGTTGAGATCCGCGACATGGGCGACGTCCCAGCATTGATTTGGGGGGCCGGCAATGGGTGTCAGAGCCGAGAAGGTTCCATCTTTTTTCCCGAACATGATTCCGGCGCCGTTCAGGCCCTTTGAGTCCAGGACCAAATCGAGAATCCCATCGCCATCCATATCGGCGAGCGCCAGGGGCGTAGAGATGAGGCTGGTAGCCACCGTGATGGGCGGTGCGAATGTTCCGTCGCCTTTAGATAAGAGCTCGAAGATGGTCCAACTCGGACCGCTTTCAGTACCCTGCTCGCAAGATGGAAATGTGACTTGCGGTCCCTTCTGATTGACGAAGATAAGATCTGTTTTGCCGTCGCCATTCACGTCCCCGGCTTTCAGGCCCTCCAGTGCAAGCGCCCCAGGATTCACGATGGAAGTGACCACCGGCGATCCAAAAGTCCCGTCACCATTTCCTAGCAAGATCGAGATCTGCAACCCACTTCCGCACAGAATGGCGATGTCGGTTTTGCCGTCGCCGTTGAAATCTCCCAG
>DASYNU010000031.1:0-5178 GCA_036008345.1 Bryobacteraceae bacterium
TTTGCTTTTTTCAATGCGACCAACCGGTCGCGATCCCGTTGCGTCATGAGAAGTGTTCCTGAATCCACCTCTCCAGCCTGACCTCGTCAATAGGACATTTCTACTTGGCACGATTAGGACATTATCATTTGGCGCTGACACAGCCACCAGCACAACCGCCCACCCCCAACCCGCGCGCTATACTAAAGCTAGCGAGGTACCGATGGCGCGTCGGCTAAGACCCCTTCTATTCGCAATTCTTGTTATCGTTTTTTGCTCCGTTCTGGGCGGTGTGTTTGGACCCGGCCTGACAGGCGTCTCGGCGGCCACCGCCGGACCCGAAGAGGATCTGAAAACCAGCATCAAACAGTTCACCAAAGTTTACGAATTGGTGGAAAAGAACTTCGCTGAGCCGGTTAGCGCCGACAAGGGCATCTATAAAGGCGCCATCCCGGGCATGTTGCGCACGCTCGATCCCCACTCCAATTTCTTCGATCCTAAGGATTTTCAGAATCTTCGCGACGATCAGCAAGGCCACTACTTCGGTGTCGGAATGACGGTCGGCCCGCGCGACGGCAAAACTATCGTCATCGCACCCTTCGGAGGATCGCCCGCTTATCGCGCAGGTCTTCGTCCCGGGGATATCATCTTGCAAGTGAACGACAAGCATACGGACGCTCTTTCCACCCCGGAAATTGCCGATCTGCTCAAAGGTCCGCGCGGCACCAAAGTCCAGGTGGTGGTCGCACGTGAGGGCGCCGACAAGCCCATTAGCTTCGATATCGTCCGCGATGAGATTCCTCGCTATAGCGTCGAGCAGGCGTTCTGGCTCCGGCCCGGCATCGCCTACATGAAAGTTTCTGCGTTCAACGAACACACCAGCGAGGAAATGGAAGACAACCTCAAGCGCTTGGGCGAGGTGAATATCAAAGGACTGGTGCTCGATCTGCGTGAGAATCCTGGCGGTCTTCTGAACGAAGGTGTCGCCGTGGCCGGCCATTACCTCCGAAAGGGTGAAGTTGTGGTTTCGCAGCACGGACGCACTTCGGCCGAGAAGCCGTTTCTGGCACGCGGCAGCGCGTACGGACAGAATTATCCTATCGTCGTCCTGGTGAATCAATTCTCAGCCTCCGCTGCCGAGATTGTCGCCGGCGCGTTGCAGGATCACGATCGCGCCTGGATTCTCGGTCAGAACACCTTCGGCAAGGGGTTGGTCCAACAGGTTTGGCAGCTTCCCGAAGATACGGCCCTCGCTCTAACGGTGGCTCATTACTACACGCCTAGCGGCCGCCTCATTCAGCGCGACTATTCGCACATCTCGTTCCTCGATTATTACTACGGCAAGCGCACTGATACCAAGAATCCGCTGGATGTGAAAAGCACCGACAGCGGCCGGGCTGTATACGGCGGCGACGGAATCACGCCGGACGAAAAGTACGAACCGAAGTTCAACAAATTCCAGACGGGACTTTTCCGGCACGACCGGTACATTTTCTTTACGTATGCCGCGAAGTGGTTCGGCGCGCATCCGGCCAAGCTTCCCAAGGGCTGGGAGCCGGATAATTCCATCCTGAACGATTTCCACGAATACCTGTCGAAGCAGCAAGTGCAATTCACTGAGGCCGATTTCGCCGAGAATCGCGCCTGGATGTTGCAGCAGTTGAAGCGCGAGATGTACGCCACCGCGTTCAGTTATGAAGAATCGCAGAAGGTGGCCGCTGAAGCCGATCCCATGGTTCTCAAGGCCATCGATAGCATGCCGGAAGCCAAGGCGCTGTTCGACAAATCGAAAAAGCTGATCGTCATGCGGAACAACCGCGATGATCGACCGTAGACGATGATCGGCCGTAGAATTTGAAAGCTCAGTCTGCTCCACAAATCACCGTCCTCGACGCGGGCGGCCAATATTGTCATTTGATCGCCAGAAAGATTCGCGACCTGGGAGTGTATGCCGAAGTTCGCCCGAGCGATACACCGGCGTCTGAACTGCTCGATCGCAAGGGCTTGATTATCTCCGGAGGTCCGGATAGCGTCTATGAGCACGACAGCGCCCGCATCGATCCCGCAATTCTCTCGACCGGCTGCGCGGTGCTCGGCATCTGTTACGGCCAGCAGCTCATGGCATATAATCTGGGCGGCCATGTTCGAAAGGGTACCAAGGGCGAGTACGGATTGGCTGTCCTTCACCGTACTAAACCTCACGCGCTGTTCGAGGGGCTGAACGGCGATTCGCAAGTTTGGATGAACCATCGCGATCAGGTGGAATCAGTCCCTCCAGGATTCGAAGCCCTGGCCGGCACTGATACCTGCGCCATCGCAGCCATGGCCCATCGCGACCGGCCGCTGCTCTCCGTGCAGTTCCATCCCGAAGTGGTCCACACCACGGAAGGACGCCGCATACTCTCGAATTTCGTCTTTGGAATTTGTGGATGTAAAAAGGATTGGAATCCGAAGGATCGCATCGGCCCACTTGAAGAGGAGATCCGAGCCGTTGCCGGTGATCGGAACGTCTTCTTTTTTGTCAGCGGCGGCGTGGATTCTACGGTCGCCTACACCCTCAGTCTCAGAGCCCTTGGAGCGGACCGCGTCTACGGCATTTATGTGGACACCGGCCTGATGCGCGATGGCGAGACCCCGTATGTGCGCCGCTTGTTCCAACAACTCGGCGCCACCGCGTTTCATGTCGAGGAGGCCGAGGGCGAATTTCTTGCGGCGCTCATAGGCGTCTGCGATCCGGAAAAGAAGCGCCACATCATTGGCGAGCAATTCGTCGCGGTTCAAGAGCGCGTATTGAGCAGCGGCCAATTTCTCGATGGCTGCTGGATTTTGGGGCAGGGAACTATTTATCCCGACACCATTGAATCCGGCGGCACCGCTAGAGCGGACGTCATCAAGACTCATCACAACCGCGTGGCCGGAATTCAGAAGCTGATTGAGAGTGGCCGGATCATCGAGCCGCTGGCATCGTTCTATAAGGACGAAGTGCGCGAGATCGGCGCAGAGTTGGGAATTCCGGCCGAGTTTCTGCACCGGCATCCTTTTCCGGGGCCAGGACTCGCGATTCGCTGCTTGTGTTCGGAGAGCGAAACGCCCGTACAGCCGCTCGATCCTGGCTGGCTGCTCCCCATTCGCTCGGTGGGTGTACAGGGCGATTCGCGCAGCTACCGATCCGTGCTCGCCGTGGAACAATTGCCACCGGACGAACTGGCCACCACGCTGGTGAATCGAATGTGGGAAAGCATCAACCGCGTAGTCGGCGTGGTGAGCCAACGAGCCAGTCTCTCCGACATGCGATCCACTCGCGGCACCTTGACTGGGGAACGGCTCACCTGCCTGCGCCGCGCCGATGCGACCGTTCGCCGGCTTTCGGAAGAAAGCGGATTCGAGCGCGAAGTCTGGCAATTCCCGGTGGTCCTGATTCCACTCGGCGTCGAGAGCGCCCCGGATTCAATCGTACTGCGCCCCATTCATTCCGTAGACGGAATGACCGCCCAAGTGGTGCGAATGCCGGACCAACTGTTGCAGCGGATGGCCCACGAACTACTGGCCGACCCCGGCCTCTGTGCCGTTTTCTACGACCTGACGCATAAGCCGCCAGGCACCATCGAGTGGGAGTGAAGCACGGATTGGCCGCGAATGAACGCAAATGAACGCGAATCAGTTGTCTTATTTGTGTTCATTTGCGGCCTAAATTCTGTGAAAGCTTTTGAGTATATCACGCGTGGAATATCGCAGCGCGATGGGGCGGCCATGCGGGCAGCTCATGGGACATTGTGTGGCGGCCAGTTCTTTGAGCAGCCACTCCATTTTGGTTTGATCCAGCCGCATATTGATCTTGATAGCCGCGCGGCAAGCGATGCTGGCGGCCATGCCGCGGCGCAGATCGTCCACCGATACTCTCCGCAATTCGCCTTCGGCGATTTCCAGGATTTCGAAAACCAGTTTTTCGATGTCCGCCGGCCCGACGCCCGCGGGCGCGGCTTTTACGGCAATGGTGCGATTGCCGAAAGGTTCGGAATCGAATCCGGCGCGCTCGAGTTCGCTCGCGATGTGCGCGTACTCGATTTGCTGCGAGGCGGTCAATTCCAGCAAAATCGGCAACAACAGATGCTGGCGCTCCACGCGGTTTTCGGCCTGTTGCCGCAGCACTTGTTCGAACAGGATGCGCTCGTGGGCCACGTGCTGGTCAATGATCCAAAGGCCATCGCGGCCGGCCGCGATGATAAAGCTGTCGTGAATCTGCCCTAGCGGACGCAAGTCGGATAGAATCGCCAGGCTTTGTGGAGTTTCCGTGCCAAAAGGCAAAGGGCCATGCGTATCCGGGACGGGCTGCGGAGCGACGCTTTCGAAATCGAATCGCTGCTCGGGCGCGGCAGTCGTTTTCAAATGAAATACCGGAAGATCCTGGATGCGCTCCGCTGGAACGCTCGAATCCGGCGCCGGCTCGAACTGTTGATTCTCGATGCGCTGCGTAAAATCCGAATAGGGCAGCGCGGCCGCGGGCTGAGGCGGCAGCGGAATGGGCAGGCTGGAAGCCGGACGCGCGGCTATCAGACGATCGCGAATGGTGTCGCGAACAAAATCATGCACAAATGTTCCGTGCCGGAACCGGACTTCGGTTTTCGACGGATGAACGTTGACATCCACTTCTTCGCAATCGCAATCCAGAAACAGCAGCGCGAATGGGAAGCAGGATGGCGGCATCAGGTTGTGATACGCAGCCGAAAGCGCGTGCATCAGCAGACGATCGCGAATAAGGCGCCCGTTCACGAACATGAAAATTGAATTCCGATTGAGCTTTTGAACGTGCGGCGCCGAGATGAAACCGCGCAGGCCAAAAACGCGCGTACCGGATTCGGCGGCGTCCAC
Source organism: Bryobacteraceae bacterium (assembly GCA_036008345.1). GTDB lineage: Bacteria > Acidobacteriota > Terriglobia > Bryobacterales > Bryobacteraceae > Palsa-89. The sequence goes on from DASYNU010000031.1 coordinate 4,849, forward strand.
AACAGCGAGCTCGCGTTCCACCATGTCGAGATCGATGAGCTCGTCGAGCGTCTGGCTACCGAACACCTGATAGACCCGCTCACGCATGGTCTCAACCGGCGTGACATCCAGAAGGTCATTTTCACCGTGGCGCAAATGGAATGCTTTTTTCGGATGGGCCAGACTGTAATGCGTGGCGAGCGAAGCGATGTGCGCCAGCTCGGTTTGATCGGAACGCAAGAACTTCTTACGCGCCGGAACATTGAAGAACAGATCGCGGACCGAGACAGTGGTACCGGCGGGGCCGGGAAATTCGTCGCAGCGCAGCAGTTTTCCGCCGGCGAATTCCAC
>DASYNU010000032.1:0-5864 GCA_036008345.1 Bryobacteraceae bacterium
AAGTTCGCCCACGCTCGAAGGACGATTCGTTTGCCCTGGCGCTTCCGGCGTTACCAATTGGATGTCGCCCACATTCAATCCCGTGACGGGACTCTTTTACGTGAACATCCGTGAGCAGTGCGATGTTTTCAGCACCGCGCCACAGCCTTACGAAGCCGGCCACGCTTTTTACGGAAGCGCCTACATTCCCGCGCCTCAAGGTGAACCTTATTCGGGGGCGTTACGCGCGATCGATCCTGCAACGGGCGATATCAAATGGGAATTCAAGCATCCTTCGCCCACTTGGTCGGGAGTGTTATCTACTGCCGGCGGCCTGGTGTTCAGTGCCGACGCGGAGGGCAATTTTATTGCATTCGACGCTCGCTCGGGCAAGCCCTTGTGGCATTTCCAAACTGGCAGCGGAGCTATTGCCGCGCCGATGTCGTATGCAGTGGACGGCAAGCAGTACATCGCCATCGCAACGGGCAGCTCGCTATACACATTCACTTTGCCCTAGCCCCGTTGGCAGGCGGAAGCGCCTGCCCCACCAAAATGCAACCCCTTGTGGGCTAACGTGGGGCGGACGCTTTCGTCTGCCAACCTGCTCGTCTCCGCGCGAAACACAACAAAATGGCAACGCCTGAAACAGCTATTCCACGCGGCTCCGGCGTCGCTACTTCCGTCAACTGAAGGTCCCGCTCGAAAAACTGGACGTTCATCGTCGCGCCCTCGCTTGTAGCGCAGCACGGGGGATTATTGTTCGTTACATACGGGACTGGAAAAGTGATGACAAAAGCAAATACGTAATCGAACTGCGCTCCATACGGCACAAAACCTGTGTCCCCGCTCACCACAAAGCTGCCTGGTTGTGAAGTTAAGTCGGTGTACAAGGCTTCCGATGTAGCTGTGGGCGTCGTAGTAGGGTCGAACCCGGAGTCGAAGGATATGGGCGCGGCGTTCCCTAAGCCGTTATTATCCGCGAACGAGGGCAATTGGCTCTCGAAAAATTCGCTGAACACCGGTGGTGGTGGTGGCACAGGACTTTTTGGGTTGGCCAGTCCCGCGACAACAGCGTTGCTGGTGGCGGCCGCGCAAGCCGCCCCATCCACTACCCCCAACTCCTGACACCCCATGGTTGTCTCCACGGTCATCGCGTAGGTAGTGGAAAGCAGCGTGCCTCCGGGCGAGAATAACTGGGCGCTGCCGTAATAGATGCCGATATTAAAGAAACCGTCTATCGTGTAGACCGTGTCCGCTCGGGCCAATTGCTGGATCGCTAGAAACGCTATCGGAGCGACCACCAGACGAACCCCTGTACGCCTAGGAAAAATCATAGCGATGAAGACCTCGGTGGCCATTCTCAGGGAAGCGCTTCCAAGTGCGCAAGTTACATAGGCTACATCGATGTAATCTGACTGTATTTTCAATCTGTTATGATGAAGCATCCGTTTTATGGGGCCAACTGGGAGCGGCTCAAACCGCCTCGAAATGGCGGACGCGGACGAAGTCCTCGCCCTCCTGGAAACCATCGCAACGTCTCCCGCCTTTGCCGCCGCACCCCGCAGAATTCAGCTTCTGCGATACCTGGTCAATCGGGCGCTAGCCGGCCAAGCAGTGAACGAGTATGCCATCGGCGTGGATGTTTTTGAGCGAACCGATTCTTTCGATCCGCGTACGGATTCCATCGTTCGGACCGAAGCCAGCCGCCTGCGGCAAAAACTGAAAGAGTATTATGCGGCCCAAGGCAGTTCGGATCGATTCCGCATTGAGTTACCGCTCCGCAGCTACGTCCCCAGTTTTGTCCCCAGTGAGCGCTCTGCACCGCCGGCGCCTGAACCACCTGCCGAGTTGCAGGAAAAGACCGGCTCGCGCACAAAGCTTCACTTCGGCGTAGCACTGGCGCTGACCGCGCTTGCCATCGGCGCCATCCTATGGGGAGTGCGATATCGGACTCGAACGGCCGCTTCACCCACGTCCATCGCCGTGCTTCCGTTCCTGAATCTCAGTGGAGATCCTGGCAAAGATTATCTGGGCGATAGCCTCACCGACGAATTGACGGGAGCGCTGGCGGAAGCCAACACTCTGCAGGTGGTGGCACGGACCTCCGCTTTCCAGTTCAAAAATAAGGGCGCCGATGTTCGTCAAGTCGGCCGCGCTCTCAATGCCGGCGCGCTGCTGGAAGGCAGCATCGGGCAGCAGGGCACGGGATTCCGGGTTGTTGTCCAGCTCATTCGCGCCGCCGACGGATATCATCTGTGGTCGCGGACCTTCGACGTGCAACCGGCGGAGCTGCAGAGGGTGGAAGTGGAAATTGTACGCAATACCATTCTCGCCCTGACTTCCTCCAGCTACTTTTCGAACCCCGCGGAATTGATCATGACCACCTCAAACCACGAGGCACATGATTTGTATCTGCGCGCGAGATACGCTTTGTTCCAGGACAAGCCGGACGACTTGCGTACTGCAATCACGCTGGCCAAACAGGCAATTGATAAGGACCCGTCCTATCCCTTGCCATACGAGACCATCGGTACGGCCGAGGGGCAACTCGCGCTCATAACGCTCCAGACTCAAAAGACCGCCTGCCAGCTGGGCGCCCCATGGATAGAGAAAGCCATCGCGTTGAATCCTCGATTCGGCGACGCGCATGCCGTACATGCTATTGGCGCCTACACCTGCAAATGGGATTGGCCAAGCGCGGAAGCCGAATTCAAGCTGGCTGCCGATCTTGGGTCGCGCAAGGCGCATAGCCTTTACGGCTGGAGTTTAGCCACACGAGGGCGCTTTGCCGAGGCTGAAAATCAATTTCAGATTGTCGAAAAGAGCGATCCTTTAGCCATCGGGCCGCGCCAGAATCATGCCATTCTGCTGATTGCCCAGCGCAAATATGCGGAAGCCCAGCAGCAAGCCCGATACATCCTCCAGTTGGATTCCCGTTCGATCGTCGCGCAGGGGATCGTGAGCTGGATTTTCATCATCCAGCGAAACTGCCCAGCCGCTGATTCAGAGACTCAGAAACTTGTGGAGTGGTATCCCCGCCTGCCCATCACGACGTTCACCGCCGCGTTGAGCGCCGCGGCTTGTGGACGCCCGGAAGAGGCTCACCGCTATCTCGATCAGGTGGATAGAAACGCTGCCCCAGGCACCAGCTTTTATCAGCTCGCTATGATTTCAGCTACGCTCGCCGACGCAGATCGTACCATGAATTATCTGCGGCAAGCCGCCGGGAATCGCGAGCAACAGATCATGTATCTGAAGAACGAACCGCTGTTCGACAAGTTGCGTGGCGATCCCCGCTTTTTATCGCTGGAACAGCAGGTCGGCCTGCTAGGTCCGAACTGAGACGCGTTACTGCACCGACTCCCTCAGAGTCAAAAGCACCGGTCGCTTACGCTCGCGGTTCGGAAAGGAACGTCTCGTGTTGAGAGAGGGTTACCGAACCGCGACCGTAAGGGAGTCGGTGCCTTGAAGCGATCCGGCAATTGATCATAATTATCGATCTTGCGCCGCGCGCGGAAATCTGCTGGCTGTAGCTTCCGTTGAAAGACGCATGTCACCCTCCAAAATATTTTTTGAGAGGCTCCCAATAATGTTCGCGCCATCCGGAGGCAAGATGCTCTCGCAACGCCGCTGGAAACCCGCTGTGATCGAAGACCAGGCGCGCACCGGACCCTCGTGCTTCGAGCTCAAATCGGGCGATCGAATAAACACCGTCCGGCCATGAAGCCGCTCGCCACGCCTGCACGATTCGCCGGTCCGGAACCAGTTCCACATTGCGTCCCAAGATCTGCCCTTCGAAAAGTGAGAACGCGCCGCCCGGCTCGCGATGGATCTCGGCCGGAACTCCGGAAAACGCGGCAAAAAGCTTGGAATCCAGCAGCGCTTCATACACTCGGTGCGGGCTTACCTGATATTCCAGCTCTTCGTGGATGGTGACGTCCGCTTGTGCATCCGCGGTTCCCAGCATTGCCGCGGCGCCCGCCAAACCGGCCATCATTTTCCGTCGTGTCATGCCAGCGATTAGAACACGTTCTCAAAATATGATCAAGAACATATATTCTGAAAGGGCCATGCCTTACCCACCCGGTCACCGCGGCGAAGTTCGGGAAAAGATCGTCCGAAGCGCCCGCAAGCTTTTCAATCAGCACGGATTCGACAATGTCTCGGTGGATAGAATCATGGCCGATGCCGGTCTCACGCGCGGCGGGTTCTATAGCTATTTCACGAGCAAGAGCGATCTCTATGCGGAAGTGCTGCAGTGCTTCTTCACCGATCCCAACTGGAAGAACTGCTGGGAAGGCGTGCACGTAGACAGGCAGTCGGGCGATGTGGGCCCTCAGATAGTTCGGGCATATCTGTCGCGCCAGCATTTTGAAGATGTCGGCAACTCCTGCCCCATGGTCGCGTTGCCGAGCGATGTCGCGCGCAGCGATAAACGCGCGAAGGGCGCGTTCGAGAATGTATTTCGCGGCATGACCGACGTGCTGGAACAAAGCATGGCGAAAGACGCGCGGAGCCATACCACGGCGCAAGCGGTAGCGGCGCTGTGCGTGGGAGGAATGGTTGTGGCGCGGGCTCTGGAAAACGCTTCGCTGGCCGATGAATTGCGCGAAGCTGCAACGTCGGTCGCGCTAGAGTTGGGCGGTTGGGGGAAGACTCATCGTGCAAAACCCATACGCCGCACCAAGTCCTGGAATCTAACGTCGGATCGCAAGCTGTCGAAGGCCGGATCGAAAACTTCCAGCAGTCGGGCAGTCCGTTCTTCATAGGCTTTTTCAAGCCATTCCATGGCCGCGTCCGGCTCGCCCAGGCTCGCATAAATCAAACCCAGATAGTAAGTGCCGACATATTTCGTCTTCGCGGTTTCCAACATTTGCAGGACAATTTCCCGTGCCCGGTCCCGATCGCCGATCCTGGCATAAGCGTAGGCTAAATGTGCAGCGTAAGGTTGGCTGCCGCCGGAAAGGCTGGCGGCCTTTTCGGCCTCAGCCAGTGCTTCGGCAAATTGTTGGTCCGCGTCCAGACATCGCGACAGAGCCCAGTGCCCCTGCGGATTATTCGGGTCCAGCTCCACCGCGGCTCTGGCAGCCGCAGTGCCCTGACCATACTGCCGCGCCTTCATGTAAACCAATGCCAGAAATGCGTTGACGGGCACCGACAAAGGATCCAGATCTCGCGCGCGTTTCAACTCGGCTATAGCTTCAGCATGGCGCTGCATCAGTGCCAAAAGATGCCCATAGGCGCGGTGGGCTGTGGAATAATTCGGATTCAATTCGATGGCTCGTTTGTAATGTTTCTCGGCGCTGGCCAAGTCCCAATCGAAGGCTGACCTCACATGGGCCAGCACATCGTGGGCTTCCGCGAGCGATTCATCCAGTTCTAGCGCTCTCAGGGCAGCGCGGTTGGCTTCCGGGTAGATGTCGCCAGGAGGTCGCAGCCCGAAAATCGCTAGCATGATCAACGACTCGGAAAGGCCTGCGTAAGCCAAAGGGTAAGCCGGCTCCAGCTCTAGTGCTTGGTTGAAATACTCGACGCTCTTGATCAAGTCCGATTCGGTTCTTCGATTCCAGAAGTAGCGGCCCTTTAAATATGCCTCGAAGGCCAAAGGGTTTAAGGCGCGGCGAACAGCCGCTGGTGTGGCCGCACCCACCAACTTCAGCCGCAACACATCCACGATGGCCCCGGAAATTTCGTCCTGGATAGCGAAAATATCGGCCATCTCACGATCGTACCGTTCCGACCATAGGTGGCATCCATCCGCGATCCCGATCAACTGCGCGGTAATTCGCACACGATTGCCGGCCTTGCGCACACTGCCCTCCAGGACGTGCGTCGCCCCGAGCGTCTCACCGATTCCCCGGATGTCCTCGTTCTTACCCTTGAAC
>DASYNU010000033.1:0-11410 GCA_036008345.1 Bryobacteraceae bacterium
GTCTCCATGGGCTGCATCATGATGCGCAAATGTCATCTGAACACCTGCCCGGTCGGTATCGCGACGCAGGACCCGGTGCTGCGCCAGAAATTCCAAGGGACGCCCGAAAACGTCATCAACTTCTTCTTCTACATCGCCGAAGAAGTTCGCCAATGGATGTCGAAGCTCGGCTTCCGCAAAATGGAGGAGATGGTTGGCCGCGTCGACAAAGTGGAAATGCGCCACGCCGTAGAACATTGGAAAGCCCGCGGTCTGGATTTCTCAACCATCCTCTATAACCCGCAAGTTCCGCGCCGCGTCGGTCGCCGCTGCACCATCGCTCAGGATCACGGACTCGAAAACGCTCTCGACCATGAGCTGATCGCCTACGCGCAGGAATCCATCAAGCAGTGCACGCCGGTTGAACGGACGATGGAGATCCGCAACACGCACCGCACCGTGGGCGCAATGCTCTCCGGAGAAATCGCGCGGCGCTATGGATCGCTCGGACTTCCCGAAGATACCATCCGCTTCCACTTCACCGGATCGGCCGGCCAAAGCTTCGGAGCATTCTTGGCCAAGGGTGTCACGCTGACTTTGGAAGGCGATGCCAACGATTATGTCGGCAAGGGGCTCTCCGGCGGCAAGCTGGTGGTTTATCCGCCGCGCACCTCCACGTTTCTGCCGGAAGAAAACATGCTGGTAGGCAACGTAGTGCTGTACGGCGCCACCGGCGGCTCGGCATTCTTGAATGGAATGGCGGGCGAGCGATTCGCCGTCCGCAATTCCGGCGCAACCGCCGTGGTGGAAGCCGTCGGCGATCACGGCTGCGAATATATGACCAAAGGCTTGGTAGTGGTTCTCGGCCGCGCCGGCCGCAATTTTGCAGCCGGTATGACGGGAGGCATCGCCTACGTCCTGGATGAAACCGGCGAATTTTCGAACGTGCTCTGCAACAAATCCAGCGTGGATCTGGAACCCATCTTCGACCCGACAGACCAACAGATCGTGCACGATTTGATCGCGAAACATGTGGAAGTAACCGCCAGCCCGCGCGGCAAATGGATACTGGAACATTGGCTCGAAATGCTGCCAAAATTCGTGAAGGTCTTCCCGCACGAGTACAAGCGGGTTTTAGGGACCAACCAAGTGGCGCAAGATGCCCGAGTCCCCAGCCCCCAGCCCCCAGTCCCGCAAGCGGAGGCCGCACGTGGGTAAAACAACAGGCTTTCTCGAACACACCCGCGAAGCTCCAACCCGCCGCCCCGTAATAGAGCGCGTCAACGACTGGTTCGAGGTCTACCAGGAATTTCCGGACGATAAAGTCCGCACCCAAGGCGCGCGCTGCATGGATTGCGGCGTCCCGTTCTGTCACACCGGATGCCCGTTGAACAACGTGATTCCGGATTGGAACGATCTGGTCTATCGCGACCGTTGGCGCGAAGCCGTGCGCGTCCTGCACGCGACGAATAATTTCCCGGAGTTCACCGGACGTGTCTGTCCAGCCCCGTGCGAGGCCGCTTGCGTTTTGGGAATCAACGAGCCGCCGGTGACCATTAAAGTAATCGAAAAGACCATCATCGAGCACGCCTTCCGCGAAGATTGGATTCGCCCTGAGCCCCCGCACGTTAGAAGCGGCAAACGCGTAGCAGTGGTTGGATCTGGCCCCGCTGGCCTCGCCGCCGCGCAACAGTTGAATCGCGCCGGACACTCTGTAACTGTTTTTGAAAAAGCCGACCGCATCGGCGGATTGCTGCGCTACGGCATCCCCGATTTCAAAATGGAAAAATGGCTGCTCGATCGTCGGATCAAGCAGATGACCGCCGAGGGCGTCGAGTTCAGAACCAATGTCCACGTGGGCCACGCGATTCCAGGCGAAGAGCTGCGTGAAGATTTCAACGCCATTCTCCTGGCCGGCGGCGCCGAACAGCCACGCGATCTCCCGATCCCCGGCCGCAAGTTGAAGGGCATCCATTTCGCCATGGAATTTCTGCCGCAGCAGAACCGCCGCGGCGCGGGCGATCAAGTCCCGAACCAGATTCTCGCTACCGGAAAGCGCGTAGTGATCATCGGCGGCGGCGACACGGGAGCCGATTGCCTGGGAACTTCGCATCGCCAAAAAGCGGCCTCAGTGCATCAGTTCGAAATAATGCCGATGCCTCCGGATGACCGCGCCGCCTCCACTCCCTGGCCGTTGTGGCCCCTGCAACTGCGCGTCGAAAGCTCGCATGAAGAAGGCGGCATTCGAGATTGGGCCCTCGCCACGACATCCTTTTCAGGGGATGGCCAAGTGACCAAGCTGAATGCAATCCGCGTCGGCCCACCACCGAAGTTCGAACCAATCCCCGGCACCGAATTCTCCTTAGACGCAGACCTCGTGCTACTGGCGATGGGCTTCACGGGCCCAGTGAAAAACGGCCTGATCGAGCAGCTAGGTGTAAATCTAGACGCCCGCGGCAACGTCGCAACGGATTCGAACTACATGTCGTCCTCACCCGGAGTATTCGCCGCCGGCGACCTGCGCCGCGGCCAATCGCTGGTAGTCTGGGCGATAGCCGAAGGCCGCCAAGCCGCCGAAGGCATCGATACCTACCTCAAAAACCGGTGACTGTATACTCATTCCCCGATTTCCGGTAAAGGAATCAAGGTTGCCGGTGCGGACAGGCATTTCGACATATACTGAGTCAGGTGCGTCAATGACAAAGACAGTGCCAGGCAGGAATGCGCCCTGTTGGTGCGGCAGCGGCAGAAAATACAAAAAGTGCCATCTGGATATTGATCTTAAGGCCGCCGCTGAACGCTGCAAGCCACTGGCGCCTCCCGCGCGCGATATCTTGGAAATTCGGGAGAGCATCCTCGCTCCCAAGCAGACTCGCTCAAGCGAAATTCGTCGAACTCGTCGTTCGGGGCACTTGGCCCAGCATTAGGTCCAGATCCATCGAAGGACGTCCCGGGCTTCAGACTGGCTCCCCGATCGCAGTTCGGAACAGCCCAGCTGTGCTAACTTAAAGACGTCGTCTCCCGGCGACCCAATGAAACTGTAAAGACCAACCCTCGCTTTTTTTCAGCCGCGCAAAAGCGGCGCTGGAGGTGTTATGTCTTTGCTGGGCGTGTCTGAGTTATCTTTTGAATATCCATCTGGTCCAGTCCTGTTCGAAAACGTTTCGTTCCCGGTCAACCCGGCGGATCGCGTGGCGATCGTTGGCCCCAATGGATCAGGCAAATCAACCCTGCTTCGATTGATTGCCGGAGATCTTGCGCCCACGCGCGGCCGGATCATCCGCCAGCGTGCGCTTCGCGTCGCGGTAGCCGATCAGGAGATCCAGCCGGGACTTCATCTGACGCTCTTTGAGTTCGTTTTCAGCGCACTCCCCCTCGCAGAACTGCGTGCCGACCTCCAGCAGCTCGAGCAACGCCTCTCAGACCCTGCGAGCGCCAGCGAATACGCCGCCCGGATCAATGAATACCAGGACCAAGGCGGTTTCCTCGCGGAAGCCGCGGTAACTCGAACGCTCAGCGGCTTGGGATACTCCGAGCAAGACCAGGACCGTGATGTGCAGTCGCTGTCCGGCGGCGAACGCACCCGTGCCGCGCTGGCTCGCGCACTTTCGTTGCAGGCGGACTTGCTGGTTTTGGACGAGCCCACCAATCATTTAGACATTGCGGCGCGGGGATGGCTGGAAGCTAGTCTCGCTTCGCGCGCAGCGGCCTGTGTGATTACTTCTCATGACCGCGCTCTGTTGTCCGCATTCGCCAGCCGAATTGTCGAAATCGAGCGCTCGAAGGTCTCCATTTTTGAGAATAGTTACCTGGAGTACCGGCGTGCACGCACGCTGCTCGATCGCGAAGCCTGGCTGGCATATGAGGCATCCGAGCGTCGAAAGGAGGCCTTGAATCAGGCTGCCCACCGCAGGCAGCAGCTCTCCGCGCGCGTTGCGGCTACTCCCCACGGCGTGCGCGGCGGCAAGGATCATTACGCGCGCAAGGCAGCCAAGGTCGCCCGCACCGCGCGCATACTCAAAGAACGGGTCAGCGAGGAGCTTCGGGTCGAAAAGCCTTGGGAAGAACAGCCCATGGAAGGGCTGACCTTTGACAGCGTCTCACGAAGCGGCGATGTTGTGGTGGCTGCCGCCAAACTGACGAAATCATTCGGCTCGAAGACTCTTTTTCGGGATCTCAGCTTCCATGTCCGCCGTGGAGATAGGCTTGCCATTCTAGGCCCGAACGGATCTGGAAAAACCACGTTGCTGAATATAATCCAGAGGACCGAAGTGCCGGATTCGGGGTCCGTTCGGTTCGGAGCCAAGGTCGAACTCGCCAGTCTCGCCCAGGACTCATGCGCGGTTGACCTGAATCTCTCGCCACTGGAAATCTGTGGATCGAGTACTGCTGCGCGTACCCTTTTGGCCTGCCTGAGGCTGCGTCCGGACCGCCTCAATCGTCCTCTCCGCGAGTTGAGTGGCGGGGAGCGAACCAAAGTAGCACTGGCCCGAATCCTCAGCAGCGGAGCGAATTTGCTCCTTCTGGACGAACCAACCAATCATCTGGAAATCGAGGCACAAGAGGCGCTGGAACAGGCGCTCGAAAGTTATCCGGGCACCGTCATCATCGTGTCCCACGACCGTTTCTTTCTGGATGCGCTGGGTCCCGAGGTTGAGACGCTGACCCTTCCGGCAGTTGCCTCTCAGTCGATCTTCATCGGCTCCAAACTAACCTGACTGCTCCCCTTGGCCGCCAGATCCACTTCCTGGAACCGGCTCCTGGACTGCCAGATCTTGCCGATACTCTCGGGCGTGGCGTCAAAGTAATCGCTGCTGGCCGCGACATAATATTTGCCGGGCGCGAGCGTCCGGGATGTGTAGTTCCCCAACTGGTCCGTGGTTCCGGTGATCAACATCGATTGCAGCGCGGCCTCAGAGCCAGCCTCCACTGGCACCAGCAGCACCCGCATGTCGCCCACTGGATTCCCGTCTTTATCGGCCACCCCTACTCTGACCGTCCCACCGTCATGTCCAATGATTACTCGCAATTCGGCATCGCTTCCCACCTGCAACGGCGCGTAGCTCACGCTCTTGGCGCCATAAGTGACATCTTTCACATAGAGACCGGGAACTTTCAGAAAAACGTGGACTGCGTATTCATCCATCAGCAGGTCCGGCACAGTAAATGTGCCCGGAATACTTGATTTAGCGTTGGTCTCCTCTCCGCCCATCCCCGAGCGCAATAGCGGCTGAAGCCAGACGGACAGGCTGGCGCTGACTGGCGTTTGGGGCGGCTCTCCATCCCACACCACTTCCCCATTCAACGGAATTCCGGGCGTAGCCGCGAACTTCAGATTGCTGAGATCGCGATCCGCAATCGCGATCGTGGCGGCGATATAGCTGAGAGGCTGGTGCTCGTTTGGATTGGCTGCCTCTTCACTCGCCGTCATGCGATAGCTGCCAGGCGTAAGATCGCAGATCCGGAATTCGCCATCCTCGGAGGTGGTGCCGAAGGGTTTCATGACGTACATCCCTCCATCCCCGCTGCTGCCGCTGGATGGCTGCTGCCCTTCAATGGAGAAGTTCAGCGCGGCCGCGGCATGGGGAGTCACTAGCGTGCCCTGAATGCAATACGAAGGCGACTTCTTCACTTGAATATCGATTCCCTCGCGCCGTTCGCCCGGACTCAATATCACAGCGGCCGCTCCTTCCTTAGCCGGTACGTTCGGATACCAGGTGCGCATCGGCACGCGCCGGCGCAATTTAGGATTCAGCGGGACGTCGGAATGCGCTGCCAGCTTTCGGGCGTTTTTCTCCGCCATGATGAAGTAAGCATGCCCGGCTAGTGCGTGACTCAGCGTGTATTCGCCGCGATCATTCGTGTGAGACGCACCTTTCAAGAAGTAGCCCAGCGTTCCGAGATAATACTGCCTGGAAACCAGGTAGACCCGCATGCCGGGAACCGGTTCCTTGTTTTCATCCAGCACTTTGCCGCTGATGGAACCCTCCATTACAAAGCTAAAATCCACGCCCTCCAGATCGTGACCGGCCAGAGTAATTTGCCTCTGGAGCGGATGATCGAAGCTCTGCGGATTGTTCACCTCGATTCGATAGGCGCCCGACGGCAGATCGCTCAACGTATAGTGTCCTTGATCGTCAGTAATCGATTTCACGTCGCGCGCCGCTGCATCCTTGGTTGCGTTCACATCGGTCGTCACCGCGTAATTGGCAAGCGGCTGTCTTGTCACAGAGTCCCTAACGACACCAGAAATGGAAGCGTTCGGCGCCTGCGCTATCGCGATGCCAGCCAGTATGCTCAAAAGCGCCGAGACTCTCATGGATGCCCTCCCGCCGGAACCGGAGCCGCGAGTTCCACGTCCACGGGCTTGCCGCCAGGCACATTCACTTCCAGCATATGAGCGACATCGGCAACCCAACGCCTTGATGATTTTTCGGCCGCAGGTGGTGCTGCAATCCGGTAACGGCCCGGTCGCAGCCCTTCAAATCGGAAGCGCCCCTCAGCATCTGGAAAGGCAATCTGCGCTTCGGCGCCAGTGTCGCCCTCAGCATCCAGCAGCACCACAGCAAATTCCGAAGGGCGCGCGGAACCGGCGTGAAGCACTCCATGGATGGAACCTGCTGCTGCCAGTTCCACGGCAACCGGACCGGCGATATCGCTGCTCAGATCCACAACCGGCGGGTTCAATTGATAACAGCCGCTGCCCAGTTCGCCTGCGAACACACGAAACCGTCCCGGCGGGAGATTCGGAACAACCTGCGCGGCAGCAAAGCTCGCCCGCGTGTTCGTCGGGAAGAAAATTCCCCAAGGTTCCAGCGGCGTCAGGGAAATCGCCGCGCTCTGTGGACAACCAGGCTCCGGCGATTCAGAATTGTGAGATCGCAGCACCACGCTGAACGATCGCGCCGCGCTTATGGCAACAGTGAGCCCTTCCACGTTCTGTCCGGCAACTTGAATACGCGCGCGTCCATAGAACGATTCTCCCGGAGCAAGTATCTCCTCCGTCCCGGTATAGCCGCCGGTCGGTCCGGCAACGAACAAATCGTAGGAGCCACTTGGAACCTTCTCAAATTGAAAGCTGCCGTCTTTTTCCGTCACCGTCCGCGCGATGGGCAGCATTGGCTGGTCGGGGATGCCCAACGCCAAGGCGAATTGCATTTCCGGCTTGGGAAGATCTATTTTTCCGCTTACCCGGGAAGCTAGGCCCGGCGTCGTGGAAAAATTGATATCGCGGTATTCCTCGCCGCCCGACACAGTAAACAATCGCGGATGCGTATTGTCCGGATAGAACTGCATGCCCATGCCATCTTTCAAGCCGTAATACCACAGAGCCAACGCGTAATTTCCGGGCGCCAGATCAAATATGCGATAGCGGCCATCCTCCGGTGTTGTTTGGCGAAGGAACTGAAACTCTTCGCGGCCGGGCTTTTTCACCAGCACGGAAATCCGCGCCATCCCCAGCATCACGCCCTGGTCCAGGATCCTTGCTGGAAGCGGCCGGCCCCCGGAGTCCGTGGCCTCGCCTTCGATAACGCCATATCGAATCAAGCGCACCGCCGGCGCGACGCCCGGAACGTGCAGCCGAAAACTTGTCGTGATGTAATTGGGCTTCGAGACATCCACGCTATATTCGCCCGCCGGTAGGTCTGGCGCGCGGAAGCGGCCCTCGCGATCCGTTTCGAGATCGGCAGCTAGCTCACGCATCCCGGCGCCGTGAAAGCGCAGCTCGGCGCCCACCAGAGCGCCACCGGATGAGTCCTCGACAACCGTTCCTTCCAATTCCTGCGCCGACGCCGGTTCCTGTTGCGGAGCGGCAAACCGCGGTAGCATCAGCGCTGGAAGTGGACCCAAGTGTTGCTGCGCATACTGCACGACCGGGCTCGCAAAAGCCACCAGCCGCGTCTTTCCAGCCAGGCATGCCAGCGCCACAACGATTGCGATCACCACCGTGAGTCGCGCTTTCAGTAGCCGTGTTCCCGTCCGGCGGGTTGTGTCCAGAAGCAGTTCCACTCGTCGCGTGAGATGCGAAAGATCGTCCGCTACCGGCGCCGCCCCCAGCGCGGGTCGAACAACTCCGCACAGTTCCACCATGTTCGCGAGACACCCCGCATAAGACCGCGGCCGCAGAGTGGCTTGCACCACAAAATCGTCGCAAGCGATCTCGCGCTCCAAATCGATTTGGCGCGTGATCCAACGGACCACCGGATGCAGCGCAAACAGCGCTTCAATCACGCGCTCCAGCAGCAGCCCATAATCGTCGTAGCGCGCCAAATGCGCCGCCTCGTGCAGGCCGATTTGATCCAACGCGTCATCTGAAATCCCGCCGGATTCCAGGGCAACCATAATTCGCGCCGGAATCAGAATTGAAAGGTTACGTGGTCCCACTGCCACCGGAACGTCGATTTCATCCGTTGCTGCCAGACGCACGCACTTCCTTTTGCCACCACAGATCTTGAGCCAGTTCACGGCCCGCGCGGCAAGCGGTGGTGGAACATCTTTGGCACGCCTCTTTCGACGATTCAGCGCGGCGTAATCGATGAGTAAGCGAACCAGAAGCAGCGCGCTAGCGGTCACCCAGATCCAAAGAATTGGTTGCAGCCATCCCGTCGCCGGCACTTCAATCGGGAAAGGAAGCCTGGGCAGCGGAGTTGCAATCGGCCGAGCCGGCTTGACTTCGCGAGGTGCGGGCAACGCCGAAATCCGCGGAATCGTTTGCGTCGTCTCAACTGCTGGAAGCCTTACCTGGACCGGTTTCGCCGGTCGAGCCCGATGCACCGGCAATTGAAAGACTGGTAGCGCGATCGTGATCCCCAGCACCATCCACCAGACCATGTGACGCGTAGCCGCGTTCAAGAAGTGGCGCGGCGCCAGGCGCAGGCATAGCCAGACTGCGGCTGCGAGAAAGGCGCTCAGAATCGCTCCATTAAGAAGAGCAGACGCCACAGCGTTCATGAGTCGTCTTCTTTCCCGATCAGCTTGCGCAAACGCGCCAGCTCTTTTCGATCGACCTTCTTTTCCTCCATCAGGCTTAGCATCAGCCGTTCTGGCGAGCCCTCAAAGAACCGCCGCACCAAGTGAGTAACCGCGCTATGCCGCGCCTCCTCCCGGCCGACAATCGCTTGATACACAAAGGCCTTTCCATCCTTGGCGTGCTTCACGTAGCCTTTATTTTCGAGAATCCTCAGCGTTGTGATTACCGTCGAATAGGCCAGCGCCACGTTGCCCGGAAGGCCTTCGATTACTTCAGAGACGGTCGCGGCACCTTTTTCCCACAGTACCTCCATGAGCCTCAGCTCGGCATCCGTAAGATGCAGTGATTTCTTTCTCGCCAAAACGCCCGCCCCCGGTCCTTTTAAGGAATTAAAACATCCCCATACTACAGCACTCGGCCAGGGCCAGTCAACAAAAAAAACCGGTAAAAAACCGGTGACAGGATACTCATTCCCTGATTTCCTGTTGCCTTCCCATAGGAACCGTGCGATGCTTATATTAGATTCCAATAGGAGCATCTATGAGAGAGAAGATCAGTCTGATGCGTTCCTGGCTGGCTCGGCTAGCTTCTTGGTTCGGAAAAACCCGGCGCGAGCGCGAGTGGACCACGGAATTCGAATCGCATTTGCGCCTGCATATCGACGACAACCTGCGTGCCGGCATGAGCGCCGAAGAGGCGCGCAGACAAGCGCTCCTGAAATTTGGCAGTGTCGATTCGGTGAAGGAATCCATGCGCGACCAAGCTACCTTCATTTGGATGGACACTCTGTGGCAGGACATCCGGTACGCTGGGCGCGGCCTGCGCAGGAGTTCCGGCTTCGCAATTACCGCGATTCTGTCGCTGGCTCTGGGCCTGGGAGCAAGCTTGGCCGTGTTCACCGTCGCCGACAATCTGCTGGTGCGTCCGCTGCCGTATCCCAATTCCTCACAGCTAGTCATGGTTTGGGAAGCGAACGCACAACGCGGCTTCCATCACAACATTGCATCCCCCGGTAATTACCTGGATTGGAAGGCGCAGAACGGCGTGTTCACCGGCATGGCCGGATTGCGGGAATCCCGCTCCGTACTTATCGATGGCGACCGCGCCGAGGAATTCGGAAAACAAAGTGTAACTGCCGATTTCTTTCAGGTACTCGGCGTTCAACCTGTACGCGGCCGCTTGTTCACAACGGAAGAGGACCGCGCATCGATTTCTAACGACACACTCGTGTTAATCAGCTACCAGCTTTGGCAAAGCTGGTTCGGCGGTAATGACGATGTCATCGGGCGCAAAGTGCTGGTGAATGCGGTTCCGCGCACCATCATCGGTGTTCTCCCGCCGGGTTTCTATTTTCTCAACCGTGAAATCGATCTGTGGGAGCCGTTGGGTATAAATCCGGCTGAGGATTACCGCAAAACGCAAGGCCATTGGATGACATGCGTTGCTCGCTTGCGGCCGGAAGTCACCCTCCAGCACGCACAGGCGCAGATGACCACGCTGGCCGCGCGGCTGGAGAAAGCCTATCCGGACTTCAATAACAATTGGACGGTGGAGATCGAATCGCTGAGGGATTCCATGCTGAGCGACCGCGCTGTGGGGCAGGATTCCCGCGGCGTCAAAACCTCACTGCTCGTGTTACTGGCAGCCGTGGGGTTGATGCTCGGGGTAGCGTGCGCCAATGTCGCCAACCTGCTGCTGGCGCGATATAGTTCGCGGAGGCGCGAAATGGCGGTGCGCGCATCGCTCGGAGCAGGCCGTGGGCGAGTCATCCGGCAGCTACTAACGGAGAGCCTTCTTCTGAGCCTGGCGGGCGGAATCTTCGGCATTTTCTTAGCCCGCTGGGGCGTTCGCGGGCTGCTGGCCCTGGCGCCCGCCAGCCTCACGCAGTCCACCGACATTCATTTCGATTCGAGAGTTTTCATCGCCGCCATTGCTCTCTCTGTGCTGACCGGGATACTTTTCGGTGTTGCGCCGGCACTGGTTACTTCCCGCGTGGATCTCCTAGGCGCTCTGGGTGGTGACAGCCGTTCTAGCGTCGGCGCCGGCGGCCACTTGCGCGCTTGGCTGGTGGGCGCAGAGGTTGCCGTTTCGGTTGTACTTCTGGCCGGCGCTATGTTGCTGTTCCGTAGCCTGGTTGGATTCGAAACATTAAACCCTGGCCTGGATGCGTCAAGCGTGCTCACCTTCCGCGTGTCCTTACCAGCGGCCCGCTATCAAAAAGTTTCCCTGCGCACCCAATTCTTCGCGAACGCGATCCAGCAGATTGAGCACCTGCCCGGAGTCCGCAGGGCCAGTGCGGTAATTTTCCCGCCGTTCAATGGTCCCGGTTACGCCACCTGGGCGAACATCGAAGGTCATCCGCCCGCCAAACCCGGCCAGGAGCGCTTGGCCTTCATCCGAAGCGTGATGCCGGGATATTTCCAGACCTTGCGCATCCCCATCAAAGAGGGACGCGATTTC
>DASYNU010000034.1:0-2707 GCA_036008345.1 Bryobacteraceae bacterium
TCGACGGCAAACCGGAGCAGCACAAGGGCGGCGATTTCTGGACCGTTCCCGCTGGTGCAAGCATGTCCCTTCAAGTAACCAGCGAGTCCGCTCTGCTGCAAACTCTGGCCCTGAAAAAGTGAGTCACGCGGCATCAGCCACAACCACCGCCACGAACCTACACCAAACCTCGGCCCTCTTTCGTTTTGCATCGCAGAGCTCGCACCCGCTCACAACCCAAGAGAAGTTATCCCGAACGGGGCCAAAGGCCCGGTGCGAGCCTGCCCTATCTCAAAACGCTTCACCTCGAGAACCCCTTTTTAGTGTGGCTTTCTGACCACACTTGCTGCCGGTATTTCGGCAATCGCGCCTAAGT
Source organism: Bryobacteraceae bacterium (assembly GCA_036008345.1). Classification (GTDB taxonomy): domain Bacteria; phylum Acidobacteriota; class Terriglobia; order Bryobacterales; family Bryobacteraceae; genus Palsa-89. The sequence goes on from DASYNU010000034.1 coordinate 356, forward strand.
CCATCATGCAGATGCGTTTGCCGTGTTGACGCTGTTTGCCGCTTTTCCTGTTCCTTCAGGAACACGTTTACAAATCGACGATGTGTTCCTTCAGGAACCTTTCGCCGACTTGGTGTGGCTGGAAGCTAAGAGCTGAGGAACTAAAAGCTGAGAACTAGCCCCTAGCCCCTGACAACTGCCTTCGAACCCTCGGCTATAATGTTTACAAGGAGTCCGCATGGCAATCCAGAAGACTGACAAGATCTGGCACAACGGCAAGCTCATCAACTGGGACGACGCCACCATCCACGTGATGTCGCACGTCATCCACTATGGCTCGTCGGTGTTTGAGGGCATACGCTGCTACGAGCTGCCCAGCGGGCCGGCGATTTTCCGCGCCCCGGAACACATTCAGCGGCTGCTGGATTCGGCCAAGGTCTACCGCATCGACGTGGACTTCACCCGCGAGCAGATCATCAAGGGCATGCTCGAAACCGTAGCCCACAACGGCGCGTGGCCCTGCTACGTGCGCCCCATCATTCTTCGCGGATACGGCGAGGCCGGCGTGAACCCGTTCAATTCGCCGACCGAGGTTTACATCATCAACTATCCGTGGGGAAAATATCTGGGCGGCGAGACCGATGGCTGCGACGTTTGCGTCTCTTCCTGGACGCGCCTCGCTCCCAACACCCTGCCCGCGATGGCCAAGGCCGGCGCCAATTACATGAACTCGCAGCTCATTAAGATGGAAGCCATCGTCAACGGCTACGTCGAAGGCATCGCGCTCGACATCAACGGATATGTCAGCGAAGGTTCCGGGGAAAACATTTTTCTGGTGCATCGCGACAAGCTGATCACCGCGCCGCTGGGTAACTCCGTGCTCCCTGGGATCACCCGCGACTCCGTGTTGCAGATCGCGCGCGACCTGAATATTCCAATCGTCGAGCAGATGATTCCGCGCGAAATGCTTTACATCGCCGACGAAGCTTTCTTCACCGGCACCGCCGCGGAAGTCACGCCGATTCGTTCCGTCGACAAGATCAACGTCGGCAAGGGCGTGATGGGCCCGATCACCAAGGCGCTGCAAAAAGAGTTCTACGCCATCGTGCGCGGAGAAAAATCCGACCGCCACGGCTGGCTCACGCCGGTTCCGGTGCGCAGCAAGCAGCCGGTCGGGGTATAATTCGCTGGCAATGTAACGACCCGATCTTGAGCAGGCTAGGGGCGCTTACCGCGCCCCTTTCGGCTTCTTGAATCCCAAAAAACATAACACCATTACAGGAGGTAAGAATGTCACAGGGTATGAGTCCCGAATTTGCCCTCGGCTATTGCGCCATGATGCTTGATGGCATCACGCGTGAGGCAGAGATCACCAAAAAGGTAATCGCAGCCGTGCCCGACGCGGCCTCCAGCTACAAGCCCGATCCTAAGGCGCGCACTGCGAAAGAACTGGCGTGGCATCTCGCCAATTCTGACGTTCAGTTTCTGGATGGAATTGCCGGGCTGAATTTCAAGATGGAGTCGCCGGAGCATCCGCCGCAGACCTCGGCCGAAGTCGTGGCGTGGTATGACAATAGGATCAAGCAGGGCGTGGCCAGCATCGCAGCGATGACGCCGGAGCAGCTGCTGACGCCGGTCAATTTCTATGGTGTGTTCAACTTGCCGGCGGTGCTGTACCTGGGCTTCCAGAGCAGCCACAGCATTCATCATCGCGGCGAGCTGGCGACCTACCTGCGGCCCATGGGATCGAAAGTGCCGTCGATTTATGGCGGCAGCTACGACGAACCGTTCCAGGCGCCGGCCGCAGCCGAGAACGCTGCGTAGAGTCATCCCTTACCGTTAAACAAAAGCCGCCCACCGAGGGCGGCTTTTACTTTTTTGCGGGAGCCGAGGCTCCCGGGGCCTGAGCCCAGCAGCGCGATCACCAGCGCGGCAGCCGAGCTGCGGAGGCGTTCTTGGGAGGGAACGTGGGCGGCGGCGGCTCGCGCAGGCAGCCGGCAGGGTTGGCGTTGAGTTCGGAGGCCGCGCAAAAGCGTGGCTCCAAACTGGAGCTGACTGACAAAAGCTCCACTCCTCGCAAAGGACGCGAGAAATGGGCCACCCGAGCGTTCCGTTGCGCTGCAGTGGATGGTGGCGGGCCGACGTAAGGTCCCTCACCGGCTCTCGACCCCATTCCGGAGGACAAACGGAAAACGGGCGCAAACTTAAGGCTGTGTCCAAACGCCAACCGGAGGCAGTTACCTAGGTCATCTTGGGGAAGGTGACGATTCGGTTCATCATACTGAAGAGCTCTCACGGAAACTCTTCGATGAATATTGATGACCTGCTGCGGATTGCGACAGAACGGAAAGCCTCGGACTTGCATTTGAAGGT
>DASYNU010000035.1:0-29701 GCA_036008345.1 Bryobacteraceae bacterium
AACTGGCCGGGAAATGTCCGCGAGCTGGAGAATGCCGTGGAGCGGGCAGTTGTCTTGGCTTCGGACGCAACCGTCTCTGTCGACGTCCTGCCGGATTCCATTCTGCAGGCTGGCGGAATCCGCATCCGGCGCGATGAAAGCGGCACCCTGCCGGCTGACGCCTCGCTATTCGAAATCGTGGCCGATTTCGAACGCCGCAAGATCATCGAGATGCTGGAAACCGTGAATTGGAGCCAGACAGAGGCAGCCGAGAAACTGAGTATCCCGCTGTCAACGCTCAACCAGAAGATCAAACGACTGAATATCGATGTAAGACGGAAGGGCGCGGCATAGCAGGGAAACAGGCTGCAGGAGGCAGGAGGCAGGCGGCAGAAAACCTTACGCCCGGTGACTGGTGCCTTGCTGCCGCCTGCTTCCCGCAGCCCGACAGTAAATGTAATTTAGATTACATTTACTGACCTTGACACTCCTCCGTCACATGAAGTATCCTTAGCCTTCGTTCTGTCATTGGTACTCTCCGGCCTACGGTCCACCGCGTTCTGTAGTTTTTTCTGGGCCGCGCCGAATTAAATCTAAGGGAGATTCAGTGCCGCATCAGCCATATTTTGTGCTTGTGCTGGCGCATTCGCTACATGGGCGTTTGCGTCGAGTACATATACCGCACAAAGCCATATACGCCGCTTTTACGCTTGCCCTGATAGGGTGTTTCTCGGTATTCGGCTTCGTATCCAGTTACGCGAGAATGACCTGGAAGGTGGCCAATTACAATTCGCTGCGCCAGGAAGTTGACTCCCTGCGCGCCAAGTATCAGGAACTTCAAAAAGTTACGAATCAAAAGAACGAGCAGTTGGCAACGCTTGAAACCTTCGCCAGCGAAGTTTCGGTGGCCTACGGCCTGAAAAGCAAGCCCGAGACATCCACCGATGTCGCTAGCGGCTCGCCGCTTGGGCCCACTTTCCGGGAGTCGCTGGGCGAGTATAACTTTCTTCAATCGGCTTCAATCTCGAAGCTGTACCGGAATTACCCCAAGCAGTGGCAAACCAACATCCGGCCCAGTTTGTGGCCGGTGGAGGGTCGGCTAATGAGCCCCTTCGGAGGGCGAACCGATCCGTTCTCGGGTGAGGGCGCGATTCATACGGGCGTTGACCTGTCGGTACCACAAGGAACGCCTGTCCATGTTGCAGCGGACGGAATTGTAGTGCATGCCGACTGGATGGGCGGCTATGGACGGCTCGTGATTGTCGACCATGGCAATGGGCTGCAGACCTACTACGGCCATCTGTCGGGGTTCGAAGTGGTCACCGGGCAGGAAATCCGGCGTGGTGACATCCTGGGCAAATCCGGTAGCAGCGGCCGTGTCACGGGACCGAACCTGCACTATGAGATTCGCATGGCCGGTACGCCTGTGAATCCCTATCCGTACCTGGCCAAATCAGCACTCTCGCTGCCCAAACACGGCGGCAGGGATCTACCGTTCTAAGACACAATACTGCCGGTATTTGCAAAACGGCAAGAATTCGTATTTCAGTTCTGCTCCTGCCCTTTATTTTGCTTAGCCCAGTGCTGGTAGTGCAGTTGCACTCAACACCATCGTGGAAGAGCTTGTCGAATTGGTTCCGGATCTCGAACGCGTTGCGTTCGATCTGAGAGTGACGGTTGAGAGCACCGTGAAAGCGTTCGGAATCCGGGCCGGCCAGAAGAATCTCGAATTGGCTTGCCACATCGCTCCGGACGTTCCTCGCGGGGTGATTGGAGATCCCGGCCGCTTGCGGTTGGTCCTATTGAACCTGGTGGGTAACGCCATCAAATTCACTTGCGCTGGTGAGGTGGTGGTGCGCGTGAGTAGGTTGTCGGAAGCCGCCGGCCAGATTGTTCTGCATTTTAGCGTCAGTGATACCGGTGTTGGAATAGGGCCGGACAACTTGGATATCATCCACCGCTTCTTCGAGCGGGCCGGCAATTCTTGCATGCAGGGGTTCGATGGCGCCGGCGTGGGTCTAGCTATTGCGTACCAAATAGTGACGCTGATGGGCGGACAGATGCATTTGGAGAGCGTAGCCGGAAAAGGATCTACGTTCTATTTCACGGTCCGGTTGATGGCCGGCGCGCCGGTGGAGGAGAAAGAAGCCAGAATCGCCGCCCTGCGTGGTATGCCGGTGTTGGTAGTGGACGACAATGCGACTAGTAGAACAATCCTAGGAAAAACTCTCGACAATTGGCGAATGCGGCCGGTCCTGGCCTGCGGAGGCCTCACCGCCATGGAGATTCTGGAGCGCGCCTGCGAGACCGCCAAACCGTTCCCGCTGGTAATCATAGACTCTCACATGCCGGAGATGGATGGTTTCGCACTGGTGGAACGAATCCGGCAGGATGCGCGCATGGGCGCCGGCTCTATCATGCTGCTGGCGTCCGCCTCCCAGACCCGGGATGCCGAGCGCTGCCGCGCAATGGGCGTAGCAGCCAGCCTTTTCAAGCCAGTCACAGAATCGGAGTTGTTGAATGCAGTGGTGCGGGCTTTGGAAATGAAAAGCGGCAAACCGAGAGAGGGCAGTGCGCGCGTTCTAGTGGTGGAGGACAATCCGGTAAATCAGGCAGTGGCACTTCGTCTGGTCGAGAAACAGGGTTACTCGCCGCGAGTGGTGGGGAACGGCCGGGAGGCTTTGGCTGCGCTGCGAAAGGAGCACTTCGATCTGGTGTTGATGGACATTCAGATGCCGGAAATGGACGGAATTGAAGCCACCCTTGCCATCCGCCGCGAAGAGCGTGAGTCATCGCGGCATGTCCCGATCATTGCCATGACTACGCTGGCCATGCATGGAGACCGGCGGCGCTGTCTTGAGGCCGGCATGGATGATTACATATCGAAACCCATCGATGTCCACGAGTTCGCCACCGCGCTTGACAGGATACTCACGCGTGAACCGGCACTGTGCAGGGTTTCGGATGGTCCATAGTCAATTTATGGACGAGCAGGAGATGATGCGCCGCGCGGTGCAGGCCTGGAAGGAAGCCGGCCCCCAGCTCGAGGCTATTCGGCACCGGGAAGTCAAAGAGGCGGATAACTTACAGGTGTTGGCTCTTCTGGAAAGCGCATTCAATCACGCATTGCGAAGCAGGCCAGCGCGTGAATCCTCGGGGCTAGTCGAATGCAGAAGTGGTTCGCTAAGCTCCGCTGATGATCGATCTCTTCGAGGCGGCGCGGCAACTGCAGGTTTTCTGCGACCAGCAAGGTTGGCGATTCTGCTTCATCGGCGGTCTAGCTGTCCAAAGATGGGGCGAACCGCGAGTGACGCGGGATGTGGATCTTACGTACTTGCGGGCTTCAGGCCTGAAGGATACCGCGACGCCGAGGGAGTGGTCATCCGCCACTAGGACCAACTCTATTGGACTAATATCGGAGATCACCTGCGGCTGTTAGTCACTCATGCCGCAGCGCGTGGAACGGATCAACGCGGCTGGCTCGCAGCGCGGGGCCCCATACGGCAGCCATCGCTACGCTGCTTAAAACGAGCGGCACCAGCACGAACGCAACCGAATCCAGCATCTTCACTCCGAACAGAAAGCTGGCGATAAAGCGAGTTAGCCCAATAGCTCCCCCTACTCCAATGGCAACTCCCAGGAGCGCCAGGCGCATGCCGTGAAGCACCACCATGTTCCGCACATCGCTCGATTGGGCACCCAGAGCCATCCGGATTCCAATCTCATGCGTGCGCTGCTGGACATAATATGCCATCAGTCCATAGATACCCATCGCGGCCAGCACCAGTGCCAAGCCGCCGAAAATGCTCATCAGAAGCATATTGAACTTTGACCTGGCGGTGGATTGCAGAAGGATTTCCCGCATGGAACGGACCGGTGGAACCGGCATACCTCCGGTGGCTTTCCGCACTTCGCTCTGAATCGCTCCATCCAGGCCGCGCGACTCGCCGCGCGTGCGCACCACCACCCACATGCCGGTGGCGCGGCCATTGGGGCGCTGGGCTAGAGGCACAAACACGGCGGGCAGGGGATTGCTGCGAAGCGAGTCGTCATGAACGTCGCGAACGATACCCACAACACGGCGAGGCGGTTCCTCAAAATTCTGGCCAAGCCCTTTTCCAATCACCAGTTGATCATTGAGCGGATCACCGGTGGGCCAGAGTTCGTGCGACATAGCTTGATTGACGAGTGCCACTGCGGCAGCATCCCGCCGGTCATTGTCGGTGAAAAGGCGTCCACGAACCAAGGGGATCTTCAGAACATTGAAATAGCCGGGCGAAACCGTCATCCAGCGGCCGTTGCCATGCGCCAGACCAATTAAGGGGCGCCCCACAATCGTGATGGTCAGGCTATTGAAGTTTCCTTCTAGCGGCAACAGTCCGGTGAACGCCGCCTGTTCCACTCCAGGCAGGGAGTCCAGGCGGCGCAACACGTCAGCTGCTATCTGATCCACTCCGGACGCTTTCGCCAGGTTCGGGTCGAGTGTGGCCCTGGTGGTGACCACATTTTGTGGATCGAAGCCCGGATTTACGGAACGCAACGCAATCAAGGTACGAATCAAGAGCGCCGCTCCGATCAACAACAGAATGGCCAAGCTCATTTCGGTGACTGCAAAAATTGAGCGGATTTTATTCTGGCCGAATCCGCTGCCGCCTCGCCCACCGGCCTCCTTCAGACTGGAGTTCAAATCAGTGCGTGAAGCCTGGAGCGCTGGGATCAATCCGAACAGAATGCCCGTAACCAGCGTCGTCACCACAGTGAATGCGAGAACGCGCCAATCCACCGCCACGTTCGCGCCTTTCTCTCCGAGCCGTGGAATATTGACGGCGTTCAGGGCCAGCAGCATGCGGATCCCGGCGGCTCCTAACGCCAGGCCGCCCACTGCGCCGCCCGCGGACAGCAACAAACTTTCGGTGAGAAGTTGGCGGATGATTCTAACGCGAGAGGCGCCCACGGCTACGCGAATGGCCATCTCCCGGCTTCTTCCCACGGCGCGGATCAGCAACAGGTTTGCCACGTTCGAGCAGGCAATCAGCAGGACCAAGCTGACCGCGCCGGCCAGAGTTAGGAGCGATAAACGAACATCTTGCACCAGAAAATCCTGGAGCGGCTGGACGCTGAAGACGTCTCTACGGCTGGTGGAGAGAGCATGGGGATATTGGCGCCGGAACTCCTGGGTTGTGCCCTGCAGCCGGGCGTTTGCCATTCCTAGAGTGACGCCCGGCCTGAGGCGGCCGGCCGCCTGGAAGTAGTGCACCTGATTATCGCTGGCCTGATCGATTTGGAAAGGGAGCCAGACATCCGGCGGCTCTTCGCTTTCAAATTGATCGCCTTCGGCGAGGATGCCGACCACCTGATAAGATTCGTCGTCCAGTGAAATGAGCTTGCCGAGCATTCTGGGATCGGCGCCGAATGCTCGTTTCCAAAATTCAGCGCCAAGAATAACCACTTTGGGGCCGTGGGGCTGTTCTTCTTCCACGGTGAAGCCGCGGCCCTGCGCGAGACCCAGGCCGAAGAGTCGAAAGTAGTTGATGGTGACGGCCATCAGGCGTACCCGCTGCGGCTGATCGACAGCCGTGAGGATCGACGAACCGCTGTGGTAGCCGGACACGTCCTCAAAAACAGTGGTTTCGCGGCGCCACAGGTTGAACTTGATATCTGATGCGTAGGCGCCGGGAGGTAATCCCTGGCTGGTGGACAGGAAAACGACCAGTTCTTCGGGTCGAGGCGCCGAGATTGGTTTCAGCAAGACGGTGTTGACGACAGAGAATGTTGCCACCGTCGCTCCAATACCCAGCGCCAGCGCTACCACGGCCGTGCTGGTGAAGCCCGGGTTCCGGCGAAACATGCGGAGCGAGTGTTTGAAATCCTGGCCGAGAGAATCCATCGCGAAAACAGTATAGCTCTTGACGAGGGACCCCAGTCGCGCGTATACTCAGCATATTCGTAATCGAAAACCGAAAACGAGTTTAGATCATGATCACGCCGCGGACCGGGATCTTTACTCAGGATTAATTCGCCTGCACGTCTTGCATCACGCCGTACATGAGCCGATTTTCGGCCTGGGAATGGTGGAGGAGCTGGCGCGCCACGGATATAAGATCAGCCCTGGGACGCTGTATCCTCTGCTGCACGGCCTGGAGAAGAAGGGATATTTGCGGTCGACTGAACGGCGGAGCGGAAAATCGCTGCGTAAAGTCTACCGGGCTACGCCGTTGGGCAAAAGTGCTCTGGCGGCAGCCAAGGGTAAGGTGCGCGAATTGTTCCGGGAGTTGATTGAGGGACGATGAGCAGTGCAGTAGCTGGTTTCTGGTTGCTGGCCGCTGGTTGTGCGGCGCTGTTCGGGCAATCGCTGACTATCAATCAGGCGGTGGAAGGCGCGCTTAAGAACTATCCCGCTATTCGTGTCTCGCAGGAACAGATCAGCGCGGCCGCGGCGGGGATTCAATTGGCTCGAACATCGTATCTGCCGCGCGTGGATTTGCTGGCCCAGGCGAACCGCGCCACCAGAAACAATGTCTTTGGGTTACTGCTTCCGCAGAACGTGATTCCGTCGATGTCAGGACCGGTGATCGGCTCGAACAATTTCGGGACCGCCTGGGGTAGCGCGGCGGGTGTACTGGTTTCCTGGGAGCCGTTCGATTTCGGTCTTCGGAGCGCGAACGTCGCGGCGGCCGCAGCCCTGCGCACCGAGGCCGAGGCGACACTCCAGCGCACCCGGTATGACGTCGCGGTGGCAACGGCGGACGCTTATCTGACGCTCGCGGCTACTGAGGAGACGGTACGCGCCGCGCAGGCCGCCGTGGACCGGGCCGAAACAATTTCGCGTACCATCCAGGCGTTGGTGAACGCGGGGCTGCGGCCGGGCGCCGACGCATCGCGCGCGCAAGCGGAACTTGCGGCAGCGCGGACGCAATGGATTCAAGCCAAGCAGGCCACCGAAGTAGCTCGGTCCACAGTTTCGCAGTTCGTCGGCGTGGAACCGAATCAGATCGCACTGGCCGCGCCGAAGCTGCTAGAGTTGCCGCCTGCACAGGACTCGACGCCACTGGATTCGAAGGCGAATCCGATCGCGGTGGAGCAAGACGCTGTCGTGGAGCGCGCCAAGGCCCAGTTGCACGCTCTGGAACGAAGCTACTTCCCGCGATTTTCATTGCAAGGTTCCGCCTATGCCCGCGGTACGGGCGCGGAGACGAATGGACCTTTGCTGGGCGGTCTCAATGGGCTCGGACCCACGGTGCAAGATTACGCATTGGGCTTCACGGTGACCTTTCCAGCCATGGACCTTCCGGCAATTCAGGCACGGCGAGCGGCGCAGTCGGCCAACGTTCGTGCCGAGACCGCGCGCTACCAGCAAATTGCCACGGATCTCCGCGCGCGCTGGAATGTGGCAACCGCGAGACTGCGCGGCGCTCGGGAAGTTGTGGCCAATACTCCCGTGCAGGTGAGCGCTGCACGCGCGGCGCTGCAGCAATCTACCGCGCGGTACCAATCGGGACTGGCCAACGTCGACGAAGTGGCGGAAGCGCAGCGGCTGCTGACACAAGCTGAGATCGACGACGCGCTGGCACGCTTAAGTGTCTGGCGCGCGTTGTTGGAGATTGCGGCCGTGGCAGGGGATCTTCAGCCATTTCTAGCAGAGGCCAGCCAATGACGATTTGTGGCGCAGACTCTCAGTCTGCCGCGCCGGCACTCTTGCCGGCGCTTTGGGTCGAGACGAGTCTCGACCCCGCAGGCAGGAGTGCCTGCGCCACAACGCTCACACCAGGAGACGCATGCGACTGGTTCTAGCCGCGCTCAGCCGTCCCATCACGGTGGTGGTGGCGCTAGTCGCGATCGCACTGTTTGCGTATCTCGCCGTCCGGCGGATGCCGGTGGATATTTTTCCCCAGGTGGGCGACCCCGCCATTTACGTCGCGCAGCCGTACGGCGGAATGGATCCGGCGCAGATGGAAGGCTACTTGACTTACTACTACGAGTATCATTTCCTCTACATCACCGGAATCGACCGCGTGGAAAGTAAGAGCATCCAAGGCGCGGCTTTGATGAAGCTGGTTTTTCACGAAGGCACGAACATGGCGCAAGCGATGGCGGAGACGGTGGGTTACGTCAATCGCGCGCGAGCGTTCATGCCTTCGGGAACCGTTCCGCCGTTCATCACCCGATTCGACGCCGGCAGTGTGGCCGTGGGCCTGCTGGTTTTCAGCAGCACCGCGCATACGCAAGGCGAGCTGCAGGATTTCGCGCTGAACCGCGTGCGTCCGTTGTTTGCGACGCTGCCGGGAGTTTCCGCGCCACCGCCCTTCGGAGGAAACCAGCGGACCATTGTGGTCACGCTGGATCCCGATAAGCTCACCGAATATAAGATCTCGCCGGAGGAAGCTATTGCTGCAGTCAGCAAGTCTACGCTGGTGATGCCGTCCGGCAATATGTGGACGGGCGAAATCAATCGCATCGCCAGAACGAACGCGGCGTTGGGAGGCAATCTCGCGGAACTTTTGAGTACGCCGATTCGGCCAGTTGCCGGGACCACTGTCTACCTCAGAGACATCGGAACCATCGAGAATGGCACGGACATCATTACTGCGTACGCGCATGTCAACGGCAAACGAACCGTCTACATCCCGGTTACGAAGCGCGCGGATGCTTCCACGCTCTCGGTGATCAACGCCGTCAAGGCGGCCATCCCGGATTTCAAAAAAGCTGTGCCGGATGACGTCGACGTGAGCCTGCAATTCGACCAATCGCCTTTCGTCACCAATTCGCTGCGTGGGCTGATCCTGGAAGGATTGCTGGGAGCCGGGCTAACTGGTCTGATGGTGCTGATTTTCCTGCGCGACTGGCGGAGCGCGGTGATTGTGGTGATGAATATTCCGTTCGCGTTGCTCAGCGCGGTGATTCTGTTGTGGGCCGTGGGCCAGACCATCAACATTATGACGCTGGGCGGGCTGGCGCTGGCGGTTGGCGTCCTGGTGGATGAGTCAACGGTCGAGATCGAGAATATCCATACGCAGATGCTTCCGGGAGTCACTCGCGCCCGCGCGGTGTTGGAAGCATGCAGCCGCACGGCGCTAGCGCGCTTGCTATCCATGTTTTGCATTCTCGCGGTGTTCGTCCCATCCTTCTTCATGATCGGCGTCAGCCGCCAGCTCTTCGTGCCGTTGTCGCTGGCTGTCGCGTTCTCGATGATCGCGTCTTATCTGCTCTCGAGCAGCCTGGTACCGGTATTTTCCACCTGGCTGATGCGGGAAGCGCATCGCGGTGAAGAGCATGCGGGACTCTTCGGACGCCTGCGCGGATTCTACGAAAGCTACTTGCGAGTGGTCTTGCAGTTCCGATGGCCGCTGGTGGTGGGTTATCTGGTGGTGGCATTCGCGCTTATCTATGTGCTGCTGCCGCGCCTGGGAACCGAGCTATTTCCGGATGCCAACGCCGCGCTCCTGCGCATTCGCCTGCGCGCGCCCGCCGGTACCCGGATCGAGCAAACTGAGCGCATCGTGCTTCGCGCGCTCGACGTGATTCAACAGGAAGCCGGCCAAGATAACGTCGTGATTTCGAGCGATTTCATCGGAATTGTTCCATCCAGCTATCCGGTGGACTTGATTCATTTGTTCACCAGCGGTCCACAGGAGGCCATCATTCAGGTTTCCTTGAAACCGGAGACGCCGCGAGGCGAAGCTCTGCGGGAGCGAATCCGCGCCAGCCTCGGACGAGAATTACCTGCCTGCCACATATCTTTCGAGGCCGCCGACATCGTTTCGCAGGTGATGAGCTTTGGATCGCCGACTCCCATGGAAGTCGCGGTGCAGGGTCCCAGTCTCGCCGACGATTACGAATACGCCGGGAAGATTCAAGCGCAGTTAGCGAAGCTCGGCTTTCTGCGGGATCTGCAATTCGCGCAGGAATACAATTATCCGACGCTCGACATCAACATCAACCGGGAGCGGGCGGGTCAATTCGGGCTCAGCATGTCGGACGTGGTGCGGTCGATTGTGCCGGCGACATCTTCGTCCCGATTCACGGACCCGAACTATTGGCGGGATCCAAATTCCGGGAATGCGTTTCAGATTCAGGTGGAGCTTCCGCAGAATCGGATGCAAAGCATTGCGGCGCTGGGAAGTTTGCCGTTGATGCCGCCCGGCCGTTCGGAGCCGCAGCTGGACCATGTTGCGGAGCTCAAGCCCGGGACGATGCCGGGGCTGATTGAGCGCTTCAATGGCCAGCATATCGTCAGCGTCACGGCGAATATTCACGGGATTACTTTGGGTGAAGCGTCGCCAAAGTTGAATCAGGCACTGGCCGGCGCGGGACCAGCTCCGCGAGGCGCGAAGATCGTTATGAAAGGCCAGATTCCGCCATTGCTGCAGACCATCTCAGCGTTACAGACCGGGTTGCTGCTGGCAGTGGTGGTGATTTTTCTGCTGCTCTCAGCGAATTTTCAATCGGCGCGGCTAGCGCTCGCGATTGTTCTGACGGTTCCGGCAGTGCTGTGCGGAGTCTTGCTAAGTCTATGGATAACGAACACCACACTCAACATCCAATCCTTCATGGGCGCCATTATGGCGATCGGCATTGCGGTTGCGAACTCCATTTTGTTGGTCACTTTTGCGGAGCGGTTCCGCCACGAGAACAAGCCGGCGCTCGATGCAGCACAGGAGGGCGCGGCCAGCCGGTTGCGGGCAGTGCTGATGACCGCGGCCGCGATGATTTTCGGGATGCTGCCGGTGGCCATCGGATTCGGCGAGGGTGGGTCGCAGTCGGCGCCGCTGGGCCGCGCGGTGATTGGTGGGTTGCTGGTTTCGACGTTTGCAACGTTGACTATCTTGCCGTCTATTTACGCCATTTTCCAGCGCGCGGCGCGCAGCACGTCGCCGTCGTTGAACCCGATGGATCCAGGGAGCCGTTATTATGAAGCGAGTTAAAGGCACCGGCTCCCTTACGGTCGCGGTTCTGCTAGCTGCAAGCGCGTATTCTGCCTGGGCGCAGGCTGGTCTGGTGAAGGTGGTATCCAAGCCAGTTTCGAAAACCATTGACCTGCCTGGTGAGATTCTGCCTTTTCTGACTGTTTCGCTGCACGCGAAGATACCGGGTTACGTGGAACGCGTGTTGGTGGATCGCGGAAGCTTTGTCAAGGAAGGACAACTGTTGGTGGACTTGAGAGCGCCAGAGTTGACGGCGCAGATTGCGGAAGCGGAATCGAAGGCGCTTGCCGTGGAATCCGAGCGGCTGCAGACGGAAGCGCAGCTTGCAGCGGCCGAGAGCACTTCTGACCGGCTGAAGGAAGCGACTAAGACACCGGGCGCGGTATCCGCCAATGAACTTGTGCAGGCAGAAAAGCAAGTGGAAGCGGCGCAAGCGTTGGTTCGCGCGCGACAGCAATCCAGCAGCGCGGCTCAAGCAGCGGTTCAAGCGCAAAGAGACTTGGCGGCGTACCTGAAAATCACTGCGCCCTTCGCGGGCGTGATAACGGATCGGCTGGTGCATCCGGGGGCGCTGGTGGGTACAGGCGCCGAGGGAGTGCTATTGGTGCTGCAGCAGGTGTCGCATCTGCGGCTGGTGGTTCCGGTTCCTGAGGAATACGTAGGCGGTATCATGCGCGAGACCACGGTGTCCTTTCGCGTGCCCGCTTATCCGGAACGAAGTTACTCAGGAACGATAGCTCGGATCTCGCATGAGCTGGATCAAAAGACGCGCACGATGGCGGTGGAACTGGACGTATTGAATCGCGACGATTCGCTCGCGCCTGGAATGTATCCTTCAGTGAAGTGGCCAGTGCGGCGCTCGCGCCCGGCGCTGTTTGTTCCACCAACGAGCGTGGTCACAACCACGGAGCGTACCTTTGTGATTCGGAGGTCGAACGGGCGAGCCGAATGGGTGGACGTGAAAAAGGGCGTGGCCGAGGGCGATCTGGTGGAGGTGATCGGGAGTCTCGCGGAGGGCGATATGGTGGTTCGCCGGGCGACGGATGAGATTCGGGAGGGCACATCGCTTAAGTAGCGGTTCGCTACGCTCCGTTGAAGACGCGTGTGGCGCACGCACTCTTGCGTGCAGCGCCGAGGCTCGTCTCGGCGTTGGGCGGACATCGACACGAGTGTCGATGCTGCACGCAAGAGTGCGTGCGCCACACGCGTCTTCATGACCCTTGGTGGGCCAGCAGCAGGCCCATGAGCACTCCCTTCCAGTCGCGGCTTATGGGCGTAGTATGTGCCGCTGGTTTTGCGCGGGTACGTTTTCGAGAGTACAGTTCTGAGATAAGCTGGTAGTTTGCCTCAAGGAGACTTACCGTGAAAACGCTCGCGTTACGGATTCTCGCCATGGGAATTGCAACCATCCTGCTAAGCGCCGCATATTCGAGGATGCATACACCGGCCGTTATGGCCGAGACGGCCAAAGCCTTTCTCGCTTCGCTCGATCCGGAACAGCGTGCCCGCGCGACCTTCCAGTTTCAGGACGAAGAGCGATTCGACTGGCATTACATCCCCAAGGAACGCAAAGGGCTCCCGCTGAAAGACATGAACTCGGCGCAAAAACATTTGGCGCATGCTTTGTTGAGCGCCGGGCTGAGCCAGCGCGGCTATATCAAAGCCGTCAGCATCATGAGCCTGGACGAAATTCTGCGGCTTCTCGAAAACGGAACCGGTCCGGTGCGAGATCCCGAGCGTTACTTTTTCAGCATCTTTGGAGAACCTTCGGAAACTGGCATCTGGGGATATCGCGTGGAAGGCCATCACGTCAGCCAGAACTTCACCATCGTGAATGGAAAAGTGCTGGTGGCGCCAAGTTTCTTTGGAGCTAATCCGGCTGAGGTGCGGGAGGGTCCACGGAAGGGTTTGCGTGTTCTCGCGCGCGAGGAGGATCTTGGCCGCGCGTTCATTCAATCGCTGACTCCGGATCAGAAGAAGACCGCCATCGTGAGCACGGACGCTCCGGGAGAAATCCTCACGGGACCCATGCGGAAAGCGGCTCTCAAAGGCCAACCGAGCGGTATTGCGGCATCCAAGCTAGATGCAAAGCAGCGGGAGCTGCTGCAGAATCTGCTGGATGAATATTGCAACAACGTGCCCGAAGAAGTGGCGCAGCTGCGCGAAGAGCTAATCAAGAAGACTGCCGGCAATTTGTACTTCGCGTGGGCGGGCGGCGAGCAAGTTGGGCAACCGCACTACTATCGCATCCAGTCGCCGGCGTTCCTTATCGAGTACGACGACACGCAGAATAACGCCAACCACATTCATACAGTGTGGCGCGACATCGACGGCGATTTCGGCCTGGATCTGCTCAAAGAACATTATCAAACCAGCCACCGGTAGCCGCGTGCTTTCAAGCCGCCGTGCATTTCTGGTTTCCATCGCCGGGGCGGCCGGTTGCATCCCTGCCGCCGAGGGCCAGAATCTTCCGAGCGAGGTGAAGCGCTACCCGGACCCCGCCACTGAATTCGAGGTCTATCGCCTGACCGACCCAACGCACCAGAGTTGGCTGCCGGCATCCTATGAACGCGCTGTTTCGCGCCGCGATAGTTTCCTGATTTATTCGAGCGACCGTAGCGGGTCCGTGCAGGCCTATCGCATGGACTTGAAGAGCGGGCAGTCGCGAATGCTCACGCACGCGGAAAATTTGGTGCGGGAGTCGCTCACGCTGGCTCCCGATGAGCGCAGTATTTATTACCTGGATGGACGCTCCGTGGTCATGGCGAATCTCGGCAACCCTCGTACCCGCGAGGTCCACCGCATTGAGGAGGGCTTCGAGCTAGGGCGCGGATTTAGCGTTTCCGAAGACGCGCTGTATGCTCTGCTGGTGGAACAAAAAGCGGGAAACAGCCGGCTGCGATTGATCACGCTGCGTACCGGAGGCGCTCAAACAATTGCGGAATCGCCGGAGCCGATTTTTGATCCTTTGCCGCGCCCGCGCCGCGCCGGCGTGTTGTACCACCGCGGAAACGAGCTGTGGCTGGTGAATTTCGACGGAGGACAAAACCGGAAGCTGCGAATCGCGGCAGGAGGCTTGGGGCCGGCGGCGTGGTCGGAAGATGGGCGAACGGTTTTGTATTTGAATTTCCCAGCCGATCCAAAGCAGCTCAACGGCCTACGGGAATCGACGCCCGATACGAACGAGGACCGGCAGATTGCCGCGACCAGCCAGTTCATCAGCTTCGGCAGGAACGCGGATTCGAGCGTACTGGTAGGCGCCAGCGGCAGCAAGGCCTCGCCGTACGTCCTGCTGCTGGTGCGGTCGGCGAAACGGGAGCTCACACTGTGCGAACACCGGGCCAGCGATCCACACATAGTAACGCCCATTTTTTCACCCAACAGCCAACGCGTGTTTTTTCAGAGTGATAAGGACGGGAAGCTGGCTATCTATTCGATGTTCGTGGATAAGCTGGTGGCGGAGACTGAGGTAGAAGATAAGTAAGTTGGCCGCGAATGAACGCGAATGAGCGCAAATAAAAAAGGTCTCATTCGCGTTCATTTGCGTTCATTCGCGGCTGACTAGTTCCGGGGTTTGCGCTACAAACGGATTCCGCATCACTGCCTGCAACAGCGCGCGCGTATCTTCAGTGCGCGGGTCTCGGAACATCTGGTCGGTTGCGCCGCATTCGATGATTTGGCCCCGTTGCAGGATTGCGATTCTTGAACAGAGGGATGCCACTGAGAGCAGGTCATGCGAAATAAATAGCATGGCCATGTTCAGTTGGCGATTCAAGCGGCGGAATAGTTCCAGGATTTCCGATTGCGTGATGGCGTCCACAGCGCTGGTGGCTTCGTCGGTGATCAGCAAGCGCGGCTTGTGGAGAATCGACATGGCGATGAGAACGCGCTGGGCTTGGCCTACGCTGAGCTGGCGCGGGTAGCGGTCCAGGAAACTGGGTTCGGCGGGCAGGTTTACCAGGCTGAATAACCCGAGCGCTTCCTCCTTCCATCGTTTCGCGTCGGCCGGGTTGTGCGCGCGCCAGGCCTCCGCGACCTGAGTTCCGATCTTGAGGACCGGGTTCAAGGACGCAAGCGGGCTTTGTAATACCAGGGCGATTTCACGCCCGCGAATCCTCCGCATTTCTTTTTCAGGTAGCTGGACCAGGTCGCGGCCATCAAACTGGATCTCTCCGTGCACCTTGCCGCCTTTATGATCCAGCAGCCTCAGCAATGCCAGCGCGATGGTGCTCTTTCCCGATCCGCTTTCGCCTACCAGACCGAGAATCTCTCCTTCCGCGATTTCAAATTCCACATCGCGCAGGACGCCCGGCTTGTTCGGATAGTCCACTGTCAAGCGGGCTGTGAGCAGGTTTTTCATCGCTGGCTGACGTATTTCGTACCTATCGACAGGCGTTCGATGTTCCAGTAGATCTGGGGCTGCAGCAGAGCGGGCGTTACATTCTTCAAAGCCATCGAAACGGCGGACAATGCGTTCGGATTTACTAGAAATAACATCGGCGCCTTTTCCGCCACGATCTGCTGCACTTTGTCGAAGTACGCTTTGCGCAGTTTCATATCAGGAGACGCCGCTTGCGCCAGCATCAGCTTGTCGATTTCCGCCTCCCATGGCGTTTCCGGCGCCTTCTGATTGGGATTCCATTGATGATTGGCGCCCGAACTCAGCCAGATGTTCATCTGATCGCTGGGATCGAGATCGACATTTGTGAAGGCCATCAGGACCGACTCGTAGTTGAAGCTGCGGCTGATACGTTCGATGAGGGAAGGGAAGTCCAGCACCACGACATTGAGTTGAATGCCGAGCTTTGAAAGATCCTGCTGGATGAGGGCGAGAGTGCGCTCGTGCAGTTTATTTCCAGCATTGGTGATCATTGAGAATTCCACTTTGTGGCCGTCGCGGTCGAGCAAGGAGTCGCCTGAGCGATGAAACCCATCGCGCTCGAGCCACGCTTCGGCGGCACGCACCGAATAAGCAGGCGGCTTAAGAGTGGCATTTAGCCAAAAACGGTTTGAGGCGGACACGGGCCCGGCAGCCGGCCGCGCATGACCGCGATAGACCACGCGGCAGATGTCCTCGCGATTGATGGCGTCCGAGAGGGCGCGGCGGAAATCGTCGGAACGGAACCAGCGGCGCTTGTACTGCGGGAGCGGCGCCGATGAAACCTGATTGAAGAACACCAGCTCCCAATCGAGCGATGGTCCGGCATCTACGACAGTGCGCGGCATTTCCGCGGTCAGCCGGTCGTACATTTCCGGATCCAGCTTGTTCACGATGTCGAGTTCCGAGCGCCGGAAGCGCAGAAGTTCCAGCTCGCGGTTTTGTTGAATATCCAGGTGTATGGAATCGAGATAGGGAAGTTGCTTGCCGTTGGCGTCGTGCTTCCAATAGTTCGGATTGCGCCGCAACAGCAGGAAGGTCCCCGGTTTGTATTCGGCCACCATGAACGGGCCCAGAACCGCTGATTCTTTGTGCGCGGATCGGGACGATACAATGCCTACCTGATCGAACCGCGCCGCTAAGTTCGCCACTGGACCTGGGAAGCGCGCCATCACCGAAGACGGGCCGGTGCATTTCGATTCCGTCGGGCCGCTCGCGGAGCGGAACGCGTCTGCTTGCGGCGAATGAACGGCCGGGTCCATTAACTGGCGCACGGTGGATGCAACATCTTCGCAGGTGAAGGGCGTTCCGTCAGAGAAAAGGACATTCGGCCGCAGTTCGAAATCGATGCGCCGGCCGTTCTCGGACACTTTCCATTTGGTGGCCAGCTCGCCTTCCAGTTCCTGGGTGTAGCGATTCAAGCGGATCAGTACGCCGCCGGTGAGGTAGAGAACGGTCTCGGAATTTTCATCCTCCACCAGCAGCGGGTTGAAGGTTTTGGGATCGGCGCGCAAACAGAAGCGCAGTTCGTTGGTGGATTGGGCGGTGAGCGTGAGAGCGAATAGCAGCGCAGTCACGAAAATCCGCAGGTTGGCAGGCGAAAGTGCCTGCCCCACTTTGCTGTAGGAATGTAGGGCAGGCGCTTTCGCCTGCCAACAACAGCATCCACGCCATCTCAGCATGGGATCTGGTCCTCCGTTCGCAGGACAACTTGAAGACAGCCCACCACTACTACTAGCAACGCCACAGGCGCCAGCATCCAAGGATTTTGGAGCACGGCGGTGTAATTCTCGAGCTCGCGCAGCAGCACGCCCCAGGATGGCAAAGGCTCAGAGACGCCCAAGCCGAGCAGGCCAAGGTTCGCCTCGCTCAGGATGAACACGGGGATTGAAATCCAGAACTGAGCCAGGAGAATGGGCCGCAAGTTGGGCAGCAAATGACGCCAGAAAAGTCGATAGCCTGAGATGCCACTGGCGCGGGCCTGCAGCAGGTAATCCGCATTTGTGAGCGTTCGCGTTCCTGCGCGGATGATGCGCGCCGGAGAGGCCCAACCGAGGCAGCCAAGCAATAGGAAAGTGATGGTGACCGACGTAATGGGCGATGTGTTCAGCGGCAGCAGGGCGCGCGCGGCCAATAATAGGAACAGCCACGGCAGCGACAGAAACAGATCTATTCCAGATGTAATGTAGCGCTCCCATCTTCCGCCCAGATAACCGGCCAAGCCTCCGATCAGGGCGGCCAACAATGTGGAGAGCAGAGCCGCCGCGGGGGCAAGCAGCAGGGAAACGCGAGTGCCGTAAAGCAGGCGGGCAAAACGGTCGCGCCCCAGGTCATCGGTGCCTAGCAGAAAGCGAGCCGAAGGTGGAGCGCTGATTGCGTCGCGGAACTGCTCGGAGTAAGACGACGGTGCGATGAATCCAGCGAAGAGCGATGCCAGCGCGACCAGCACCAGGACCAGCAGGGCAATCTGTTGCGCAACGCGGCCTGGATCTATGCCACCGCGTTTTATTCGAAGGAGAACCTTCATGCGGCCTCCGGAGAGGCTTCAGGTCTCCACATTGCCAGGGCCAAATCGGCCAGACTGTTCGCCACCAAGGTCATCAATGCAACTAGAACCGTGATGTTGACTAACAGCGGCAAGTCGCGATCGAGCGCCGCTTTCCAAGCCAGCTGCCCTACTCCAGGAGTGTCCGAAATTACCTCGATGGGGATGGAGGCGCCGAACGCCAGGCTCACCGAAATCCCGGCTAGTGCGGCCAACTGCGGGGCGGCCGGCGCGAAAACGTGGGCGAGCCACACCCGCGAATTGCTCAACCCTTTCGCCTGCGCTGCCAGAACATGCGGCGATTGATAGGTGGCCACCAGCAAATTCTTGGCGTATCGATAAACATGCGGGAAAACTACCAGAGCGATAGCCCATCTTCCAGGGACATTCATCCACAGAAAAAGGAGTGCGATGACGGCTGCGGGTAGCGCCAGGCATGCGCCAGCGAGAAATGCCGGGCCGATATTCGATCCCGGAACGCGCCAACACGCCGTCACCAGCGCCAGCGTCAGCCCAAGCGAAACGCCTCCCAGTACGCCATAGGCTAACGACCCAAGCGTCAGCGGCAGGCGTTCCTTCAATAGCTCTGAGACCGGCCGGTTGAGCGACCGCGAAAATCCCAGATCGCCATGCATCAGCCCTGAGAGATAACGCAGGTAGAACATTGCGATGTTGCTGTCGGCGGCCCGCTCAGCGCGGATGGCCTGGTGCGATTCCTGGCTCAAGCGATTGTCCAGTTCACGCTCGTCCACGCCGAATCCAGGCCCCAGACGCACCAGTGTTGCGCCCAACAATCCACCGAGTAGTGCTGTTAGAAGGATCCGGCGTAGCTGACGAAGGATAGTGGTCAGCATGGATGCCTACCAGGTGCCGGTAGGCTCAAATTCAAATCCACGTGGCCCCACCAGGCTCATCTTTTCCTTCTGCTTCGCGGCATACATGCGGCGATCCGCTTCACTGAGCAACTGGTCGGCATCATTCCCGTCTTCCGGGAACAGGGAATGTCCCACGCTCAAGCCCAGCGTCTCGGTGCCGCAAACTTCGCGTCCAGCTTCCGCCGTGATGGCCCTGAGCCGTTGTACTTTCTGCTGCACTTGATCCAGCCGGAGACCCGGCAGCACCAGTACAAACTCGTCGCCGCCCATGCGCGCTACGTAGTCGTATTCGCGGCAGCTTTCTTTTAGTTTCAGCGCCACTTTGTGAAGCACCTTGTTGCCTTCCAAGTGGCCGAATTTGTCGTTCACCTGCTTGAAGCCGTTCATGTCGCAGACCAGAACAACTAGTGGCGAATTGAGGCGGCGGCAGCGCGCCAGCTCTCCGTCCAGATGCAGAAAGAGCGAACGCGCGTTGGGCAGGCCGGTCATGTAATCGGTGGACGCGGAACTCTCGGCCTGCTGGTACTTGAGCGCGTTCTCGATGGAAAGCGCAACTTTGGGAATAATGGCCAGCAGAATCCGGAGATGGTCCTTGGTGAAGGCGTCGCGCTCCGTGTGATAGAGCGTCAACACGCTCACCGTTCCGTTCATGCCGATCAGCGGTACCGAGAGCGCGCTGCGCATGGTGGTGAACTTGGATTCATCGTTGAGATACCCAGGTTCGACGGACGGGTTGCCGTTGATGATGGGCTTTTTGTTGTCCGCTACCCAGCCGGACAGGCCTTGGCCGAGGGGAATTTCAAGGGCTGAAAACAACCGGAAGTTTTCGCCATTGACATACTCGGCCCGCAGCTTGTCGTCGCGCAGAACATAGATCGCGAGCGAATCGTAGGGGATCATGCGCTTCAGCCGGATCGCGAGCAGCGAAAGCGTTTCATTCAAACTGAGCGAATTTCCGAGATCCTGCGCGAGCTCGAAAAGGTTTTGCACCTCCTGGCGGGCAGCCGCGATAGAGTTCAGGAAATCCTTGGGCTTGTCGGAAGACTGAGGCGCCAGACCTTTGGTCTTCTCAAAACCAGCGGCCGGCTCAAGGCCGCGTTCGATCTTGAGATCGGTAGAGAGCTTGGCTTTCTCCACCTGCTGGGCCTGCGCCATCTGTTCCAATTCGATATAACGGCGATGCAGCACCGTGACTACCTTGGGATCGAAACTGATACCGGATTCCGATACCACCTTCTGCATGGCCTCGTCCAAAGGGAGAGCCCGGCGATACTGCCGGTCCGACGCCAGTGCATCCAAACAATCCACGGCCGCGAGAATGCGCGCGCCGATGGGGATGTCTTCGCCCTTCAGGCCGTCCGGATATCCGGCGCCGTTCCACTTTTCGTGATGGTAGCGGACGATGGGGGTCACCGGGTAGGGGAAACGCACTCGTTCCAGAATCTCGGCGCCCACTACCGGATGAATCTTCATCTTTTCGAATTCTTCGCGCGTCAGCTTTCCGGGCTTCGAAATGATGTGCTCGGGGACCGCTAGTTTGCCGATATCGTGCAGCAGCGCGGCCGCACGTAGAGCTTCCAATTGCCCCTCATCCAGGCCCAGGTCCTTGCCGACCTCAATGGCGTACACTTGCACCCGCTGCAGATGGTCATGCGTAGTGTGATCTTTAGCCTCAATGGCGAGGGCCAAGGCTTCGATGGTTCTAAGATGCAGAGAGGCCATCTCTTCGGCGTGTTTTTTGTCGTCTTCCACTCGGCCCAAGTAAAGGTAATACGAGCGGTAGATCAGATAGACCACAGGCACGGCCAGCAGCGCGGTGGGCCAGCCGAGATATCGATTGATGGCGCTGGCCGCGCCCGCGATTCCCGCGCCCAGCAAATAATAGGGGAACGACCAGAAATAACTCTCTCTCCAGACTTGCCGTAGCGATTTTTCCTCGGTGAGCGCGATAGCCGCTGCTACCGGGAAAGTGTTCATCACAAAGAACACTGTGGCCGTAACCATCAGTGTTAGGGCGGCATCCAGATGGCTCTTGTGCAGCAGATTGGAGTGGTACACCGTACTGGCGGTCGCGATCGCAAT
The DNA here is from genome assembly GCA_036008345.1 of Bryobacteraceae bacterium. Taxonomy (GTDB): domain Bacteria; phylum Acidobacteriota; class Terriglobia; order Bryobacterales; family Bryobacteraceae; genus Palsa-89. The sequence goes on from DASYNU010000035.1 coordinate 20,782, forward strand.
CGCGATGCTACCCAGGTTGAACAGCACCTGGTAAGGCTTCGGACGCTCGCGATGATGCCAGATGCACTGGATCAACGTCGCGCTGAGACCCATGCACAGGGCTTCGGGAAGGCTCAGTTCCACCACGCCGAACAGAACGAAGATGAAGGTTACCGAAAGTGTTCCAGTGATCGCCGGTAGCGCGACTTTCAGCCGCGATGCCATGATGGCCAGCGACATGTAGCAGACAAAGCGCAGAAGGTCCTGCGATTCCCAGTGGATAAGCTCACTGAGAGTCACACACGCACCGATCAGGATTACAGCGTAGACGTATATCCTTGCGGCAATCGACATTCGGTTCCTTGTCGCCACGAGCACGAACCACCCGTGGATGCAGATTCGCTGCCAATAGTCCGAACCTGCTATCTGCATGATTTATCGGCCAGAGTGGAGCCGAGCGATAGCCGGTATTCGACAAAATGTCGAGCGGCGCCGGCCTTGCTGGGACAATGTGTCCCAAAGTCCTATACCGGATGCTCTACAGCGAGTCGGGGATTTGCTTAGAGGTCCTGAACCCTCGGTACTATAGTGGCTGGCTTACAAACAGCCGAAAAGCAGACATAGTGGTTACAGGCTCCCAACAGACGTCCTTCCTTGGAATGCCAGCCATAGTGACCAGCCCGGTAATGCGGAAATTGCTCGAGCTGGTGGAGCGCATCGCGCAGAGCAATGCGGCCGTGCTCATTACGGGCGAAAGTGGCTCAGGCAAAGAACTTATCGCGCGGGCGGTGCATCATTATTCGCTGCGTAATGCCAAACCCTGGGTAGATGTAAGCTGTGCCGCACTGCCCGAAAATTTGGTGGAAAGTGAGTTGTTCGGATACGAGAAAGGGGCCTTCAGCGGCGCCGACTCTCCCAAGCCAGGATTGTTCGAGTTGGCCAATCACGGCACGCTCTTTTTGGATGAAATCGGCGAACTGGAACCTCGCATGCAGGTAAAACTGCTGCGAGTGTTGGATGGCGTCGCCTACTACCGCCTGGGCGGCGTCCGTAAAGTGACGGTGGATGTGCGAGTTGTGGCGGCGACGAATCAGAATCTGGAACAAATGGTAAGAACGGGCGATTTCCGGGGCGATCTTTATCATCGGCTGGGCCAGATTTGTTTGCACGTGCCGCCGCTGCGGGAAAGGCCGGACGATATTGTGCCGCTGGCGGAGTATTTCCTCAAGCAATCGAACCCGCGCTCGTTCTTCTCCGGCAGCGCGCTGACGGAATTACAGCGCTACCCTTGGCCGGGCAACATCCGGGAGCTTCGCAATGCAGTGACCAAGGCCGCGGTACTGACGCGCGATCTCGAAATCCGCGGCGAGGATTTGATGCTAGGGCAGCCCGGACCAGGCAGCATGATGGGGCTGGCGCAAGCCGTGTCCAATCCCGCGAACCTGGATGGGATGGAGAAAACCACCATTCTCAAGGTGCTGGCCCAAACCAACGGACATCAGCAGAAGGCCGCCGAGTTGCTGGGCATCTCGCGGCGGACGCTCAGCCGGAAGCTGAAATTATACGGAAGGGAGGCAGTGCGGCAGACCTGTGCATCCTGACCGGGAAGCTTCGCAAAAATCCGCTATGACTGCTGCCGATCGCCGTTCCGAGCATCGTCATCCGGCCGAGGGCCATCTGAAATTTACGTTTAACGATCCCTCGCGTCAGGAAGTCACTGGCCGGCTGTTGGATGTCAGCAAGAGCGGCTTCCGCGCGGCGCATTCGTACGCGGCGCTGCCGACCGGGCAGGTTGTGGATTTTCAGCACGTGATCGCGGGCCAGGCGCGGGTAATGTGGAACCGCATCGCGGATGATCGGGTGGAAAGCGGTTTCCTGATAATCAAATAGCGAATCTCATCATCAGAATGATGATGAGAGATTCGCGTTACTCGGTTATGCTGTTGTTCGGTTATTCGGTTCTCAAGTTGTAGCGGTCCTCGATCTCCAGCAACATTCGACGTAGCAGAACCGGAGAAAAAGTCCCCTTGCTCACGCGCGGGGCTACAACACAATGCGGGACACCGAACCGAATAACCGAATAACGGAATAACTTCCCCGCTACCGCGCCTTCAGCGCCATAGGTGGGAAATATGAACCGCGCGAAGCGCGCCCCCACCAATCGCCGGTTGCCTTGCGCGTCGCGAAATCGGTGAATGAATAGTCGAATACCTGGGCGCGAATGTATTTCGGCGGATTTCCCGGAAATGGATTCTTGGCTAGCAGCTCCAACACATCCGGCGAGCCTTCGAGCAGCCGCACTATAAAATTGCTGAACCAGGGAGTGCTTCGGAAGTTGGAGAGCGCGGCGAACCACATCTGCCAATCCAGACGCGGCTGGAAAGGCTCTACCCAGCGCGGCGGCTTTTTCAGATCGCCTGGTTTGTACTTGAATTCGTAATCTTGCCAGGTGTCACCATCGTTCGACCCCTGCACAATAATCTCAGGCCGCGATGTCGTCATCACGGCGAACAATCCATATGTATTTGCTATTCCGAAAGGCGCCGCCACGCGCACCACCGCGCTGTCGCCTCCCAAGAACATGTCCCGTAGTTCCAATCCGCTAATCATTAGGATGAACACGGCCACTGCGGTTACACACGCAGGCCGGGTATGCACGCGCCGAACACGCAGACGAAGCTTGGATAGCGCCGCATCGTCGAAAAGAAACAGGCAGAGTGCCATGGTCAGCAAGTTGAAAAACGTGTAGTTGCCGGTGATAAAGATGAGGGCCTGCAGAAACAAAATGGAGCCCGCGCCGAAGAACCGCCAACGCCGTGGCATGAAAATCAGGAACGGTATCGGCAACTCGATGAAGAGCACTGCCGCCGTGGAGAACCGGTGGAACCAGAGTGGCATTTGCTGCATGTACCAGGCGATCGTCGTCGGTAATGGCTGCGTCCAGTAGTGAAAGCTCAAAGCATCCAAACTGCGCCACGTCCGGTCATGGCTCAAGAGCTTGACCGCTCCGGATAGGAATGTAAGCCGGAACAGCAGCCACCGGAACATGAGGACCATTACTTTGGACGATCCCAGAAATATTGCGAGAAAGCCGGCTTCGAGCAACAACATGTCCCACTGGAACGACATGAAATCCTGACCAATGGTGCACAGCGAAAGATACAAAACGTACAACAGAGGCAGAGCGGTACGTTCCAGGTAACCCGCCAGCAGCACTACGGAAATAACGGCTCCAGCCACACACACTGCTGTCAGAAACGCGTCGCTGTGCGCGATCCAAAAGATGGTCGGCGCCGTCCAGTAACTCGCAGGACCGAAATAATTGCGAACGGCGGCCAGGTATCGGCCGGCCGGCAGAATACCGTGTGCGCCAATCAATCCTCGAATCTGCAGTCCGAAAGAGGTGAATGCAACGAAGTAAATCGCCGCGAGGATCCTCAGAAAAAGCCACTCCACGCCAACATAGCGGAGCGGCGAAATGTTTCGTCCGAAAGTGAACCGCGTGAGGTGATAGAAGAAAGTGCGATTCGCCGCGATCAGTCTGTAAGCCAGCTCGGTCGCCGGCGCAAAACCCGGCACATGATCGTAAACCCACAGCAGCCACGTCATCCCTGGCGCGCACTTCAGGGTGGTGAAGACCGCGCGCGCTCCGCTGATGACATCTCCCTCCGGCATCACCAACTGCACGGATTGGCCGTAGTTCTTAGGCGGGATCTGGGGATAGCGCGCGCCCACTTCCTGGGAGGGAGCGTATTCTATGCTGGTACCGGTGATCTGCTCCCAGTACTGAATCCAAATCCGGCAAAACCCGCACTTTCCATCGAAGATGAGGAGCGGCCTCTCGGACATGCTTTAATTAGTGTAGGTTGTATGCGATGCCTGAGTTCGATACGTAGCCTTTCCATATTCCATAGACCTACTTGACAAATCCGTGGAAGTGATAGAATCAGTTGTAGGTATCGGCGCAACTTTAGGGAATCAGAAGACGTCTACCTTTTGAGAGATTCTTTAAGACTACTGACGCGTAGTAGTAGAAGAAGACGATGGCTGCTCACGACCAACCAATAAACCCTGGGGCTAACAATTCTCAAGGCAACACGGACGCCGATCTCCATCTGGAACGGTTGCTCGCGGCCGGTGAAGAGCCTTTTTACCGCACCTTCTGGAAAGATCTCAAGGAATTCCTCCACCCGCAGAAATTGCCGCCGTTGGAGCTAACTTCGAAGCCCGTACCTGTGAAGGAAATCTGGGGCTTCTACGGTGGGCAGGAGAAGCGTGCCGGGCTGAGTTCGATGGTGATTCACGTCACGGTGCTCGGGTTGCTGTTTCTGATCGGCACGAACAAGGCCGTGCAAAAAGCAGTGAAGGAGCAGATCGATATAATCGCTCCGGATCTTTCGCCCTACAAACCTACCGTGAAAAAAGACGCGATGCACGGCGGCGGTGGTGGTGGCGACCGTTCTCCGACGCCGGCTAGCAAGGGAAAGCTCCCTCGCCTGTCTGACAAGCAGTTTGTTCCTCCAATGGCCGTGGTTCACAATCCGGATCCGAAGCTAGTGATGGAGCCAACGCTGATCATCCAGCCCGACGCCAATATTCCCAAGGTGAATATGGACGTTTTAGGTGATCCGCTGGCCAAGTCAGGGATCGCGTCAAACGGTACTGGTTCGGGCGGCGGCATCGGTTCTGGTCCTGGAGGCGGCGTTGGTTCCGGACGCGGTCCTGGATTCGGCCCAGGTTCCGGCGGCAACATGGGCGGCGGCGCTTACCGGATCGGTGGTGGCGTTTCTCCTCCCAGCGTGATCCTCAAAGTAGAACCCGAGTATTCCGAAGAAGCTCGCAAGGCGAAATTCCAGGGGACCGTGATTCTTTTCGTGGTGGTAGACGAAAAGGGCAATCCCAGGGAATTGAAAGTGATTCGCCCGCTTGGCCTCGGTCTCGATCAAAAGGCGATTGAGGCGGTTGAGAAGTGGAAGTTCAAACCGGGCATGAAAGACGGGAAGCCTGTCGCGGTGCAAGCTACTATCGAAGTCAACTTCCGGCTCCTTTAGCCGGACGTCGGTTCATCGGTTCATCGGTTGTTCAGTTCTTCGGTTCGATACTCCGCGAGTTCTCTATCCTTACCCAGTTAGCTAACCAATCTACCATCGGCGCGTCTACTAGTCCATAGTTCGCTATAGCGAACTGTGAAATACTGAAACATGGTGCGCCTCTACCGCAGCCTGCTCATCTTGTACCCGGCCGAGTTCCGGGAGGAGTATGGGCGGGAGTTGTGTCTCGCGTTGACGGATCGTTGCCGCGCGCAGCACAGCCGGCTAGGCGTTCTCATAGTCTGGATTCACGCGGTTTTCGGCTTAATGGCCGAAGCCCCCTGGGAGCACTATCACGTCATGCTTCAAGATATTCGACATGCCCTGCGTGTCATGTGGAAAGATGCGTCTATCACTGCCGCAGCCATCGCTATTCTCGCGCTCGGAATTGGCGCCACTACTGCGGTCTTTAGCCTGGTGAACGGAATTCTGGTGCGCCCGCTTCCGTATCCGGATCCCGATCGCTTGGTGGCCGTGGCTGAGTTTCACACCGGTAGCACCGAGTTTGGAAACTCGGTGGCGTTTCCTAACTATCAGGACATCCGTGCTCGTACGCGATTGCTACAGGACATCGGACTTTATTCGGAAGGACAGACCACGATTCGGGGAGAAGGAGAAGCCGAAGACGTTCCAACCGCCTTCATCACCGACGGAGTGTTTTCAGTTCTCGGAGTGAAGCCCCTTCTAGGAACGGTTGTCAGCCGGGAACAAGATGTGCCCAACGGGCCGCCCGTTGTGGTGATCGGACAGGATCTTTGGCAGCGGCGCTACGGCGGCGATCGGGGCATCATTGGAAAGACCCTGGACATTCGCAACTTGCGCCGCACCGTGATTGGCGTCATGCCGTCCAGCTTCCGATTTCCGGAACGCGCCGAGATGTGGATACCGTTGCAGTTCAGCGTCAAGGATTCCACCCGCACCGATCATTGGCTGAGGGGCATTGCGCGATTGCGGCCCAACGTTTCCGTTCAGGAATCGAGCGACGAATTGCAGTCGTTAATGCAGAAGATCAATGAAGAGAATCCCGCCACGAGCTATGGCAACTCGGCGCACGCAATTCTATTCCGGACCTATGTCGCCGGCGACTACCGCCTGGCCGTCATCACGCTGTTGTGTGCCGTGGGATTTCTATTGCTCATCGCCTGTGCGAATATCACCAACCTGCTGCTGGCAAAAGCATCGGTTCGGACGCGCGAAATGGCGCTGCGGGCGGCGTTGGGAGCTTCGCGTACTCGATTGGTCCGTCAATTAATCACGGAGAGCTTTTTGCTTGGGTTGATAGGAGCGGTGGCCGGCATCCTGTTGTCCGTGGCTGGGGTTCGTTTGTTACTGGCGCTCATCCCGATCGAGCTTCCGATGTGGATGACTTTCTCCACCGACTGGCGAGTGCTCGGGTTCGCCCTGACTGTGTCATTGCTCACCAGCTTGATCTTTGGGGTGGCGCCGGCTTTCGGTGCGTCCCGCGTGGACCTTACGGGCGCTCTCAAGGAAGGCGGACGTGCAGGTACCGCCGGTCGAGGCCGTCATCTTCTGCGCAATGGACTAGTTGTTGCCGAAGTAGCGCTCTCGCTAATTCTGTTGGCCGGTGCGGGGCTGATGGTCCGCAGTTTTCTCGCCTTACGAACCCAATCTCTTGGATTCAACGTGGAGAGAGTTCTCACGCTCGATTTCGGAATGCCCAAGCGCTATCCACAGGGACCGAAGACGCGAGCATTGCTGGAGCAAATCCGGCATGAGTTGGCGAGTCTTCCCGGAGTGTCCTTGATCGCATTTTCGTCCGGTGCTCCGTTAGATTCCCGTTGGGGACGCAGCCTCACAGTAGAAGGCGCTCCTTTTCTTCCGCTCAAAGATGCGCCCATGATCAATCACACCGTTGTAACGCCAGGATATTTCCGGGCATTGGATATTCCCACCGTGGAGGGCCGGGATTTCACAGACTCCGATTGGGATCATCGGTTCGTCACTATCGTCGATCAATCCCTGGCCAAGCGATATTGGCCTAATGAGAGCGCGATCGGCAAGCGGGTGCGGTTCGGCCCTCCGGAAGACAATGAGCCGTGGCACACCGTAATCGGAGTCGCCGGGGACGTACGCAACCAACAATTGGATCGCGTGGGCCGATGGAACATCTATATTCCGGCGAGCGAGCGTTACCCCGTGTCCAACATTATTCTTCGAACCGCTCAAGATCCAGCGACACTCGCCAACGCGGTGCGCGCCCGAATCAGCTCCATCGACCGGGACATTGCCGTCAGTGAGATCCTGAGCCTTAGCCAGATTGTGGATCGCAGCGCCTGGCGTGAGCGGTTTGTGAGCGTATTATTCGGCGTGTTCTCGGTGCTTGCGCTGATTTTGGCTGCCGTGGGTCTCTACGGCGTGCTGGCTTATACGGTGTCGCTACGAACGCATGAGATCGGCATCCGGATGGCGCTGGGCGCCTCGGCCCGCGAGGTGCAAGGGATGGTGCTACGTCAGGGCTTGGCCTTGGCGCTTGTGGGCCTGGTCTCAGGAACCTTGGCGGCGCTGGCATTGACGCGCCTTCTAGCGACCCAACTCTATCACGTCAGCCCCACCGATCCGGGGACATTTCTAACAGTTGTTACCGTATTGATCGGTGTGTCCGCGATCGCGGCGTATATCCCAGCGCGCCGCGCAACCCAAGTGGAACCGGTTGTGGCGCTGCGAGAGGAATAACCAGAAACCAGAAACGGGTTTCTACTTCGTCTTTTCCGCAGTAAAGTTGCCTTTCCCTAATTGTCCGTACTCAGCCGTGCCCTCGATCTTGGAAGCGCCTTTAACCTTGCCCTTATAGAGTACCTTGCCGGCATCCTCGGTTTCGAAGGTCCACTCCACTTCATCGCCCTTTACCGGACCCGGTCACCTTAGCCTCGCCGAGCGCGCCCGAATAAGAACCGGCCAAAGTTTCCCCAGTTTGCTTCAAGACAAACGTAGCGGTGCCGCTGCCGGCATCCAGCACCACACTCGCGCTCCAGGTACCGGAGATATCCGCCGCCGCGAGCGTCAGAGCACATAATGTCAGACCAAGGAACGCCGCCAGTAATAGTCGCATGGGCGAAGTATAGCAAGTTGGGGGCTAGGGACTGGGGATTAGGGACTGCCCCCAACGAGAAACGAGAAACGGTCTATTTGTAGTACGATGACAAGGGACCTCATGCTAGTTGAATTCGAGCAGCAAGGCGATATTTGTATCCTGCGTCTGCACGGCAGGTTCGCGACCGGGCAGGATTCCGCATACTTGCGCGCCAAGACCGAAGAGATTAAGAACGCGGGTTATAAAAAGGTGCTGGCGGACTTTAGCCAAGTCTCCTATATTGATTCCACCGGCATAGGTTTTCTGATTGGAATTTACACTAGCATCCTCAAGAATGCGACTGGCCGGTTCGTTCTCGCGAATTTGAATCGCCGCGTACGAGACGTCCTGGAGCTTACGCGGCTCGCCAACGTGATTCCCATCTATCCCACCGAAGACGCGGCGCTGGGAGCTTTGGAAGCGGGCGAGAAATCATCGGCTGGCCAAGCGTCGTCCTGATCTATTCCGCGGAGGCCAGAACTTCCAGGGGGTTCGGCTTCCCACGGCGCGCGTAGCGGATTTTCCCCGACTTTCCGATCAGATAGACCGTCCGTTTCACGATGAGCCCGTTGGCGTGGTAGCTGGAAGCTACCTGCTGACCGCGGTCCACCAAAAGAGCAAACGGAAATTGGTGGTGCGATTTGAAAGCGGCGTGCTTTTGAGGGCCGCCGGGGTTCACGCCCAGAACAATGGCGTTCTTCTGCTGGGCCATCTCCCAACTGTCTCTAAACTCGCAAAGTTGTTTTGTGCAAACCATCGT
>DASYNU010000036.1:0-15856 GCA_036008345.1 Bryobacteraceae bacterium
GACAGATTGGCATCTCGCTGCTGATGCTGGTTGCGGCGGGACTTTTCGTGCGTACACTCTCAAATCTGGAGTCGATCGAACTCGGCTTCAATCGTCAGAACGTGCTGATGTTCCAGGTGGACGCGCGGAAGGCTGGACACAAGGATCCGGAAATAGAAGCGTTTTACGCGAATCTGCGTAGACGGTTCAGTGAGATTCCCGGCGTGCGAAGCGCCAGTCTTTCGGAAGATTCGCTGGTCCAAGGCGAGCATGGGTTACCCATCAGCGTACGCGGTGGGCCACCCAATGACGCCAACTTTCTTCTGACTGTTGGACCAGCGTTCTTCACGACCATGCAGATTCCGATCCTGGCCGGCCGCGATTTTGAGGAGAGAGACCGGCCCGGTTCGCCGGCCGTTGCAGTGATCAATCAGGTGTTCGCCAAGGCCAATTTTCAAAATCGGAATCCGCTTGGTCAGCATGTGATTTTGCGTGAGGGAGGGGAAGGGCAGCCTCTCGCGCGCGACATGGAGATTGTTGGAGTAACCCGAAACGCGCGCTATGGGAGCTTGACCAAGGAGTTCCCGCCGGTGGTGTATATGCCTTATGACCAAGGTTACCCGCGGCCGAATCAGATGGTGTATGAACTGCGCACCTCAGGGGACCCACTCCGCTATGTGAACTCTGTGCGCGACATAGTGCGCCGAGCGGATGCGCACGTGCCAGTCTCCGAGGTAAGAACCCAGGTAGAGGACATCGACCAGGGGATCAATCAAGAGATCACTTTCGCCAAATTGTGCAGCGGCTTCGCGATCCTGGCGCTCGGGATCGCTTGCGTCGGTCTCTACGGTACGGTTTCATACAGTGTTGCGCGTCGCACCAGCGAGATCGGGATTCGCGTGGCGCTCGGAGCCGAGCGCCGCCGAGTGGTCTGGATGATCTTGCGTGAAGTGTGCGCGCTGGCCGCAGTGGGCCTCGCCATCAGTGTGCCGACCGCACTGGCCACATCGAAATTGGTGGAATCTTTTCTATTCGGAATGAAGCCCAACGATCCGTTAACACTGGCGCTGGCCGTAGCCATTCTAGTGGGCGCCGCGCTGCTGGCCGGATACATGCCCGCGCGGAAGGCCTCCCGGATTGATCCGATGATCGCGCTCCGGAACGAGTGACTACTTGGCGGGAGAATCCACTAGAATCACTTCGTGGCCTTTTCGCCGTAGCTTTCGCACCAGTGCCTTCTCAGCCGTCGGCCACCACGTTGGGCGCAATCCCATCACAACCAGCGCGTCAGGTTCCAATGCCTGCGAGAGCCCATCGAACCGGTCGCGACACAACCACAGCTCGATACGTGTATCAATGGATCCATGGGACGCGAGCGTTTGAAGCCGCTTACGGTGGAATTCCTGCGAGACTGCGGGCTTTTCGAGCGGCAGGGGATAGGGCACAACCTGCGGAACCAGAAGCCGAATACGCGCATTGAGATTCTGCGCCAGTTCCGCCGCCATCTTCAACGCCCTTAATGTCGCCGGTACCTTGGTGAAAACCACCGCCACTTCGAGTGTGGATCGCCGCTGGGAGAGCTGTACAGACTCGCGCTGCTTGATCATTGTTGCACCGTCCTCAGGTTAATCCCGGATGCGTGAAGAAGTAATAGCAAAGGCGTAAGGACTTCATAAAGATCAGTCGAAAAGGCATTCACGAAAACCTTATCGCAACTTTATGACTTCCTTATGGCCCAAGCCGTATCGTGGAACTGGATGCCGGTGGACTTAGAAGTTGTGCCACGGTAACCGCGATGAAAGACGAGCCAGATAGTAAACGCTCTTTAGTTGGCTTCACGCTCCGACCCAAAATAGGCTCAGCTCCTGCTGTACTCACCCTGCAATTGTGTTCTCGGTTGGCCCTCAGGGCCTGGAAAGGATCATTCTCTTTATGATTGTCATGAAATTTGGCGGTTCCTCCGTAGAATCGGGCGATACAATCGCGCGCCTGGCCACAATTGTGAACTCGCATCTTGCGGAGTTCCCGGTTGTAGTTGTGTCCGCCATGGGCAAGACGACGGATAGACTGCTGGAGTTTGCCGAACACGCCCGGCGGGGGGACCGCTACCTCGGCTCCAAGTGCCTCGATGAACTGCAGGAGTTTCACTTCGACGTAGCCGATCAGGTAGCCAACGGCGACGCGCTCCACCGGATCGAAACATCGTTGCAGCGCTCCTTCCGCGACCTGCGCGTGATCCTGTTTGAGGCGTCTGACGAAGGGCGGGAGGTTACCCCAGCCCTGGTAGATGAGATTGCCAGTTATGGCGAGCGCATGTCCAGCGAGATCGTGGCGGCTGCTCTTGAGAGCAAGGGGATACCATCGGTCCACTTGGACGCGCGGCAAGTGATTCTCACTGATGATCGTCACACCGCGGCCCGGCCGCTTTATTGGGAGAGCTATGCCCGGTTACGGCGCGTAATTCCCTATCTCAGTGACGACGGCCGCGTAGTGGTGATGGGCGGCTTTATCGGCGCCACCGAAGATGGTGTGACAACAACGCTGGGCCGCGGTGGTTCGGACTTGACGGCATCCATTGTGGGCGCGGGCGTTTCAGCCGATGAGATCCAGATTTGGACGGATGTGGATGGGATGCTGACTTGTGATCCACGTGTTCTTCGGGGAGCGTACCGCGTCCGGTCGCTCTCCTATCAAGAGGCAGCCGCACTGGCAGAGTCCGGCGCCAAGGTTCTGCATCCTGACACGGTGACACCGGCTGTGCGCCAACGGATTCCGCTGGTGATCAAAAACTCTCGCCGGCCGGAAGTGGAAGGTACGCGTGTCACGCCGTCCGTGCTCCCCTGTTCCAATATCGTCAAGGCGATTGCGTGCAAGCCGGATCTGACCGTTCTGGAAATTCGGTCCAAGGATCAACGCGACCCCGAAGCCTTGGCCGTCGCGTTAGGCGAGATGAGCCGGCGCTACGGCATGCCAGCCGAATTTCTGTGCCAGAACAATGGAACCATCTTCCTGGCGTTGAAGAGTTCGATGCAGTATCGGAATCTTCCCATTGAGCTGGACGGATGCGTCGAAGTGCGATTGCACCCACGCTCCGCGATTCTCACGTTGGTTGGAGCAGGGATTGACGGCGCTTCAGAGATTGCCGCGCGCGCGTTAGCCGCTCTGAAACAGATTCCTGTGACGATTCTCCCGAGCGGCCATTCGAAATTGGCTCTGAGTGTCTTGGTACCGTCGGCGGAGATGCAGAAAAGCGTCGAGCTGCTACATCGCGAGTTCTTCCGCCAGGCGGACCCGGCAGTTTTTGCAGAATGCGAAGAGCCCGGATTCCAGAATCCGCCGTCCACTTCAACTTCGAACAGCGATCGCGTGGGCGAGATCAGGCGCTTTCGTCCTCTCACAACGGTCAGCCAGAATTGACTGATCCCTGGTTTGGCATGCTAAGAGAGTGTTACCGAACCGCGACCGTAAGGGAGACGGTACCTTGACGGTTTCTATTTGAGATTATGTACCGAACATCCCTATGCTTTTTCGTCACTTCGAATGTCGCATTACTCGTCGCCGCCGATCCCGCGTGGATGACCAAACCAATTCAGCAATGGGATGAGGAAGACGCGAAACAAGTGCTCACCAATTCTCCGTGGGTCAGATATGCCAAGCCGGCCCTGTTGCCCGAACTGACGGAAGATCAACGCCGGGAAGGCGGACAAATGGGAGGCGGGAAGGGCGTGGGGCTGCAAGGAGTCGGCGGAGGTGGGGTCTTCGCGCCTGCTCAGAAGCCTGAGCCCGTAAGGCCCAAGGCCGGGTCCGGATATGCCGATGCGCTTACGGTCCGTTGGGAAAGCGCCTTCCCGGTCAGGGTCGCGGAAGTTAAAGCGAAAGAAATCGGCGCACCGGACTGGGACGGAGAATTCTATGCCATTGCAGTCTACGACGTTCCTGGTCTTAAGGGCGGTAGCACTGAGCTGAACATTATGAAGAGAGCAGCTTTTCTGAAGCGCGAAGGAAAGAAGGATATCAAAGCCGAGCGTGTCGATGTGTTGCAGCGCCCCAACGGGCTCGCGATCGTGGTCTATCTCTTTCCACGATCGGACGAAATCACCAAAGACGATAAGCGCGTCCGGTTTACCGCACAGATCGCCCGGCTTTATCTCGAGCGGGACTTCGACATCGCCCAGATGGAATTCGAAGGGAAACTGCAGCTCTGACATTTTCCATCAGTCCTTTATAAAGTCCTTACGCCTTCGTTATTACTTCTTCACGCATCCCGGAATAAGCTTGAGGACAGTGCCACTGATAAGCCAGCGGAAGACAGCCGGTCGATTGATAGTCCCCATGGGTCCCATTGAAAACTCGGATCGTAGCTGCGGTCCGCTAACCCGTAACTGGCATACGATTCAAATTCATGCGAATGAAACCATCCGTTCGGCCGCCTGCAATACCACGCTGGATGAGGCAAAAATCGGCACCCGCCGTTTATGCCTTTTTCATGAGCGTCTAGCACAGCCAACCCAGTCCGGTAGCCGGTCGCCCTGTCAAATGCCAACACTCCGAACGTCTCTGAACTCTTAATGTGTCGTGAGGTTATCAAGAGCTTATGAATATGATTGTTGATAAAAAGTTGCTGCTTTCCGCAGTTATGCCGGCTTGCCTCGTGCTGCAAGTGGCGGCGCTCACGCCTACCGCTTTCGGGCAGGAGTCCAATGGAGGCATTGGCGGGGTCACTCGAGATTCCGCGAGTGGTTCGCCTCTGGCACAGACGCAAATCACCGCGCACAATGTTGAGAAAAACACGGACCGCACGGCCGCTAGCGGCTTCGACGGTGTTTTTTCTATTGCGAATCTCGTTCCTGGGGCATATGAAGTTGTAGTTACGAAGGATGGATTTCAGAAATCGTCCGTGCATGTCGACGTAGCAGCACGCCAGACCGCCCAGCTGGATCTTAAACTGCAAGTCGCGGCCGCGCCGCTGACCGAGAGAGAAAAGCAATTACTCGAGCGAGTTGAGCGGCTGGAAGCACGCCTTGCCGCAATTGAAGCGAAGGATGCGGGACCCGTGGAAACGGCTGCCAAAAGCGTTTCGCAAAATCGGCCACTGGTAGCCTCAACCACCCCAATGCCCGCCGCGTTTCCGGGTACGTTGGAACAAGCCGGCAAGCCGGCTGTACCCCAGCCGCCGACACCTGTCGCTCCCCCTCAGCACATAATTCCGGATGCGCTCCAAGCCCCCGAGGCCACGCAAGGAGTCGACAACTTTACTCCATTCGCATATGGCGACTTTACCTGGCTGAACGGCAGTCCACGCAACAAAGACACCGTGCTGGATACTAAATTCTTCACGCCGGAAATCCGGTTCGACACTCACTACATGGCGGATTTCAATCAACCCATCGACCACACCATCGTGGGCGCCACCGAAAGCTTCCGGTCCGGCGAAGTCCAGATTGAGCAGGCTAGTGTCGGCGGTGATTTCCATTGGGAGAACGTGCGTGGACGAATCCTGTTCATGGAAGGATTGTTTGCGACCACTACACCGCGCAACGATGCTAGTTCGGCAACCGGATCCGGCAACGGAAACACCGGCGGAGTCGGCCAGTGGGATCTCCAGAATGCTTACAAGTATGTATCTGAAGCTTACGGCGGGTATCACTTCAACGTGCAACACGGGCTCAATGTCGACGCAGGCATCTTCGTGTCGTACATTGGTCTGTTCAGTTATTACAATTACGATAATTGGACCTATCAACCCTCGTATGTGTCGTCCAACACGCCTTGGTTCTTTAACGGCGTGCGCGTGCAGTGGTTCCCGACCAACAAGCTGAAGATTGAACCTTGGTTCATCAACGGATGGCAGTCGTACGCGAAATTCAACGGCCATCCCGGTCTCGGTGGGCAGCTTCTATGGATGCCGAAAGAATGGTTCAAGCTGGTGGCCAACCAATACGGCTACGGGCAAGACAACCTGGGCCTTCCCAAGACACAGCGCATCCACACCGATGACAGTATCGAGGTCAGGTACTACAACAGTCCTGAGAGTCTGGGTCTCTCCAAGATGGCGTTCTCACTCACGGGCGACGCAGGTTGCCAGTATGGTGGCGGAATTACCTGCCACGGCGGTCCCAACCGGTCGTCATTTGTAGGCTGGATGCTGTACGATCGCATGTGGTTCCACAAGGATCTATTCGGCCTCACGCTCGGCGGCGGAGACATGAGCAACTGGGGCCGCTACCTGACGCTGCTGCCGCCCATCGATGGAGCCTGGGCTGCCTCCGGTACGCCATACTTCACGGAGAATCCCGGCCAGCGGGCTCACATGTGGGACAGCACCGTTACTTTGCAGTACATGCCCAAACAGTACATCACCTGGTGGGCTGAAGCTGGTTATCGGCACTCCGATGTGCCGTATTTTGCCGGGCGCGGCGGCGTAACGCCCCCTGGTGGAAATAACGGCTTTCCGCAATACTACACCTGCATGTCGGGCGCAACCGCAGGTACCAACAATCTCGCAGCAGCAACCACGGCTTGCGGTGGAGCCGGTAATATCTGGTACCCGGACCTTCGCAGAAGTGAAGCCAAGCTGAGCGTCGGTGTGATGGTCAAGTTCTAGCGGGGCAGGGAATTCCAGGCTTCGATGGGGGTGGAGTCTACATTGAAAGACCAAAGTTTGAGAATTATTCTTCTCGCACTCTCGATCTCTGGGCTACTGATCCTGAACGGCTGTCACAGCGTACATGCGCAGGCGGACGCTAATGCAGCCGGTGATCCCCCTATCGCCAAAGTGGTTCCGATGGTGGACCTCACCCTATTCACAGTGGACCATCCGGAGCAGTATCCACTCGCTGCGGCGATCGAACACACCACTACCTCGGAGTTAATCGTCACGGGATCTGTGACTCCCGATATTTCCCGCAATGTCCCCGTGGTTTCATTGGCCTCCGGACGCGTTGTGGGCATCCACGCGCGACTGGGCGACACGGTCCAAAAGGGCCAGTTGCTGTTGACTGTTCGAAGCGACGATGTCTCGGGTGGTTATTCCAACTACCGAAAAGCTGTCGCGGACGAGATTCTTTCCCGCGCTCAACTGGAACGCGCCAAGGATCTGTACGAACACGGAGCTATTGCGCTGAACGATTTGCAAATTGCTCAAGACACCGAGGACAAAGCCAAAGTTGATCTGGAAACCATGTCCGAGCATCTCCGGTTGCTCGGGAACGATCCCGATAAACCCAACGGTATGGTGGATATTTTTGCGCCAGTTTCCGGAGTGATCACCGATCAGCAAATCACCAATGCTTCGGCCGTGCAAGCCTTCAACACTCCGAGCCCATTCACGATTTCCGATCTTTCGTACGTCTGGATTGTGTGCGACGTGTACGAGAACGATCTGGCTAATGTGGGGCTCGGCGATACGGCGGACATTGGCTTGAATGCTTACCCCGGCCGCGTATTCAAGGGAACCGTCAGCAACATCGGCGCCATTCTCGACCCCAACATCCGGACGGGCAAAGTGCGCATCGAGGTCCGAAATCCCGGCATCATGCGCCTGGGCATGTTCGTGAAAGCGACGTTCCGCGGGCAGCAGAAGGAAACGCACACAGCCGTCCCTGCTGACGCCATCATGCACATGCACGATCGCGACTGGGTGTACGTGCCCGCGCCTGGCAACAAATTCCGGCGCCTGGAAGTGGTGAGCGGCGACCCCTTGCCGGGCAACCTGCAAGAGATAAAGTCCGGAATATCGCCAGGCCAACAGGTGGTGACGAACGCGCTGGTGTTGGACCACGTCATCGCCCAATGAGAAATTCCAAGACAACCTGCGGCGCACGCGCTCTTGCGTGCTGCCACGCGGGTCTAAGGGAGCCGGTGCTTGAGAAATAAATCATGATTCGGGCGCTGGTAGATTTCGCGCTTAACAACCGCTTCGTGGTTATAGCCACTGCGTTGCTACTGACCGTCTGGGGAGCAATTTCGTTTCACAACCTCCCGGTCGAAGCCTATCCGGACATCGCCGACAACTACGTGACCGTAATCACTCAATGGCCCGGCCGTTCTGCCGAAGAGGTGGAACAACAAGTGACCATCCCAATCGAAATACAGATGAACGGCATACCGCATCTCACGTATTTGCGGTCTGAATCGATCTTCGGGCTGTCATTCGTGATCATGATCTTTGACGACAGCTCGGTCAACGATTGGAACCGCCAAAAGGTACTCGAAAGACTGACACAGGTGAATCTGCCGCCCGGACAGAATCTGCAGCCTCAAATTGGCACGGATTGGAGCACCACCGGTCAGATTTATTGGTACACGCTAAGGAGTACCAATCCCCGCTACGATCTGATGGAGTTGAGGTCGCTCGAAGATTGGGTTCTGCTGAAAGAATTCAAGTCCGTTCCGAACGTCGTGGATGTTTCCGATTTCGGGGGAACCGTACGGGAATACCAGGTGCGCGTCGACCCGGGCAAGCTGGTGTCCTATGGGCTCAGCATCGGGCAAGTTGAGCAGCAGCTTGCCAACAACAACATCAACGCCGGCGGCAGCTTTGTCGAAGTCGGCTTACAACAAATGAACGTCCGCACGCTGGGACTGTTCGGCAGTGTGCAGGATATTGAGCAAACGGTCCTCAAGACACAAACCGGCACCGCGCTTCGGGTGAGGGACATCGCGCTTGTGGCGCAGGGTCCCAAGATCCGGTTGGGCCACATGGCACGCTCCAACCACATGGACGACGGGGTCATCGTCGATGAACCCGACGTCATCCAAGGTGCCGTTCTGATGCGCAAGGGCGCCGAAGAAGAATCCACGCTCGCGGCGATTCACAAGAAAGTCGGCCAACTCAACAACGGCATTCTCCCTCCCGGCGTGACAGTGGTTCCGATGCTCGACCGCTCTGACCTTCTCCGCTTCACCTTAAATACCGTCCTACATAACCTCGGAGAAGGGATGATCCTGGTTGCCATCATCCTGTTTCTATTTCTCCTCAACGCGCGCGCTGCGTTGATCGTAGCCCTCACTATTCCGTTTTCGCTGCTGTTTGCCTCCATTTGCCTTAACGTCAGTAACATTCCAGCGAACCTGCTCTCCTTGGGCGCGCTGGATTTCGGGATGGTGGTGGATGGCGCGGTGGTGATGATCGAAAACATCATTCGGCATCTGAGCCGCAGCCGTGATGGGGCTCCGCCAAAAACTTCAGCGGAAATGATCCGGCAAGCATGCCACGAGGTGCAACGACCCGTGTTCTACGCCATCGCGATTATCATTACCGCCTACATGCCCATCTTCACCCTGCAACGCGTGGAAGGCCGGCTGTTCCGGCCCATGGCTTGGACGGTGGCCTTCGCTCTGCTGGGCGCCTTGACGTTCTCCATCTTGATCGCACCCGTACTATCCAGCGTTCTCTTTCGGAAAGGTGTAAAAGAACGCCGTAACTACCCGATGGAGATTTCGCTGAAGTTTTACCGGCATGCTGTACGGTGGGCCATCAACCATCGCTGGCTGACAATCGGAGTTGGCCTGGCCGGCCTTTCGGTAGCACTGTATCTAACGTTTGGCCCTCTCATCGGTTCTGAGTTCCTGCCGCATTTGGATGAAGGCGCCATCTGGGCGCGCGGCACCCTAGCCAACAGCACCAGTCTTTCAGAGGGCGAGAAATTCACCACCAACGAGCGTTATGTGTTTGCGTCGTTTCCCGAAGTGAGCAAGGTGGTGTCGCAAACCGGCCGGCCCGACGACGGAACCGATACGGGAGGCTTTAGCAACACAGAATTCTTCGTCGACTTGAAGCCGAAAGAGCAATGGAGGCCGGTCTTTCACGAGAACAAGGAACAACTAATTGCCGCCATGAGTCGCGCAGTGCAGCGATACCCGGGCGCAATCTGGAATTTCTCGCAGCCGATCGAGGACAACGTCGGAGAGACGCTCACCGGCACCAAGGGCCAGCTCGCGCTGAAAGTCTTTGGCAGCGACTTGAAAACTCTAGAGGCGAAGGGCGAAGAAGTGGCCGTGGTGATGGCGGCAATTCCAGGTATGCACGATGTCAAGCTATTGCGGGATTTCGGGCAGCCGAATCTCGATCTGACAATCGACCGCCGGCAGGCCGCTCGATTTGGAATCAACGTGGCCGACATTCAGGACGCCATCCAGACCGCGGTGGGGGGAAATGCCGTAAGTCAAGTACTTATCGGCGAGCAGCGCTACGACGTGGTGGTGCGCTATCAACAGGCCTATCGTGACACTCCCAAAGCGATCGCAAATGTCCGGTTGCTCTCGCCCTCGGGCGAACGAGTTTCGCTGGCGCAATTAACGAACGTGGAAGTCCGCGACGGCGCCTACGATATCTATCGCGAAGGCAACACCCGCTATGTTGCAGTGACTTTTAACGTTAGAGACCGCGATCTCGGCAGCACGGTGGAGGAATCGATTAAAAAGATCAGTGAAAAGGTGAAGTTGCCGCCTGGGTATCGGATTCTGTGGTCCGGCGAGTACGAAAGTCAACAGCGTGCCGAAGCGCGGCTGCTGCTCATCGTGCCCCTGACTATCCTGGTAATTTTCATGATTCTCTACACGATGTTTCGGTCGGCGAAATGGGCGCTGGTGATTCTTCTAACGGTCGCCATGGCGCGCGTTGGTGGATTGCTAGCACTGCTTATCACCGGCACGCACTTCAGCGTCTCCTCAGGAGTCGGCTTTCTGGCTCTGTTCGGCGTGTCGGTGCAAACCGGCGTCATCATGCTGGAGTACATCAATCAGCTTCGCGCCCGGGGTTATGCTGTTTTCGAGGCTGCCGTCGAAGGCGCGGTCCTGCGGCTTCGCCCCATCATGATGACCATGCTGGTGGCGACACTGGGTCTGCTGCCAGCGGCCTTGTCGCACGCCATCGGATCTGACTCGCAGCGGCCATTCGCGATCGTCATTGTGGGCGGGCTGATCGCCGACCTGGCCATGAGCATCTTCATCCTGCCCACGCTTTACGTCTGGTTCGCGAGCGATCGAGATAAGCTCCCGAAACTGGAGGCGTCCTTTGAGCACTAGAGTTGTGAACCTTCGGAACCATGCATGCTTTGCTGCCGGCATATTGTTTTATTGCGCGACATTGCTGGACACTGCTTTAGTTGACACTGCTTTTGCACAGGTGGCCGCGGTCAAACTTACGCTTGGACAGGCGATTGATCTGGCCATCCAGCGCAACCACAACCTGCTGGCTACGCGGACCACGATTCAACAAAACCTGGCTCAGGAAGTGACAGCCAATCTTCGTCCGAATCCCACGTTCTTCACCGATTGGGAATACCTGCCCCTGTACAAGCCGAACGCCGGCTTCCTGGACTATCTACACGACTCAACCGAAGGTGACATCGGGATGAGTTACATGTTCGAACGTGGCGAGAAGAGGCAGCACCGCCTGGAAGCCGCCCAAGACAACACCGCCGTAACGCGCGCGCAAGTCTCCGACAGCGAGCGCGGGCTGGCTTTTCAGGTGGCCCAGCTCTTCATCAATGTCCAGCTAGCGGAGTCGACGCTGGACCTGGCGCAGCAGGATTTAAAGAGCTTTCAAGACACGGTTAACATCAGCGCCAGGCAATACCAAATCGGCGCCATCGCCGAAAATGATTATCTGAAGATGAAGCTGCAGCTGGTGCAGTTCCAGAGCGATGTGGAACAAGCCGTGCTCGCTAGGGAACAGGCACTATCCGACCTGCGGCAACAGTTGGGCTACGAATCCGTTCCGGCTGACTACGACGTTACCGGCTCATTCGACTACCAGCCGCTCGCGGTGAGGCTGGAGGAATTACAAACCAAGGCGCTGCAAAATCGGCCCGATCTTCGCGCGGCAGTGCTGGGCGTTAAAGCGTCGAACAGCCAATTCACTTTGGCCAAGGCAAATGGCAAACAAGATTACACCGTTTCAGGCAACTATTCGCATGTCAACGGCCTCAGCGCCCTCACTTTCTCATTCAGCATTCCGATGCCGATTTTCGACCGCAATCAGGGTGAAATTGCGCGAACCCGCTACGCCATCAACCAAGCCAAGGAGCAGCAGAAAGCGGCCACCGGACAGGTTCTGACGGACGTCAAAGACGCTTACGAAGGCGTGCGGTCGAACGACCGTCTGGTTCAGATTTATCGATCCGGCGTTTTGGATGACTCAAAGCGAAGCCGCGATATCAGCGAATACTCCTACCGCCGCGGCGCTACGGCCTTGCTCGATTTCCTGGATGCGGAACGCAGTTATCGCGCTACGCAGCTGGCCTACCGTCAGGCGATTGCCGCGTATCTGACAGCAGTGGAGCAGTTGCGCCAAGCAGTGGGAACACGGAGTCTGCCATGAGCCATCGACTCCCGGGTTGGCAGGCGAAGGCGCCTGCCCCACCTGCCTCCCCAAATGTCTCCAATCTCTTGAGCAGTAAAGTGGGCCAGGCGCTTTCGCCGGCCAACTCCATATGACGAAGGAACAAGTTCGAGCGCGCATCCATGAAATCGGCATCATCCCGGCGGTACGCCTACACACCCCCGAGGACGCAATATTCGCCGCTGAAGCAGTCGCTAGCGGTGGGATCCCTATCGTTGAAGTCACTATCACCGTGCCAGGCGCTTTGGATGTGATTCGGCATCTGTCAGAGCATCGTCTCGACGTGATTCAGGGTGCTGGTACAGTTTTAGACCTCTCGTGGGCACGCAAGTGCGTGGATGCCGGTGCACTATTCCTCACCAGCCCGGGATTCGACGTCAAGATCGTGGAGTTCGCCGCTCAGGAAAAAATCCTGGTCATCCCCGGCGCCTTAACACCCACCGATGTAATCGCTGCCGCCAAGGCAGGTGCTGACTTCGTCAAGATCTTTCCTTGCGCTCAAATCGGAGGCCCTGGTTATATTAAAGCCCTGAAATCCCCCTTCCCCGAGGTGCCGCTCATAGCGGCTGGAGGCGTGAATCAGCAAAACGCCGCCGAATACATACTAGCCGGTGCCGCGGCGCTCGGCATTGGCAGAGACTTGATCCACGAGGATGCAATCAAACGCCGGGATCATGGTTGGATCCGCGAGCTGGCGCGGCGGTACCGGAACATGGTGACCCAGGCGCGTGCGCAATTGCACCCGCACTAGAGGTAAGACATGCGAAGCAATCTGGCGATATTCGTCTTCGAACTCGGCTTGCTAGGAATAAACGTGCCATTGTCGGCAGCCGGGCGGCGTGTTGAAGCAACCAAAACTGAGCGCATGAATTTTGCGCCCGGAGGGATCATTCGCATCAAACATTCCTACGGCACATTGAATGTGGAAGGCTGGGACCGCCCCGAAGTTGAGATCACGGTCGTCAAATCGACGCAGAAATATTACGACGCCAAGGAGCGCGAGAAAGAGGCAACCCAATTGGAGCGTGCTCGTATTTCCACTGAGCGGGTTTCGGACACGGAATTGACGATCTCCACGCAACAGGACCAGAAAATATCGGTGGATTACGAGATCCGTGTGCCGCGCGACTCGCGCCTCGAAATCCACCACGGTACGGGCCAGGTATTGGTGGCCAACGTGACCGGCGACATTGAGGCATCCGGACATCGAGGCGACCTTGTGTTGATGCTGCCGGATACGGGTGCGTATTCGATTGATGCGAAAACCAAAATCGGCGTGGTGACTTCAGATTTCGAAGGCGACTTATATCGCCGCCGGTACCTGCTGGGGGAGCGGTTCGCCAGCCCCACTGCAGCGCACCGGGTCTATCTACGCGTGGGTTTTGGAGGCATCACCATCAAGAGCATGCCGGGAGAGGCTGAACCGCCCGGATCACTGAAGAGTGCTACCGAACCGCGACCGTGAGGGAGTCGGTGATTCTAGTGTCTAAAGGACCGGTCGCTGAGAAGCTTTCAAAAAATACGCGCCAGGACCGACTCCCTTACCGTCGCGGTTCGGTAACAACTTCGAAACCTAAGCGATGACGCTGACGACCTCATTATGAGCCGGCTGCTAGGAATCGTTCTAGTCTACTCGCTAATGTTTCTTGGTTGGACCGGAGTGGGGCTGTTCATGATCTTCGCCCCGGCTCGCTTCGGCAATCTGGTCCACGAGAGTTTTGGCTTGTTTCCCTACGTCAAGGACGGCGATTGGGGCAAGAAACTAGGTTTGCGCATTGTGGGTACGGGGTTCCTGACCTTCGCGATACGCTTTGCGCTCGGAATTGTGGCACTTGCACAAGGCTAGCCCTCGTCTTTATGAAATCCTTATGCCTTCCTTATCACTTCCTCACCCTCGCCGTTCTACAGTGAAATTGAGGCGTTATGCTCGACATCTTCTACGTAATAGTTGCCATCCTGTTCTTCGTCCTCTCCTGGGCCTTCACCAAGGCATGCGACAAGCTGTAAAAGGAACCCAACCATGGATTACATCATTGCTGGAATAGCATCCTTCTTCCTCTTCGTCTACTTGATCTACGCGTTGCTGCGGCCGGAAAAGTTCTAAGGGACCCTGCCATGACTTCCATAGGCGTTCTCCAGATCGTTATCTACTTTCTGATCCTGTTGGTCATTACGAAACCAGTCGGGCTATTCATGCACCGCGTCTTCAACGGCGAACGGACTTTTTTGCATCCCGTGTTGCGTTGGCTCGAGACCCTGATTTATAAGCTCAGTGGAGTTCGCGAAGACGCCGAACAGCGTTGGACGCAATACTCGGGCGCCTTGCTCTCGTTCAGCGTGTTCGGCTTCTTGCTGGCCTACGTGATCCAACGCGCGCAAGCTTACCTGCCGCTGAATCCCCAGAATTTCGGGACTCCCGTCATGACGCCCGACCTCGCGTTCAACACGGCAGTCAGCTTTGTTACTAACACCAACTGGCAATCCTACAGCGGCGAAGCCACGCTGAGCTACTTCGTTCAAATGGCTGCCCTCACTGTTCAGAACTTCGTCTCGGGCGCAGCCGGAGTGGCCATCGCCATCGCCGTAGCCCGCGGATTCGCACGCCAGCAGATGAAGACCATCGGAAACTTCTGGGTCGACTTGACCCGCGCCACCCTCTACGTGCTGCTGCCGTTGTCGCTGGTGGGCGCTCTTTTCCTTTGCTCGCAGGGCGTGATCCAAAATCTGCATCCCAATACGAAGGCCACCACCGTGGAAGGCGCGGCGCAGGTTATTCCCCAGGGCCCGGTAGCGTCCCAAGAAGCCATCAAGATGGTCGGCACCAATGGCGGCGGATTTTTCGGGGCTAACTCCTCGCATCCGTTTGAGAATCCCACGCCCATCTCCAACTTCGTTCAGATGCTGATGATCTTTGTGATCCCGGCTGGATTGATGTACACCTTCGGCAAAATGGTCGGCGATACGCGCCAGGGCTGGGCTTTGTTCGCAGCCGCGAGCGTGATGTTCCTGGTCGGAGTTTTTGTCTGTTATCCGGTCGAACAAGGCGGCAATCCGCTGCTCGCCAAGCTGGGCATCCAAACCAGCGCTAGCGCGTCGCAGGCGGGCGGCAATATGGAGGGCAAAGAGACCCGTTTCGGGATTGCCACTACAGCGTTGTTCGCTACCATCACCACCGACGCAAGCTGCGGGGCCATCAATGGCCAGCACGACAGCTTCCTTCCGATCGGAGGACTGGTGCCGCTGTTTAATATGATGACCGGCGAGGTCATTTTTGGAGGCGTGGGCGCGGGACTCTACGGAATTCTCTTGTATGCCATCGTGGCTGTGTTCATCGCCGGCTTGATGGTCGGGCGCACGCCTGAGTATATAGGCAAGAAGATCGAGCAAAAAGAAGTGAAGATGGCCATGCTGGCTGTCATAGCAACCGCCGCCAGCATTCTGGTCTTCGCAGCCATCAGTGACGTTGTTCCATTCGCAAAGAACGGATATTGGAATTCGTCCGGCGCTGCGATCTCCAACCTGACCAACGGT
>DASYNU010000037.1:0-46623 GCA_036008345.1 Bryobacteraceae bacterium
CGCTAAAGATTGCGGTAGTTGATCCGATGCCCAGTGCAAGAGCCAATACCGCGGTAAATAGAAAAGCGCGATCCTTGATGAGAGTCCGAACGCCGTAACGAAGGTCTTGCCAGAACGAGCCCATATATACCTATACGGCTCCATCCCGCAAAAGTGTCTGGATTTTTTCACTTAGCAATAATGTCGGCGGAATAACCTGACGTGTCGATCACCAGTAGCCCAGCAGTTTCAGGATCACCTCCGGCCGCGCGCGCCGGAATAGACCAGCATCCCGGCATCGGGGACAGGGTGTCACCTCCGTTGAATACTGATCGCGAATAGCCAGCTCCGGGTGAAGGTCCAAAAGCTCGTGCGCAAGTTGCGCCGCCTGGTAAAATGCTTCGGCCTCTGAAGGACCATGATCGCGCCACGCAACATCGATTTTGGCCGGATCGCCGAGGCCGGCTAATCGCCGAAACAGATGCGCGTGCTTTGGGTCAATGCTTGCGCCCCTTCGAAGATGACCCAGCACCAGAGACGTCGTTCTAGCCATAAGATCCTCCAGCGAGATCACCCTGAGTCCCCACAGCCGCTCCGCCCGCATCAGCGCGGCACCGAACTGCCGGAACAAATCGATACGCAGCGCTTGTTCGGGATCAATCAGTTGAAGCAGCGTTTTTCCTTCGGGCGCGTGTGGGTGGACATGATGCACCAGAAATCCACTAGCCATCGAGCTTGGAACGGATGTGAAGCTCTCCACCACAAAATCCAGGTCGTTCAGCGGATGTTGTTCGGTTTTCAGTCCTCGCGAGAGCAAGTGAGCTTCCGCCGCCAAGCTGCCTGTTAGAGCACCTTCGAAGCCATAGGACCGGAGCTTCTCCATCGAAAACGACGCTCGCTCGGCGTCACGGGCGCTTAGGAACTTGTTGAACGTCGGCCAATAGTTTGTGGGCAATGGTTTATCATTCTAACGGATATGCTGAACGACATCCGCTATGCACTACGTCTGATGCGGCGCAGCCCCGGATTCACGGTGGTGGCAGTCCTATCGCTCGCACTCGGGATCGGCGCCAACACCGCCATCTACAGCTTGTTCTACACCATCATGTTGCACCAATTGCCGGTTGCGCATCCCGAGCAACTGGTGGAATTTTTGCGAAAGGCTCCCGGTGAGCCGAGAGAGATGGCGTATTGGGGTTGGGATAAATATGAGTATTTCCGCGCACGCAACCACGTTTTTTCCGCGCTAACGGGTACGTCGTTCGACAACCTGGCCGGCATTCATATCGATGGAGCCGATCGGGAAAATTTGATCCTTGAGACCGTGCCGGGAAACTATTTTGCGATGCTCGGGCTGAAGCCCGCGATCGGACGACTGATCGGTCCGGAGGACGTTCCCGCGAGCGGCGACGGAAGCGTTGCCGTGGTGAGTTGGTCCTACTGGAACACAAGGTTGAATCGCAACCCGGCGGTGCTCGGCAAGCGCATCTGGTACGAGGACGCGCCAAAGATCGTCATCGGCGTGGCGCCTCGCACGTACATAGGGCCGCGGGTGGGGGCGCGGACAGACGTCTGGCTGCCGCGTGAGAGGAACGATCTCGCAATGCTCGGGCGGTTAAAGCCAGGTGTCACGCTTCAGCAGGCGCAGGCCGAAATGAGTGTGCTGTACCGAAACTGGCTGGAGCAAAATCCGGCCAGTGGCAAAGATCCGAAGATAAGGCTAATGCAGGTGGAAGTGGAACCGGCAGGCGCAGGCCTGGCGCGCGTTCGCGATCAGTACGGCAAGCCGCTAGTGCTGTTGATGACGGTGGTTGGCCTGCTGTTGTTGCTGGCGTGTATCAATATGGCCGGCATGTTGCTGGCGCGATCGGCGGGCCGGCGGCGGGAACTGGCCGTGCGTGTCTCACTCGGCGCCGGCCGCAGCCGATTGATGCGGCAGATGCTCACGGAATCGCTGATCCTTTCCGGGGCCGGCACTGTGGCCGGAATGTCGCTGGCCTATTGGGGAATCGGCCTGTTGGTGCGGATCATGGCAAGTGGCCGTGCTTTTGAGCACATAGAAATCCAAGTGCAACCCGATTTGAACATATTGCTTTTCACCGCCGCACTCGCGGTTCTCACCGGCCTGCTGTTCGGCCTCGGGCCGGCCTGGTACGCGTTCCGGCTGGCTCCGGCGTCTACATTGCGGCAGGCCGGAAAGGGCGACACGCGGTTCTGGCGCCTGTTTGGAAAAGGGTTGGTTACCGCGCAGGTGGCTCTTTCGATTTTCCTGGTTACCGCTTCCGCAGCGTTTTTGAGCCACTTGACGCGTCTGCGGAATTTCGATCTCGGTTTTCGCCGCGATCATGTGCTGCTGGTAACTCTCGACCCCGAACGCAGCGGATATAAGAGCGATCAACTCGCCATGCTGTACCAGGAACTGCTGGCGCGGATGGAAACCATCCCGCGGGTGCGCTCGACATCCATCAGCGGCTGTACGCCGCTGGAAGGCTGCGGGTCCGGGAGCCGCTACCTGATCGCGGAAGGGTACGTGGAGAAACAGGAGGACCGGCTGCGGCCAGCGGTGACATTTGTGGCGCCGCGATACTTCCAGACACTGGGGATACCGCTGATCGCGGGGCGCGATTTCACCTTCCGCGACGCTGAGCGGTCCCGCGTGGCGATCGTCAGTCAGGCGGTGGCGCGCCACTATTTCCCCGCCGTGGACCCCATCGGAAGACACGTGGCGATCGCTCGCGATCCTAAAACTGGAGGGTGGTTCGGCAACGACCAGCCTTACGAAATCGTAGGCGTGGTAGGAGACGCGAAGGCAGTTGAGTTGCACGACGCGCCATACCCCACGATGTACTTCAACATGTTTCAGGAAGGCCGGCTAATGGATCAGTTCGAACTGCGAACTACCGCGGAACCGGAATCAGTGGCCGGGACGGTGCGGCAGATGGTGCGCGACGTCCTGAAAACGGTACCCGTGACAAGGATCACCACGCTCGCCGATCAAGTGGACTCGAACATCGTTCCCGAGCGGCTCATCGCAACTTTATCCGAGTTCTTCGGCTGCCTGGGCGCTATGCTGGCCGGCATCGGCATTTACGGGCTGCTGGCGTATTCTGTAGCGCAGCGGACTAACGAGATCGGCGTCCGTATGGCGTTGGGCGCAACGGCTGCCAGCGTAAGCCGGTTGGTGCTCAAAGACATGTTGGGAATGGTATGTGCCGGGCTCGTCGCGGGAATGGGGATGGTGTTTTGGGCGAGACCACTGGCAGCGAGCCTTCTGCACGGTCTCAAATTAGAGAGCGCGGTGCCACTCGGGTTCGGCGGCGGGGCGATTGTGGCAGTGGCGCTGCTGGCCGCGTATGTGCCAGTCCGGCGGGCTGCTAGTGTGGACCCAATGCTGGCACTGCGCCACGACTAGGCGTTCGAACTGCCCGGCCTATTACCCCAACTTTCGCTTTTCCCGCTCGGTGAGCGTTTCGTGCAACAGCCATTTGATATAAGTCTGGTAAGGTAGACCCTTTTGCTCGGCCTGCTTGAGCGGGCCAAAGCCAAATCTGCCTCGGGAATCCTTAGCGAACCGCTCCCGCAGTTTCTCCTTGGTCAACACCTCAGCTTCGCCATTCTTCACGGCTGCAAGTAGCTGTTTGCCATGTATATTGCCGTTCTTATACCACCACTCAGCCTCTTCCGCCTCGGTGGCAAAAGTTGGCGTGCGGCGCTTGGGTTGTTCCCTCGTCAGCTTCTTCTAGAAAAGCCTTCCTGTCCGAAACACTCGCCGGAAAGGCCGTAATGGCACGTACCTTGCCTTTGCGAATTGTCCACACCACTGACAATAAACGGCCTCTATTGGTAAGGCCGACAGAGCGGTACCGTTCTTCGTTATCGATCAGTTCGAAATTTAGTTTCGATAGGATCGTTGTTCAGCAACTGCTCGAACTCCGCGGGTGCTACCCTGTGGGCGTCCAGGTGCTTCTTGTTCTCGTCGTTCCAATCGAATTCGATTCCGGCAGCCAGCGAACATATTGGTATCGCAACGTATATACGTTCAGGATTGTCCGGGAGCGCGGCACTGTCGTGACCCTTCCCATGCTCAGACGTCTGTATACTAAGAAGTCAGAGTATGCCAAAACCCGATTCACTGCAAGGCTCGCTCGATCTGTTGGTGCTGAAAATCCTCTCGCGGCGGCCGGGCCTGCACGGCTACGCGTTAATGACGGCCATCCAGGATATTTCGGGCGAAGTATTGCGCGCCGAAGAAGGTTCCCTGTACCCGGCGCTGCACCGAATGGAAGAAGCCGGCTGGATTCAAGCCGAATGGATCACCAAAGACACCGGACGGCGGGCGCGCATGTACCAACTGACGGCCGCGGGCAAAAAGCAACTGGCTGCGGAAGAGTCGCGCTGGCAGGTAGTGACTTCGGCGGTGAATCGCGTTCTGAAGATGGCGTAACGTCCCCTTGCTGGCGAATCCTGGCAGACGAAAGCGTCTGCCCCACTTTGACGCACAAGGATTTGCCATCGGCATGGCGCAGGCGCTTTCGCCTGCGAACCTGGCCTACGGCTGCGCAGGATCGTCATTGCTCCAGCGCAGGAACCGAAAGCCTCCGGCATTCAATTCCACCAGACGCAATCGCGGCTGTGTGCCCATCGGGACTGACTGCCCGTCCACTGTGATTTCTACTCCTGCGGCGTTTCCGGCATGCAAAAACGCAAACTTCGAGTACTCCACTTCCTTCGTCGATCCCTTTGCCAGCATCCCGCCAAAGATTTTGTTCCCATCGGTACTCACGCCCACCCACGTGGCCTCGATCGCCTTGATCTGCGCGCGATGTAGGCCAGGCCCGGCTGCACGCGGCTGAAGGACCGGTTCAGCTTTAGGCGCTTGGACAGCGGGTGCCCGTGGCGGAGCCGGTTGCGCCTGCTGCGCAGGTTGCGGCTGCCGTGCGACGACTGGTTGTTTGACTTCCGGCGTGACCTGCTTCGAAACGGGCGCCGGAGCCGGAGCCGGGGTTGAAACTGCCGTCTCCATGGCCGCGTGACTCTTGCGGTATTCCACAACGCACACCATCAACAGAGCGATAATCACTAAACTGGCGGCCACCGCTGCGAATGCTCTGCCGGCGCCGCTAGAGTGCTGTTCCTCTGCTGGAACAGACGCCGCCGGAACCGCCGGCTGATCTACGTTGCCGTTTGGCTCCCCTCCGGATTTCGTACGCTGCCAGATATCCAGTATTCTTGCGACTCTTTCCAAAGCGCGTTGGCGTTGATCGCTCCCGGC
This sequence comes from Bryobacteraceae bacterium, assembly GCA_036008345.1. Lineage (GTDB taxonomy): Bacteria > Acidobacteriota > Terriglobia > Bryobacterales > Bryobacteraceae > Palsa-89. Next base: position 5,252 of record DASYNU010000037.1, read on the forward strand.
TGCGCCCGTCTCATGACCCGGTTCGTCCGCGAATCCGGTCCGCACGCGTTCACAGAGTGTCTTGATTAAAAACTCGGCGCGGTCCGCTCCCGAGCTCGGCGTCGGCGCCTTCTCTTTGGACAGGGTCTGCACTCGCTCGGCGCCAATAACGTACCGGCCGTCCTTGGCCTGGGAGTGCTTTACTTCCGTCAAAACCAGTTGATCCGGAAGTTCGGCAATCAGAATTTCCCCAACTGCAAAATCAGCATCGGCGGTGAACTGAATGCCGGCATCCGATTTGTTTACTAGAGCGCAAGTTATGTCACGCTCCGGGTCGCGCAGGGTCGCCAACTTGATCATCTGGATGTCGTTCACACGAGGTCCACTTCGGCGATCCGTCTCGTCCGGGGTTGCGGCAGGAGCAGGCGTGAATGGAAAGTCGAGCGCCGATGGATCCTCCGGAAGCGGCCGGAACTCTTCAGCGCGAATACTGGCCGGCGGACCGGCAGGTGGCGGATTGCTGACCGACGCGCCGTCGGAAAGCCCGTTAGTACTTGAGGCAGTCTCAGAGCGCGCCGTGCCTTTATTCCCTACGGCCACCGCCTCCAGGGAATCGGCAGCCATAGCTACGTTAGCAGGCATTTCAACGGGCGCCTCAACACCAACTCCGCGATCAGTCTGCGTAGCTTTTAGCAGCTGCCCCAGATCTTCTACGTGGACTGTATCATCCAACGTCCCGGCTGACGATGCATAGGGCGTCTCCAGCCGCCGCTGTGCGGCGCCGCGATAGAGCTCCTCATGCTGTTCCGAACAAAATGCACCTTTGCCACTACGGAAGAACCCCAAGTGGCGGTCACAATAGAGGCACTTCATATGCCCTCCGTACTAAGGTATCGGTCGTACACCCCTTGAGGTTTAGTGGCTACTTGTAACCTTTCCTTGCCCCAGAGGTATGGATTGACAGCGCGCCCAACCACAACGGCCGCGCAACGTCTAAAGGGTACAGATACAGATATATGCGTTATGCCTTCCGCACTTTATTACGATCTCCCGGATTCACTACTGTTGCGCTCCTTACACTAGCCCTCGGGATCGGCGCAAACACCGCCATCTTCAGCTTTGTGAACGGCGTGTTATTGAAGCCACTCCCTTATCAGGACCCGCACAGCATCGTTCTGGTTTGGGAGAGACCGCCGGAGGGCTATCGGAACGGCATTTCCACGCTCAATTTTCTGGACTGGAAGAAACAAAACAACGTCTTCGAAGCTATGGCCGCAGTCCGATTCGGGGGCTCTGTCACGCTGACTGGCGCGGGCGAACCGGTGGAACTAGCGGCCTCCGGCGTCTCAGCGCCTTACTTCGATATCTTCAAAGTGCGCGCGGCGCTGGGCCGTACCTTCGTCTCCGATGAGGATCAGCCGGGGAAATCCCAAGTGGTGATCTTGAGCCATCGGCTGTGGCAGGCGCGATTCGGTGCCGATCCGAACATTCTCGGCCGGGTACTGACGTTGAATGGCAAACCCTGCAACGTGATCGGCGTGCTTCCCGCCAGTGGACCTTTCGATCGTTCATACGCCCAGCTTTGGATGCCATTGACTTTCGAGCCGCGCGACATGACGCGCGATTATCACTGGCTTATGTCATACGCGCGCCTCAAGCCCGGCGTGACGCTGGAGAAAGCACAAGCCGAGATGAATACCATCGGCGCACGGATCGCGGATGCGTACCCTCAATCCAACAAAGGCTGGGGTGTCACCGTGGAGCGATTCGAAGATCAACTGGTGGGCAGCCAGCTTCGCAGCTCGCTCTATGTTCTGTTGGCCGCCGTGGGCGCCATTCTTCTGATCGGTTGCGCCAATCTGGCCAATCTCACCCTGGCACGTGGAACGGCTCGCGAACGCGAGATCGCCGTCCGCGCCGCGCTAGGAGCCGGACGTTGGCGGCTGATCCAACAGTTGCTGGCCGAAAATCTTTTGGTAGCTCTGGTCGGCGGTTTGCTCGGATTGGCGCTGGGTTACGGCATGATGCGCGGCCTCAAGCTGCTGATCCCTGCCGGATATCTTCCCACTGAAGTCGACATTAGCATCGACCTCAACATCCTTTTGTTCACGTTCGCGATTTCCATCTTCACCGCGATTCTTTTCGGACTAGCGCCCGCGTTGCACTCCACGCGCGTGGATCTGGCCGCTTCCATGAAAGAAGGCGGACGCTCATCCACCAGCGGAAGCGGGCGCGCGCGGCTTCGCAGTGCGCTGATCGTAAGCGAGGTAGCGCTGGCCTTCATTCTGCTGAGCGGCGCGGGACTTTTGATCGGCAGCTTTTATCGGCTCCAGCAGAACGATACGGGTTTCAATAGCGCCAACGTCATCACGGCCGGAATTCCGGTCCCGCGAACCAGATTCGCTCAAGCCCCCCAACTTCTCGAATACTTGCGGCAGATCCGCCAGCGTGTGGGCGCGGTGCCCGGTGTACGCGACGTCGCCTTCACCAATGCACTGCCCATGCAGGGCTGGGGCGACGGAATGCCGTTCCTGGTCGCCGGGCGCGAAGCGGTGGATATGGCGCACCGCACCTCCTGTTTCTACAAACGAATCAGCGTTTCGTATTTCCGGACGCTGGACATTCGTTTGTTGCGCGGCCGCACACTGACGGATCAGGATCGCCAGGGTGCTCCGCCGGTCCTGGTGATTAACGAGAGCATGGCGAAACGATACTTCAAGGGCGAAGACCCCATCGGCAAACGAATTCTGATTCAGGAGTTGCTCTACGGTCAACCCGGGCTCGGTCCGGAAATTGCTTGGCAGGTGGTGGGAATTGTGGGCGACGAACAGACCGGTGACCTGGGAGATACCAAAAGTCCAGGTGTTTACGTTACCTATGCCCAGAGCCCAACCAACGATGTGAATATGGTTTTGAGCGCAGCGGCCGATCCCGCTCTGCTCACTACAGCCATTACCGCCGCGGTCCATGAGGTGGATAAAAACCAGCCGCTCGCGGACCTGCGAACCCTGGATCAAATCAAATATGGAACAGTTGCGAACGACCGGTTACAGACCCTGCTGTTGGCCACGTTCGCGACATTAGCGTTGCTGCTGTCTGCTGTAGGCATCTACGGCGTAATCAGCTACTCAGTGACGCAGCGAACCCACGAATTAGGCATCCGCGCGGCATTGGGCGCAAGCCAAAGCGGCTTGTTGGCCCTGGTAATCCGCCACGGCATGACCCTGGCGTTCGCTGGCCTCGCGTTAGGCACTGCCGGGTCCCTCGCGCTCACCCGTCTTCTAAGCACCCTGTTGTTCGGTATTTCGCCGCGCGACCCAGTAACGCTGATCGCCGTAGCCGCGATCCTGGCCAGCGTAGCATTCGCAGCCTGCTACATCCCGGCGCGGCGGGCTGCGAGTATCGATCCGACGGTGGCGCTGCGGTACGAATGAGTGGATGTGCTACAATGTAGCACATGAGAAAAGCCTCAGTGCGGGATCTTCACATCCGCACCTCGGAACTGGTGAAGGAAGCAGCCTCGGGCGCTGTCATAGTGATCGAGCGTCGCGGCGAGCCGGTGGCAGAACTGCGCCCTCTGGCTACCACGCGTCCAAAACCCAAGCTACCCAACATGACCCGTTTCTGGACCAAATTCCCCAAAGTCCCGGGCGACAGCGGAGCGTTTCTCGAAGAAGACCGATAACACATCGTGTACCTGGATTCGGCCTATATCGCGAAATTCTACGTCAACGAGCGGGATTCCAACGCCGTGCGAGCCGTCATCCGCAACGCCGATTCCCTGGTGACTTCGGCCTGGGCATTGGGCGAAGTTACTTGCGTTTTCCATCGCCACCAGCGCGTAGGTGCGCTTTCGACTGCGCAGTGCCGCGAATTGACTCGCGCCTTCACCAAGCACGTGGACACGGGCGTTTGGACCTTGGTCCCCGTGAGCGCTGATCTCTTGAAACGAATGATCTCTTTTGTGAGTGCAGCGCCACCCACGCTTTATCTGCGCGCCGGCGACGCCGTACATCTCACCACCGCGCATGACATTGCGGAATCGGAGATCTGGACCAACGATCGGCATCTTCTTGCAGCCGCGCCGCACTTTGGCTTGGTGGGCCGAAGCGTCTAGTAGGGCAGGATGCCATCCCAATGTCACTTAGTTTTCCCAGAATCGAAACTTGGAGGGCTTGTGGGGCAGGGCCATGCCCTGCCGGGGTCCTGGGGGAGCCCCTTTCCGGTTCGCAATAAGCCCCGGCCCCTCCGCAGGTTGCACAAGCGGGATCAAAAGACGCCTGGCAGGGCATGGCCCTGCCCTACCAGGGGCCTAGTCCCTGAGGTGGGAAAACTAAGTGGCATTGGGATGCCATCCTGCGCGCGGTTGTCAACCGCGCCGGTTTTCTGAAAGCGCCAATCAGCAATAATTGAAAAGATGCTCGACGCACTGTGGCACGATACCCGCTACGCTCTGCGCCTGCTTCGTCTAAACCCTGGTTTCGCCATGGTGGCGATTGTATCCATCGCGCTGGGCGCCGGAGCCAATACAGCCATTTTTCAATTGCTCGACGCTATTTCCCTGCGCACGCTTCCCGTGAAGTCGCCCCAGCAATTGGTGGAACTTCGCATTGATGATATGACTCACGCCCGTGGGTCGTGGATGCGCGACAACGCGCTGACCAATTCTCTGTGGGAGCAGATTCAGGTGCATCAGAATGTATTCCAGGGAATGTTCGCCTGGGCCGACGAGACTTGGAATATTTCCACCGGCAGCGAATTCCGTGCGGCGGCCGGCCTATGGGTGAGCGGCGATTTTTTTCGCGTACTGGGTGTCCAGCCGATTCTCGGCCGGGTTTTTACTCTCGCGGACGATCAGCGCGGCTGTGGCCAAGTCCCTGACGCGGTGGTCAGCTACGGGTTCTGGCAGCGGGAACTTGCGGGCGACGCATCGGCCATCGGTAGAAAAATCGCGATCGGCGAAAATCGCATTCACGTGATCGGTGTGACACCGCCCAGCTTCTTCGGCCTGGAAGTTGGCCGGACTTTCGACGTCGCCCTGCCCATCTGCTCCGAACCCGGCTTCGACAAAGACAATGGGCGGCTGGATTCCGGAACCACGTGGTGGCTCACTGTGATGGGACGTCTGAAACCTGGCCTATCGATGGAGCAAGCAGCCGTGCACCTCCGATCGATTTCTCCAGGGATTTTTCAAGCGGCGCTTCCAGCGGATTACCCTCCCGTGAGCGTGAAGCCGTACCTCGCGATGAAGCTGCTGGCGATTCCCGCCGGCGGCGGTATTTCGCGCCTGCGCGACCAGTATTCGGCGCCGCTCGGCTTGCTGATGGCGATTGCCGGATTCGTGCTGTTGATCGCGTGCGCGAATCTCGCCAACCTTATGCTGGCGCGCGCCAGCGCCAGACAGCGCGAGATGGCAGTCCGGCTGGCAGTGGGTGCATCGCGGGCGCGTCTGGTCCGGCAATTGTTGACCGAAGGGCTGCTGCTGGCTGCCGCGGGCGCGGTTTGGGGCGTGATCGCAGCGCAAGTGCTGAGCCGGTTCTTAGTTTCGTTCCTTCTCACCGGTGACGATCCCATTTTTGTCGACCTGCATCTGGACTGGCGCGTTTTCGCGTTCACGGCTGGCCTGGCGATTCTCACCTGCCTGCTGTTTGCGTTGGCTCCGGCGTTGCGCGCCGCCGGAACCGGGCTCGGAACCGCCTTGAAATCCGGGAGCCGGGGCATGACCTCCGGCCGTGAGGGCCTCAGCCAACGCCGCATTTTGGCGGCCTCGCAAATCGCCTTCTCATTGGTGCTGTTGGCCGGGGCTCTCTTATTTGTCCGAAGCCTGCGGAATTTGGTCACCCTCGATCCGGGGTTTCAGCCGCGCGGAATTCTCGTCGCCGATATGGATTTCCATGGCATGCATCTTTCACCCGAACGCGCCCTATCCTTCCGGCAGGAGATCCTCGAACACTTACGCGCCATTCCAGGCGTCGAATCGGCTGCTGAAGCAACCGTTGTCCCAGTGAATGGCGCCGATTGGAACAACCGGATGTGGATGGACGGCCAAGATACCGGCCATGGACGCGTCGCCTGGCGCAGCATGATCGGCGCCGGTTACTTTCACACTTTGAAGACGCCCCTGATCGCCGGCCGCGAGCTGGACGCGCATGATCTGTCATCGTTCGCGAACGTCGCTGTGGTGAATGAGAAATTCGCCCGCGATTTCGGCGGCGGCGCGAACGTGGTTGGCAAGCGGTTCCGGATCGAGGCAACTCCTTATTTTCCTGAGCTGGCTTACCAGATCGTCGGCGTGGTGAAAAACGCGAAGTACCGGGATTTGCGTGAGGACTTCCGCCCGGTGGCGTTCACGCCGTTGACTGAAGCCGCCCTCAAGAGATCCGGCGGCCGCTTCCTGGTTCTCTCCAACACTGATTCCAGCGCGCTAGTTTCTTCGGTACGAAACACGGTGGCGGGAATTAACCCAAACATCCAGTATTGGTTCCACTTTCTGGAGACGTGGATTCAGGAATCGCTATTGCGGGAACGGTTAATGGCTACGCTCGCTGGCCTATTCGGTGCGCTCGCCGTGCTGCTGACTGCGGTGGGGCTCTACGGTGTGATCTCATACACGGTCGCGCGGCGGACCAACGAAATCGGCATCCGCATTGCTCTGGGGGCCGATCGGTGGAAAGTGACGGCGCTGGTATTTCGCGAAACCGCGGCGTTTCTTGTTGCTGGATTAAGCGCGGGAGTCATTCTATCCTTGGCTGCCGGGCGTTCCGCGGGGACATTTTTGTTCGGCGTGGAACCGAACGATCCGTGGATACTGGCGATAGCCGGGATCGCGATTGCTCTGGTGGCCGCCGCAGCCGGCTATCTTCCGGCGCGGCGCGCTTCAGCCGTGAATCCGGTTGTCGCGCTGCGCCAGGACTAATCAGCATCGCGCGCCTTGCAATAATGAATTTGTACATGTATCGCGCCGCAATCCTGTTGCTTAGTGCCGCTGTTTTCGCATGCGCACAATCCGACGCCGAGAAAGCGGTGCAACTCGCGCTGGATGGGCGTTGCCCCGAAGCCATGCCGCTGCTCAAAGCCGCCATGGCCGAAGTTCAGGCGAGCGATCTGAAACGCAAGGTGGGCAAGGGCGGCGTGCGCTGCGCCATGCTGATGAATCAGGAAACCACCGCGACCAGTTTTCTGGACTGGCTGCAGCAGGAGTTTCCCCGCGATCCCGACATCCTCTTCTTAGCCGTCCACGTCTATTCGGATTTGGCGCAACTGAATTCGCAGGCGTTGATGAACGACGCGCCGGATTCGCAGGAAGTGATCCAGCTCAACGCGGAGAATTTCGAGAAACAGCACGATTTGAAAAAGGCCATCGCCGAGTACCGCGTTCTTCTGCAACATGCACCGGACAAACCGGGGATTCACTACCGGATTGCCGGCCTCATCATGTCGCTGCCGCCTACCCCAACCAGTTCCGAAGAAGCGCGCAAGGAGTTCGAAGCGGAGCTCAAGATTTTCCCTGGAAATGCCGGCGCGGAATATTATCTGGGTGAGCTGGCGCGCCAGAAGGACAAGTTGCCCGAAGCCATCCAGCATTTCACGCGGTCCGCCGAACTTTATCCATCGTTCGCCGAAGCTCATTTCGGCCTGGGCCGCTCGCTGCTCGATTCCGGCAAAGCGAAAGACTCAGTGCAGCCGCTGGAAACCGCCGCTAAACTTGCGCCCGATAATCCCACCTATCATTTCACTCTTGCCACTGCCTATCAGCGCCTGGGGCGCAAAGAAGATGCGGCGCGCGAATTCACCTTGCAGAAAAGCACATCCCAGAAACTCAACCAGAACACCAAAACGCTGCGCCAGAATGTATCTGGGGCGCCGGCCGATAATCACTAAGGCCGCTGCTCAAGGGTACTCTTACTGCAGCGAACTCAACGTCGGCCCAGGTGCGGTGGCGGGGCGTAAACTTGGCCCGGACGCGTGGAATACGTCGGCCGGGATGGTTTTCAGATCCACAATCAACCCCATAAAACAGTTGCTCATCTCGTCCCAATTCTGCAAGCCCCAGCGGATCAGCTTGGCTGGGTCGGGATTGAACGGATTATTGGGAGAGTTGTCGAAATGGGCGATTCCGATTACGCGAGTCCCCTTCGGTAACAAAATAGGTTTAGCCAGCTCGTAGCCCAGCTGCCAGTTAAAATCGAACTTGCCTTTGAAAACGGTTTCGGATTCGCCACTGGGATAAATCACTCGAACTTCGTAGTCTTTCCCGCGCAGATGCATGTGAGGCTGCACTTCCACCAGCTTTGCCTCAGCTCCAACCGTCACCTCACTTACAACCTCGGCATTGTTGTCACCGGGTGCGATGACCAGATTTAACGCGTTGGGTCCAAAAGAAGTGAAGTAGCGTGTGGCCGGAGGTTGTTTCCGAAAGACGAGACCAATTTTGGAACGGTCGATGCCGGCTTCGCCGGTCGCCGTGTAATGAACCTCAAAGACAATGTCGGAGCCCTTGGGCACCAGCTTCGCTGAACCGTTGACATCGAACGATTGCGCACCCAGTCCGGGATTGTATTTGCCGACGATATCGTTGCCCTCGGATAGATCGTTCCGCTTGAGATCCGCCGACGCGTAAGGGACGCCCGGCACCGCGTCTTGCATCCAGTGCGAACCGGCTGGACGCACCCATGCCTTCATATGGTGGACTACTTTGGTATTGCCCGCGCGCATTTCGCTTTCCCGAACCCAAACGTCCTCGGTGAAATTGCCTTTGACGAGAATGTATTGGTAATCGATAGTGCCACTCGCCGGCACTTTGAAATCGTTGGGCATTTCGATCACCATGTCAGGGCTGATGTTCCACCCCTCGTGAAAGGTTAGCGGCGCAGGCTTGTCTTTGGCGTTGCCCTCCGGAGCGCCGTTGTCCGCCCATGTGACCAGAGCATTAATGTCGGTGGCGCTCAGCGTGCGGTCATTCTGGAAATGACCGTATTTCGGATCGGCGAACCAAGGGGGCATCTTTCGAGTGACAACGGCCGCCTTAATCGCCTTGGCCCAGGGGCGCGCTTGATCGTAAGACAGCAGCGACATGGGTACCGCTTCACCGGGACGATGACAGTTCTGGCAATTTCTCTGCAGAATCGGCAGAATATCTTTGTTGAATGTCACTGGCGAAGAACTGGTAGATGCCGCTAGAGCCGTCATCCCCATCCAGCAGGCAGCGAAGGGTAGCCGCAACATATTGCCTCCCCGGAACTTACTCTAAAGCGATTGTATTCAACCGCTCCTCCGAAACACAAGGGGGTGTCCCGGCTCGGTTCATTTGCTTAACCGATCTCGGCTAAATCGCTTAGTCGAAAGATTCCCACTCTGCCGCACAATGGAATTTCAGACCACCGATGCCCGATCCTCACCTGGCTTATCTCGCTCAAGGAAAGCTGCACTTGCGCCGCGACAAGGGCGACGGTACGCTCGAAAGCGCGTTCGGCCGCTCGCTTCGGGAGCGCGCGGCACAGATCCAGCATCGGCACGCCTGGAAAACGCAGGGGCGTGGCGCTCAATTCATGACTGGCGCTCTGTGGCCGCAACAGGGCCGTGATCCAGGTGAGTTCCGAATCGCGATCACCAGCATCGCCAGCGGACGCGAGCCCGGCGAGTTGCTCTATTCGCTCGAGACTGAAGACGTCAGCGGAATCTTCCGCGTGGATGCCCAGGGCGTAGAACAGCGGATCTTCCATACCGCCGATTTTCGAGTGCGCCACATCGCGCTGGATCGCGCTGGTTCCACCCTCGCAGCATCCATTTTCCGGAACAACTTCACGTCAAATCTCGCTGTAATGCAGGTAGAAGGTACTGATTTCTTTGAAGCCACCGATGGCGACTCCTTCGATATTGCCCCACGCTGGGTGCCGGGTCCGAATCGCCGCCTGGTATTCCAGAGCGCGGGCTTGGGACGCGATGGCAACGGACGCTTCTGTGGTCTCGGGCCATTCGCCATCCAACAACTTGATCTGGATTCGGGCGAGATGGAGTGTCTCGCCGAAGAATCCGGGCACGATCTGCTTGGGCCGCAGCGGACTGAAGAAGGCGCGCTGTATTACATCCGCCGTCCTCACGAGAGCCTGCAGCGCAAAGGTAGCCCGGCGTCCGCGCTCAAGGACACGGCGCTGTTCCCGTTCCGCATGGGGTTCGCGATTTTCCAGTTCTTCAATTTCTTTTCGATGCGCTACACCGGCAAACCGCTCGCGACATCCAAGGGTGCAATGCAGCGCCAGCCTGATCTCAAACAGATGCTGGTGTGGGGAAATCTGATCGATGCCGATCGCGCGGCGCGCGAAAACGGGCTGGCCGATACCGACGCGCCCAATCTGGTGCCTGCTTCCTGGCAACTGGTGCGGCGCTCGATCGACGGCTCTACGGAAGTACTCGCTACGAGCGTTCTATCGTTCGATATCGCGAGTGACGGGGCCATTATTTACTCGAACGGCAGCTCCATTCACCGGATTGCGCCCGGTGAAAGCCGCGGCCAGCGCATCCTGGTAGGCAGCATGATCGAGCAAGTAACCGCGTTGGCTCCCTGCTGACCGGTCATCCTGCCTTTCCGCCGCTCAACCGTATTTTCACCGCAGTTTGCGCCCCCGCCTTATAGTCATCGCATGACCAAACACTTTCTCTCGCTCTTCTTACTGGGTGCGGCAGCATTCGCGCAAACCCCGGCGCCCTCCTTCCACGTGGATATCATTGGTAAAGGCAAGCCGATGATTCTCATTCCCGGATTTGCATCGTCCGGGAAAACTTGGGACTCCACCGTGGCGCGCTACAAAGACCGCTACGAATGCCATGTCCTCACGCTGGCTGGTTTCGCGGGCGAGCCGCGCATCGAAGCCCCGTTTCTTGAAACCGTTCGCAAAGATCTCGCGGTTTATATCCGAAAAAACAAAATGGACAAGCCGGTGATCGTGGGCCACAGTCTGGGCGGTTTTATGGCGCTGTGGCTGGCTGAAAACGAGCCGGACTTGGTGGGGCCGCTGGTGATCGTGGACTCTTTGCCATTTCTCGCCGCTATCATGCAGCCGGGCGCAACGGTAGAGAGCGTGAAGCCCATGGCCGAGAATATGCGCAAAATGTTCAGCGGCCCGCCCACCGAAGCGACCGAGAAACAATCCCAGGCGTCCATCAAATCCATGGTCACGAAACAAGAAGACTATGAAATGATCCTGGCTTGGGGCAAGAAATCCGACCGGATTGCGGAGGGTAACGCCATGTACGATATGATGACCACCGATCTGCGTGATGATTTAGATAAGATCAAGTCGCCCACGGTGGTAATTGGAACCTGGATCGGCTACAAGGAGTACGGCGTTACGCGTGACCAGGTGGAAAAGAACTTCCGCGATCAATACGCGAAGCTGAAGGGCTTTCAATTGGTCTTGACAGACAAAGCGCGCCACTTTGTTATGCTGGACGATCCGGAGGGCTTCTTCGCCGCGACGGATGCCTTCCTGCTGCGTGACAAGTAAATGAAACGGTCACAAGTTTACTGGCTCTGCCAGGTTCTAGGATGGTCGGCGCATGGTTTGGTGAACGCCACCTTCTCGCGCCTGGCGGGCCTCCCGCTCTCGCGATCGGCCGCCATTTCCGTGGGGGGTGCGGGCAGCGCGATTCTTTGCTCGCACATCTTTCGCGCCTGGATAAAGCGCCGGAATTGGCTCCAGCTTTCGCCGTTTGAGATATTGCCTCGATTGTTCGCCGCGAGCATCGTGGTGGGCGTGGTAATTACAGCGCTGGTGACGGCCATTTGGCCGGTGGTATTTGGGATGGCGGCACTTCGCGCCAGCGGATTTGGATGGGTCTTCCCCGCCGTTTTCGAGTGGAGCGTGACCATTTTCCTGTGGAGTGTGATTTACTTCGGCGTCCACTACTTCGAGAGTTATAAAACATCTGAAGTGGAGCTGTTGCGGCTGGCAGTGGTTGCGAAGGACGCTCAGCTTCGAGTTTTGCTGGCGCAAGTAAACCCGCATTTCATTTTCAATTGTCTGAACAGTCTGCGCGCGTTGATCCTTGAGGATCCTCCACGCGCGCAGAGCATGGTGACGGAATTGGCCAGCATGCTGCGCTACTCGCTGCAATCGGGCAAAACGGAAGCGGTTTCGCTCGAGACGGAACTCGAAGCAGTCACGGCTTATTTGAAACTGGAAGCCATCCGGCTGGAGGAACGGCTGCGCATCAGGATCGACATGGACCCGAATTCGCTAGAGACCCGGATTCCACCCATGCTGCTGCAAACCTTGGTGGAGAACGGAGTGAAGCATGGCGTGGCGCGGCTGGCGCAGGGCGGGGAAATCCGGGTTGCATCAGAAATGCAGAGCGGCACGCTGATGATCCGCGTGCAGAACAGCGGACAACTGGCGGAGACCATCGGGTCCACTCGAATGGGCCTGGAGAATATCCGCCAGCGGCTGCACCTTTTGTATGGCGACGCGGCCTCTCTGGTCCTGAGGAACCAGGACGCCGAGTTTGTAATCGCGGAGGTATCCATTCCGCTGGCTAAAATTCCTGCATGAAGGCGTTGATAATCGATGACGAACGGTTAGCCAGGGCCGAGCTGCGGCGATTACTCGAAAAACATCCGGACGTGGAAATTGTGGGCGAGGCCCGCGACGCTGAAGACGCGCTGAGCCAGATCGGCACGATGGAGCCGGATCTCTTGTTTCTGGATATTCAGATGCCCGGCGCCAATGGATTCGAGCTGTTGGAACAGTTGGATCGTGTGCCTGTGGTCATCTTCACCACTGCCTACGATGATTACGCGCTCAAAGCCTTCGAGGTGAACGCGCTGGATTATCTGCTGAAGCCGGTGGCGCCGGAGCGGCTGGCGGCGGCGCTCGCGAAAGTTGGCGGCGTCAAACCAAAAACGGCTGTGGCAGCCGATCAACAGATTTTCGTCAAGGACGGCGAGCGCTGCTGGTTTGTGGCGTTGCGGGACATCGTGCTGCTGGAATCGGAGGGCAACTACACGCGCCTCTATTTCGGTGGCCACCGGCCGCTGGTGCTTCGGTCGCTGAACTATCTGGAAGACCGGCTGGATGCGGCCATGTTCTTTCGGGCGAGTCGAAAACACATCTTGAATCTCAAATTCATCGAAGCCATGGATGCCTGGGCTAATGGCGGGTTTCTGGTAAGACTCAAAGGCAGCATTGAAGTGGAAATGTCCCGGCGGCAGGCGCAGAAATTCAAAGACAGCATGAGCCTTTGATTCGTCATCGAATCGTAACGCCGTTGTAAGATTGGACTGCTAGCTTGTCCATCGTGAAACCGATTCTGTTATTCTTCGCCCTGACGCTTGCAGCGCCTGGGCAGCCGCTTTTCCGTGTAGCCGACAGCGAGATTTCCTCGTCACCCACGCTGATCGCGTATGGCGACATGCGCTTCACCGATCCAAAGGAGACCAACGCCACCAATCCAAAAGTTCGGCGATGGCTGGTGGATCGGATTGCCGCCGAGAAGCCCGATGCCGTGTTGCTGAGCGGTGATATTCCGTGGAATGGAAACATAACCAATGACTACGTTGTGTATCAGGCTGAGACGGCGTCTTGGCGTGCCGCGCACATGCTGATTTTGCCGGCGCTCGGCAATCATGAATTTCATGGCGAGTTGCAGCTCTGCTTGAATAACTGGTGGAACGCGTTCCCACAACTGCGCGGGCACCGCTGGTATTCCGTCGCGCTAGGAAGCAGGCTTTTCGTATTGAATTTAGACAGCAATTCCTCACTACTGCCGGATAGCGAACAGAGTGCGTGGATCCAGGCGCAACTGGCCAGCCTGCCCTCTTCGGTGCAGTTCGTCTTTTTCAACATGCACCATCCACCTCTGGCCGACGTGCAGGCAAAACCCGACGACGATCACAATCCGCGGGCCAATGAAATCGCGCTGGCCAATCTACTGAAAGCCGCCTCAAAGAACGTGCGATTTGTCGTGTGCGCCGGACATATCCACAACTATGAGCGCTTCATTCAGGACGGTATAGTGTACCTGGTGTCCGGTGGTGGCGGGGCCAAGCCCCGCCCGGTTGTGCGCGAACTGAGCGACCAATACCGGGATGAAGATTTTCCAAATTACCACTACGTCAAGCTGGCTCTCAATGGCAGCCGCCTAAATGTCGACATGATTCGCGTGGCGGATCCGGGGACCGCGACCCCCAGTTGGCAGTTGAAAGACCGCTTCGAAGTCCCAGCGCCCTGAAATCAACAGCACCGGTCGCTTACGCTCGCGGGTTACCGAACCGCGACCGTAAGGGAGACGGTGCCTTTGCCCAACTAAAGCAAAAAAACACAATTTGTCACGAATGTTTTTTCCACAAGTCACCGAATTGTAACCCAACCCGGGCTACAAAGGAGGCATGCGGTGCGATTTGCACGTTCACACGCGGCACTCGGGCATGTGCAACATCCCCATAATGAACCGAATTTGCCGCGAATGTTACAGCGATCCGGAAGCCGTTTATCAGACCCTGAAACGGCGCGGCATGGACCTGGTCACGGTCACCGATCATGATTCGATTGATGCGGCGGAGCGACTCCGGCGCTATCCCGATTTCTTCCTGAGCGAGGAAGTGACCTGCATCACTCCGAGCGGCACCGAGATCCACACCGGCGTTTATGGCATTGAAGAGCGCGACCACATTGAGTTGCAGCGCCGCCGCAAAGACGTCCCCGCGCTGGCCGCTTATCTCGACGAGCGCAAACTCTTCTTCAGCATCAACCACGTGTTTTCCGGCCTGACCGGCCGCCGCACCGATCTCGATTTTCAACTTTTTCAAGAACTCTTTCCAGCCCTGGAGACGTTGAATGGACAGATACCCGGAATCAACAATTCGACCGCGGCCCTGTTGGCGCGCGATTGGCGAAAGGCCGTGGTGGGGGGCAGCGATGCCCATACGCTGGCCTCCCTTGGCCAGACCTACACGGTCGTTCCCGATGCCGACGGCGTCCGAACCTTCCTACGCGGTCTACGGCACGGCCAGGCGCACACGCGCGGTGAATCCGGAACCTATTTCAAGCTCACGCGCGCCATCACCCAAATCGGCATGTCTTTGATCGGTGAGTATCCAGCCATGGCGCTGCTCGCCCCGTTGCTGCTGCCGATGGTCCCGTTGGTGACGCTGGTCAACTACGCTTGCGAGATCCTGTTTGAACGCAAGTGGTCCAGAAGACTAAGAAACGAGCTTGTCCGGATCCCAGTTGCAGACCCGCTTTTCGAAGTAACTGATATTGGTGAGTAGCGCCGGACCCGCGGCGCGCAGTCCAAACACTGCATCTTCGACAGATGGTCTGCGGGCGCGCACTGCCTCGTAGAAAACGCGGTGATGTTCCTCGTGTGCGTCGAAATCTTCCGGAGGCGTGTACACGTCGTCCTTATTTGGACGCAGGCTGTCGGCGCTCGCGTGGACCACTGGATATTGTTTGCGATAACCCTCCAGGAATTTCTTCTGTACTGCTTCCGGGAATGTCTCGATGGTGTAGCCGGGCTGGGAGGCGCGCGGCGTGCGTGAGAGCTTGACCTCTTGAAAACCGGTTGTCATGGTGCCTTCGCTGCCGATAAATTTGACGCCGAAAGATTCGTCGGGAGTCCCGCTCTCGAAATTTACTTTCAACTGCACCGTGAAGCCTGGATAATCCAACAGCGCCAGCATCACGTCCGGCACATCGCGCCCATCGTTCCAGAAGCGCAGGCCGCCGGTTGCGAACACCCGCGTGGGACCCTTTACACCGGTAGCGAAGTGGAGCCCGGTGAGCAGGTGAACGAACAGATCGCCCGCTACGCCGGTTCCATAATCGCGATAATTGCGCCAGCGGAACATTCGGATCGGCTCAAAAGGCCGCTTGGGTGCGCTGCCTAGAAACTGATCCCAATCGATGGTGGCGGGCGAGGCATCCGGTGGAATGGAATATTGCCACGCGCCGATGGCGGAATTGCGGTCGAGCCACGCCTCCACCATGTTCAACTCGCCGATGGCGCCCGACGCCAGTAGCTCTTTCGCTTTTTGATACATCAATGAGCTGACGTATTGACTTCCGATCTGCAAGGTGAGCCCGGTGCGCTGCTGCGCTTCGATCATGGCTGCGCCTTCGCCGATGGAATGGACCATGGGCTTCTCGCAATAGACATGCTTGCCCGCGTTCAACGCATCCACTGTAATGCGCTGGTGCCAATGGTCGGGCGTTGCGATGATAACAGCATCGATATCCTTGCGAGCCAGCACTTCGCGATAGTCGCGCGTGGTGAACAGGTCGCTGCCCCATAATTCTTTCGCGCGCGCCAGGCGTCCGTCGTAGACGTCGCACACGGCGACTAATTTTACTCCGGGCAGCGAAACGGCGTAGCGGGTGTCGCCCATGCCCATGCCGCCGGCGCCGATTAATGCGATTTGAATGGTATCCATAAAAACGTTTTCTCGTTTCTCGTTTCTCGTTGGGCGCTGTCGTGCGTCAGCTCGTCAGCGTCATGGACTCCGGGTCCCATTCGCAGATCCGTTTTTCGAAGTAGCTGATGTTCGAGAGCAGGGCCGGGCCGGCGGCTCGGAATCCGAATGTTGAATTTTCGACCACCGGTTTGCGGCTGCGGACGGAGGCCAGGAAATTTTTGTGATGATCCAAATGATCACTGTAACCCGGGGGTGGTTTGTACTTGTCTTCCACTTGCGGGCGAATGGCATCGGCGGTGGGAGTGCTCCGCGGATATTGATCGAGATACTTCTTGAGGAACTGATCCTGCGTCGCTTTCGCGAATGTATCGATGGTATATCCGGGCTCGGTTTCGCGCGGCGTTTTCGAAACCGTGACGCCATCGCCGATGGTCAGGATGCCTTCGGTGCCGATGAAGCGGAATCCGGAGCTCTCGCTTCCCCCATCTACGAAATTCACCCGCAGAGCCAGATTGAACGCGGGGTGCTTCGCAGTCTCTGGATAATCGTACATGCCCAATAGGACGTCGGGAACGTCGCGGCCATCTTTCCAGAATCGCAAACCACCGGTTGCATAGACACGCGTGGGTCCGATAGCGCCCATTACGAAATGCATTCCGGAAAACAGATGCACGAAAAGATCGCCGGCCACTCCGGTGCCGTAGTCGCGATAACAGCGCCAGCGGAACAATCGTTGCGGCTCGAAAGGCACTTTGGGAGCCCGGCCCAGGAAGCGGTCCCAATCGATACTTTCGGGCGTGGCATCCGGCGGGATGGAATATTGCCAGGCGCCGATGGCATCGTTTCGATCCCACCAGGCTTCCACCATGTTAGGCTTTCCAATGACGCCCGACTGCATCAGTTCCTGGGCTTTTTTATATACGATGGAGCTGACGCGCTGGCTACCGATTTGGATGATGCGCCCGGTTTTCTTCTCAGTTTCGATCAGCGGCTTGCCGTCCTCGACGTGCTGCACCATAGGCTTCTCGCAGTAAACGTCTTTGCCGGCATGCATGGCGTCGATGGCGATTTTCTGGTGCCAATGGTCCGGCGTGGCGACGATAACCGCGTCGATATCGGGGCGCGCCAACACTTCGCGGTAGTCGCGGGTGATGAAAATATCTTGACCGTGGACCTCGCGCATGCGAGTGAGCCGGCCCTGATAGATATCGCTGGCGGCCACGAGTTTCGAACCTGCGGCGATGGAGGATCTCACGTCTTCCGAGCCCATGCCACCGGCGCCGATGATCGCGATTTGGATGTTGTCGTTAGGAGAGCGAGGTTTTATTTGTGCCAACAAGGGCGCAGCAGCAGATGCAGCAAGGAAATCCCTTCTGGAGGTCATGCTTCATGTTACCGCTTGCAGCGGGGAATGATTGGCCGCGAATGAACGCTAATTCTTATTCGCGTGTATTCGCGTTCATTCGCGGCTTAGTCTGTTTTGGCTTTATCGCTGGACGACGCGGCTGGCTTTGACTCTGTGGTCTTGGTTTCGGATTTTGCGGCCGTGTCGGTGGCCGGCTTGGAATCCGATTTGGAATCGCTCTCGCTCTTCTTCGAGCCGCCGTTGCTGCCGCCTTTGGCGTAATCGTTTACGTAAAAGCCGGAGCCTTTAAACATCAACGCGGGCGCGGATATTATGCGCTCCACACGCCCGCCGCACTTTTCGTGAACGGTGAGAGGCTCATCGGCGAACTTTTGTTGCAGCTCGAAAACTTCGCCGCAGCCCTCACACTTGTACTCGTAGCGCGGCATCGAGGCGTCCTAACGCTGCTCCGGTTTTGGACTTTCGGGGAGCACAGGATGCACCCCTTCGTGCTTATCCTGGTTCGTCCCGGTCGAGGCGATATCGCTCTTGCCCTTGGTAACCACTTCGATGGCCTTCTTCAGGATGACGTCATCGCCAGGCTTCTGTTCGGGCTCATTGGTCACCGGGTTGCCGTCATCATCCATCTGTACCGAATCGGTTTCGATCATCGGCACCGAAGGCGTGACGCCCGTATCCTGGATGGCTTTCCCGCTGGGCGAATAATACTTGGCGACCGAGAGAATAACCGCGGAACCATCGTCCATGCTGACGGCTTTGCGCACCGCGGCATCGCCGTAGGTCCGCTCGCCGACCACTTCCGCGCGCTTGTCGTCCAGCAGCGCCGCGGCGGCCACTTCGGCTCCGTCAGCCGTGCCACGATTCACCATTACAACCACGGGAAGATGCGTGATGTCAGCGGCCGGCTGCGCGTTGATGTCCTGGCGCTGTACTTTCTGGCCCTCGATGTACGTGATCAGCCCTTTATCCAAAAATAAGTTTGCCAGCTTGGTGCCATCTTCGGGACCGCCGGTGGCGCAGTGCCGCAGGTCGACCACCAGCTTCTTGGCGCCTTGCTTTTCGAGCTCTTGAACCTTCGCCGCAACGTCCTTCAAGTTGTGGCCTTCTAGGCTCGGTACGGCGATCAGGCCCACTTGATCGGGCAGCATCTTAGCGGTGACCGCCGGATATTCAATCACGGCGCGCGTCAGCGTGATCTTTTGCGGCTCCGGCTTGCGGAAGCGCAGCACGCCTACTTCCACCGTTGTGCCCGGATCACCGTCCAGCAGGATTTCAGCGAAGGCCAGCGGCATGTCGCGCGTGGCGACACCGTTGATGGTTTCGAGAACATCGGTGGTAGTCAGACCGGCTTTTGCCGCCGGTGAACCAGGGATAGAATCCACCACGCCCACGTATCCGAATTTCTTCGACAGCACCAGCCCGACGCCGGCTTTATGCTGATCCTTGCTCTTCATCCATTGCTTGTACTGATCGGCATTGAGGTAGCTGGCATAGGGGTCGATGGATTCCAGCAATCCGTTGACAGCGCCCAGGGTGACGCTCTTCATGTCGGGTTCTTCCACGTAGTCGCTCTTGATGCGCGAGAGCACTTCGGTATAAACGGCCAGATGGCGGTAAGTGTCCTCGGGCGAGGCGCTCTTGCCCCGCATAGCTCCAAAGAGGAGCACGAAAACAAGACAGGTGGAGGAGGAGGCGACGAACAATTTGATACGGCTGGTCATATGAGTAAGCCTGGAGACCTTCTGTAACTAGTATAGCGTGGGTTTTCGGAGGTGGGGACTGGCTGGATTTGGGTTCGTTTTGCGAATTCGATCAATGGCCGGGGTGGGAGGACGCCTGCGGGAGTCTTGGACCACGCTCCCGCATCCCGCTCGATGTTATCTTGCAGTGCATAGGCGGGACTTGGGCAGAGGGCCAAGCTGTTGGGATTGATGAGAAAAGAAACTGGTGGGCGCGGTGACTAGGGAAGCTGGTCAGTCGATCAGTCTCTCATAGTCATCGTGATTGCCGATCCAGAACCAATAAAACGTGTTTCCTTCGCGAACGGCCAGAGCTCGATAGGCATCCGTGATTCGTGCACTCCAGAAATCCCCAACGGGTTTAAGGTGAAGCGATGGGTGAGAGGGGTCTTGCTGAAAAAGAGCGAATTGCTGGTCGGCGGCCTCTCGAATGGCGCTCGGAAGTTTGCGATAGAGCTCCCAAAAATCGCGCGAGGCGTAAGATTCCAGTGGGCTCATTCATTGCCGCGGGTTCTTCCCTCCGACATCGGCCGGAACGATCCGGTGTGAAGTTGGGCCCTGACCTTTTCGACGACGTGCCGCCCCCGGCCACTGGGAGAGAAATCGGCTTGCATCTCCTTGTCCCAGGAGTCCATGGTTTGGAGGTTGAGCCAAGCGGCGAGGGCCGCCTGGGCGTCTTCCGGGAGCCCCGTGATCGCGTCTTTGATGGCCTCTAGCGTCATATCGCCGTTCTGTTACAAAGATATCGAGTCGCGGGCCGAACGGCAAGTTCCGGTGCCTTTGTCAACCTAAAACCGGATGCGCCCGAGCCGGGGCTTCGTTGCGAGCCCCTCTTCTAAGAGTATCGCGCCGACGTATGACATCAATCCCGTCTTGTGAACATTTGCTTTCATCCATTACCCAACACTTCCTGGTGGAGTTGCGGTTTTGGATGTTCCAATCGCTACTTCACGCCCTGAAAATTGCGGCAGTAGACGCGCGTAATCTAAGGCGGAAATCGTGGCTGTCCACCGGAATCCTTCTCCGTAACGGATGATCGTTCCGGCTTTAACCGAGCCTTCGTAGCAGAAGGTTTCTCCAGCGCCGCCCCATGTCAGAGGCGTTTTGCCCTTCATTCGTGTGAGCATATCACGTATAGTGCGTGGTGAATTTTGGTCTCGGATTTCTGGCTCTAGCCGATCGCGAGCGAGGCTAGAATCCGGGCGTAACTTTCATAGCGGGCCTCGGAAATCGCGCCGGATGCCACTGCTCGTTTCACCGCGCAATCCGGTTCGTGGACATGCGTGCAATCGGCGAAGGCGCATTGATACGCGCCGAATTCCTGGTAATAATGGCGCAAATCATCGCGCGTTATATCCCACAGGCCGAATTCGCGGATTCCTGGAGTGTCGATCACTGTCGCACCGTTGGGCAGTCGGTATAGAGCTGACGATGTAGTCGTGTGGCGGCCTTTTTCGTTGGCTTCGCTCACCGATCCCGTGGCGATTTGAAGCTGCGGATCTAGCGCGTTCAGCAGCGATGATTTGCCTACGCCGCTATGCCCGGCCAATACGCATAGTTTTCCCGCTAGGGCTCCCGATAACTCATCCAGGCCAGCGCCGGTTGACGCGGAACACAGGATGACGGGGATGCCGATGTCCTGGTAGGGGCGCACCGCGTCGAGTTCCTCAGCGCTCTCCAACAAATCGATTTTGTTGACGCATAGCAGCGGCTCGGCGCCCGATTTTCCGATGGCGATCAGGTAGCGATCGATCAGGCCGGGGCGCAGCGGTGGAGTCTTGAGCGACACCACATTCACCACTACATCCACGTTGGCCGCGATCACTCGCTGGATGTGTGGATTGTGCGGGTCCGCTCGCGAGAGAGCGGTGCGGCGTGGCAGCACCTCCTGGATTCTGTGGCGATCGGGCGAGAACAGGACTCGGTCACCTATTGAAACATCGCCTGAGTGGCGGCATCGGATGCGTTCCCTGCCGCACAGGATGTCGCAAAAACCCGGGCCGGTTTCGGCTACAAACCCGGTGGAGACGGGGGCGACATCTGAGGCGAGCAGCGGCTCCCTTAAGGCCGCGGTTCGGTAACTTTTAACTGGAAGATAATCTTCCTCGTCGTCGTTGATATTCACACGCTCGCGCGGTGGCTTCCAATCCTTTACCCGCGCTTTTGACAACGCTTTGCGCAATTCGCGCCGGGCATGGGCTTCCAAATGCTTACGCAGCTTTCTCTCTTCTCTGGACATGGGGGATCCTTTAGGGTTTTTCGCAAGCCGGAGGCTCGCGCACTCGGATTGAAGAGAGGCTCTGAGAAAAACTGCTTCTCAGAGTCTTTAGCGGGCAGTCATAGGCAGACATCATCATCCTACAGCGAGCAAGACGCGACAGTCAATCCCATTACCGGACAGCTCGCGCCCCGCATCCTGATTGGCTTCCAGCCGGATGGAGTGGCCCTTGCCGTGCCCGAACAACCTTCGATGCTGAACGATCTTCGGTTCGCTTTACGGCTGCTGTGGAAGAGCCCGGGCTTTACAACGGTTGCGATTTTGGCGCTGGCGCTCGGGATTGGAGCCAACACGGCCATTTTCAGCCTGGTCAATTCGGTGCTGTTGCGGCCCCTGCCGTTCCGCGATAGCAATCGTTTGGCGATTTTCTGGGAGACCGATCCGGCGCAGGGCTTCAACCGGCAGGGACCGTCGGGGCCGAACTATATCGATTTCCGAGACCAGAGCAAATCCTTCGAGGATATGGCCCTGTCGGAACAGGGAACGGGCACGGTGACCGGATTTGGAGAGCCCCAGCAGATTCCGGCGCTGCGCGTTACGCGCAGCTTCTTGCCGGTGCTCGGGTTCACGCCGATTCTGGGAAGAAATTTCTTAGCTTCGGAGGGCTGGCACCAGCGGGTGGTGATCATCGGCTACGGCGCGTGGGAGCGGTACTACGGGAAAGATCGGAACGTGGTGGGGAAGAAAATGTTGCTGGACGATATTCCTTACACCGTGATTGGGGTTTTGCCGTCCAGCTTTTGGTTTCCGGATCCCGGAGAGTTAATCGTCCCGTGGGTGGACGCGGACCTCCTGGAGCGAAATCGCAACCAGCACAGTTTTGGCGTGTTCGGCCACCTGAAGCCGGGTGTCACAGTGCAGCAAGCCAATGCGGAGCTGAACGCGATCGAGCATCGGATTGGCGAGCAGTTTGTTGGGCTGAGGGATTGGGCGACCACGGTGGTGCTGTTGTCGGATGTGCTGTCGGAGAACGTGCGAAGCGGGCTGCTGTTGTTGTTGGCTGCGGTTGCTCTGGTGCTGTTGATCGCGTGCGCGAATCTGGCGAATCTGATGCTGGCGCGCGCGGCTGGCCGCACTCGGGAGACGGCTATCCGCATGGCGCTGGGCGCGGGACGGTGGCGCCTGGCGAGGCAGTTTCTTACCGAAAGCGCGGTGCTGGGATCGCTGGGTGGAGTTTTGGGATTGCTGTTGGCGCTGTGGGGCGTGGATTTGCTGGACCATGTTGTGCCGCAAAGCATGCCGCTTTCAGGAGGCGCGGGGATTGTGGTGCGTCCGGCGATTCACGCGGATGCGTGGGCGCTGTTTTTCACTGTCGCGATTTCGCTGGCAACTGGTTTGATCTTTGGCCTCGCGCCGGCGTTCGCTGCGTCTAAAGCCAGGGTGAATGAGGCCTTGAAGGAAGGCAGCCGCGGGTCATCGGCGGGTGGGAACAGGTTGCGCAATGCGTTTGCGGTCTCGGAAGTGGGGCTTGCGCTGGTGCTGCTGATTGGCGCCGGGCTGGTGATGAAGAGCTTCTGGCGCATTCAGCAGGTGAATCCGGGATTCTCCGCCGAGCATGTGCTGGCGCTGGAGATGGAGTTGCCCACGGATTCGAAATACCGGACGCGGCCGGAGCAGACGGAGTTTTTCCGGCGCGTGCTCGAGAATGTTCGATCGCTCCCGATGGTGCGCTCGGCTGGGGTCACGAATCAATTGCCGCTCGATACCAGCGATGAGCCGAGAGCGGAGTTCTCGATTGTGGGCCGTGCTCCTCTGCCATCTGGTCAAGGGTATTTGGCCGATTATCGCAACGCGAGCCCGGACTATTTTCGCGTGATGGGGATCCCGCTGCTCAAAGGCCGGGTCTTCACGGATCAGGACAAGGCAGACCGGCCACTGGTAGCAATCATCAATGAGACCTTCGCGCGCCGCTATTGGCCGGATGGAGTAAATCCCATCGGGCAACGGCTGCGGTTGGGCCCACGCTTCATACCGGAGATCGTCGGCATTGTGGGCGACGTGAAAAGTTCAGCATTGAATCAACAGACGGCGCCTGCGATGTATACAAGTTATCTTCAGATCCCGGAAGCGAAGATGAGCCTGATAGTGCGGGCGGAGGGCGATCCGGCCAAAATGATCCGTGCCGTCGAGAGACAAGTGTGGGCCGTGGATAAAGATCAGCCGATGTACAAAATCCGCACCATGCAACAAGTAGTGAATGAATCGCAATCGTCATCCCGGTTCACTCTGGCACTGCTCGCGATCTTCGCAGCCGTGGCGATGGGTCTTGCTGCGGTGGGGATCTATGGCGTGATTTCTTACACCGTCACGCAGCGGACCAGGGAGATCGGCATCCGCATCGCCCTGGGTGCGGCACGGCGGGACGTGTTGCGATTGGTGGTGGGGCAGGGAACAATTTTGGCGGTGTCGGGCGTGGCTGCGGGATTAACGGGCGCCTTAGCGCTGACGCGCGTGATGCGGAACCTGCTGTTTGGAGTGAGCGCTACCGATCCGTTTATTTTTGCGGGAGCGGCCCTGTTTCTGGCTGCGGTTGCGCTGCTGGCCAGCTACATTCCGGCGCGGCGGGCGATGCGTGTGGATCCGACGGTGTCGCTGCGGTACGACTAGCGCAGGCTTGCCCTGCTTCGTAATTCTTTAAAACCCGGTTCACGTATTGGATGGTCTCGCGGTAAGGCGGCACACCCTTGTATTTGTCGACCGCACCGGGTCCCGCGTTGTAGGCCGCTAGCGCCTTCGAAACCTGATGCGGATCGTTTTCGTACTTCAGCAGTAAAGCGCGCAGGTACCGGGCTCCCGCTTCCACATTCTGCGCGGGGTCATGTGGATCGGCATTCAAGGCCGCGGCTGTGGCAGGCATAAGCTGCATCAATCCGATGGCGCCCTTCGGGGAAACTGCGTCCACGCGGTATCCCGATTCCGCTTTGGCTACACTGCGCACAATCCCCGGAGGCAATCCATTGTTAATGGCGGCGCGCGTGATTAATTCTTGCGGCGTCAGTTCCAGCTTCGGCTCAGGCGCCCGAGCCGGCGGAGGCGGAGCAGGCGGCGTGTAATCCTCGGCTTCGATGCTGGCTACGGAATTGGCCGGGATCTCGATGGCTCCCTGGCTGATCTGCAGGCGCATTATCTCGCCATCCACTACATGACTGTCGGCGTGGATGCGGAAGCCATTGGCCAGCACCACATATTCGCCCGCGTGGGCGGTGATCGTGCCTAAGACCAGGGACAGAAATAGCTTCACCAAACCAGTTTGACGCATTTGGAGGCCCAAGCGTTTATCAAAATCCGGTGACAGGATACTCAATTCCCGATTTTCTGCCTCCTGCGGCGAGCGTAGTGCTATGAAGCAAATCGAGCGTCTATTAGTTTTCCCAGTGTGGGCAGGGCCATGCCCTGCCGGGGTCCTGGGCGAGTTTCCGGTTCGCAGTAAGATCAAAAGACGGCTGGCAGCGCACGGTCCTGCCCCACCAGGGGCCCAGTCCCCGAGGTGGGAGAACTAAGTGGCATTGGGATGGCCTTCTGCCCCACGCCCAGGTGGTCGTAGTTCAGGATCGCGTTGAAAAGCAAGAAGTAGCTGCCTTGCGTCGCATTGCGCCACACCGGGTTGTTGGCGAACAGCAGCACATGGCCCTGGCCCCGTGGGACGTCCACCACCACCGGGCGGTTGGCCAACTCGCGGCCCCCGGCCAGCATTCCGGATACCAGCAAATCCTTTTCATCGGAAAACCGCAGCACCACACGCGGACGAGTTTCGGGCGTGGGCAGGAACGGACGCAGGAATTCACGCGCGTCTTCATCTAGCGGCTGCTCTTCACCGGGCTTCACTTGCGGACGCTCCGGCGGCGCCACGAAGGGACGCGCTTGGGGAATATCCGGATCGGTGGGCGTGCCACGGCCGGTAGGGCGTCCGGCAGCCGTGTCGCCGGCTCCGAATCCGCCGAATCCGCCGGTGGTGCTGACCTGCAATACAGGCGCCTGGTTGAAGTAGACCGAAAGATTGTCGCCATAGCCATAGGTGATGGGGCTTTTCTTGTCAGAGATGACGGCGTTCAAAACACTGCCCCGGGCTTGCAGTTCGCGCGTGGTTGTGATGGACACGCCTTCAATCAAGCCGTAATCAATCGGGATGGACGCGTTGCCGGTGACCGTGATGAACAGGCCGCCGTCATCGATGAAGCGCGCGATCTTCAGCAGTCCGTCCAGTCCCATGCCGCCGCGCATGTCGTCGGTAGTATCCGGCGATGATCCCAGGTTCGGAGTGATTTCGGAAGCCTTCCACGGAATGGGATCGCCGCGCATGGGCATGCCGTTCACGATGCGCTGCGCGCTGCCGGGCGTGGAACCAAAAATAATCACGTCGTATTTCGCGCGGAGGTCGGGAACGTGCCGGAGCTTTTGATCGGAGATGTAATCGTAGGGGATTTTCAAGTTGTCGAACGCAATGCGATACCAGCCTTCGTTCTGGGTATTCAACCACGTGTGTACCAGCGCGATACGCGGCGCGGCCAGCGCGTGCATGGCGACTTTAGGTATTTCATCCACCGCCCGTACCTGCAGGCCGAGATCGGTAGCGGCTTGTTCCAAGGGTCCGCGCGCAGCGTCTTGAGCGCGAATGATAAACGATCCCGCGCGATAGTCCTGCCCGGCGGCTTTAAAAGCTTCTTCAGCCGCGCTCATTTTCACGTCGCGCAGCCGGAATCGGAAAGTGGCCAGCGTGTTGTCGGTGTTGTGATTGATGAGATACGCGCCGCCTGAGGTAGTGCCCGTGACTTTTCCTTCCACGCGTGCAGGCCCGCTCAGATGCGTCATGGGAGCTTTGAGGATAGAAACATCCGTTACGCGGATGGTCTTCACGTTGCGAACCGCGCCCAGGGTCCAGCCCGTGTCGTCGTAAGGGCGCGGATCGCTGATGTTGTAATACTGCGTGTCCAGCAGCATGTCGGCCATACGGCTGTAAGGCTGATCCATGCGGATGACGTAGCTCGACGCGGGAATCTTCAGCTTCTTCTCTTCCTTGCCCTGCTTCACCGTCACTTCCGAATCCTGCGTGGAACGGTGTACTTCGATGCCCTGCAGCTCCAGCAGATTCACCAGATCGGCGCATTCCACCGGGCGCGGATCGTCGGCGGGAATCACCCACGCGGCCGGGCCTTCCTGCGCGGCTTTTTCGACGGACCGCTTGCTTTTCAAATAGAAATTTTCGAGAAATGTCTTTCCGTTATTGGCCGTGTTGTTCATCGCGAACAGAATGGCGCTCTGCTGCATATTGATGTTGTTCCGTATGGACCAATTCACTTTCGCAAGCGGCGGATTGGGACGGAACCAGGTGCGCGCGGTATCGGCGGGGGCCACCGTGCGGGGGCCAGAATCGGCGCCGCGTCCACCGAAGGTCTCATAAAAACGTCCGATGGAATTGTGGCCGTTGGCGACATAGAACATATAGTTGGGCGCCCAGCCGTCGTAGAATCCGTGGGTCCAGACGCCGGGAATCCCGCGCTTGGTCATCTCTTCGATTTCAACGTACGCCATCTTCTGCCATTCGTCGACAACCAGCGGGTCGAGCCACGCATTGTAGGGCCCCATTCCAGTCGACACGTAGAGGAACGGCACGGATTCGTGCAGATCGTGCAGCACCTGCGGATGCCAGTCCAGAAACGTCTTCATCATGATCTTGCTCAACTGCAAAGCCATACCCAGGCCGTCGCGATTGTTGTCGTGCGCGACATATTTTCCCCAGTAAACTAGCGGCGGCTGTGCCTTGGTTGGATTCGCGACGTGATAGTTATAGACGTCCACTTCGCGATCGCGGCCGTCCACTTCGCTGCACGGCGTAATCAGCATCACCAGATTTTTTCGGATGTTGCGGATCAGCGGCGAATCTTCCACCGCCAGCCGGTAAGCCAGCTCCATCAGCATTTCGGGCGACCCCGTTTCGGGCGAGTGGATGCTGCCGGAGGCCCAGTACATCGGGACGTCTTGTTCGATCAACTGCTTGGCTTCGGACTCCGAAGTTTTTCGCGGATCGGCCAGGCGCGCGTTGATCTCGCGATAGCGATCCAGCTTCTGGATGTTGGCTTCATCCGAAACCGCGACCATCAATGTCTCGCGGCCCTCTTCAGAACGCCCGATGCTGAACACCTTGACGCGCGGCGTGGCCTTTTCAAGCTCGCGCATATAGCGATAAATATCTTTGGTGTAAGTGAGCTTTTGCGGCGTGCCGACAATATAGCCGAGCACTTTCTCCGGCGTCGGTACAGTGTCGGATGCGGGCAGATGGTCCACCAACTCAGTCGAAAAGAATTTTTCAGTGGTGTACTGGCGGATCTTGGCAGTGTAGCCCGCATCCAGTTGTTGCGTTTGAGCGTTTATGGGGACGACGCAAGTCAGGAAAGTAGCGAATGCCAATGTGAGGCGCATAACTGGATATCATAGCGTTGCTGCCGAGGGCCTGGGGGCTTGGGGCTGGGGCTGGGGCCTGGGGCCTGGGGGCTTGGGGGCTTGGGGTCTGGGGGTTGGGGCTGGGGCCTGGGGGTTGGGGCTGGGGCCTGGGGGCTTGGGGCTGGGGCTTGGGGGCTTGGGGCCGAACCGCGACCGGCAGGAAGCGCCACCACGAAAATAGCAAGCTGAAGTAGAATCAATCCAAGTGGAGGTTCCGATGACCTGTTTCAGGTTCTTCCTTCCAGGACTTTTCGTGCTGAGTGCGTTTGGACAGTCGTCTCAGAATGCTATTGATCCCACGCGCCTCAGCAAAGAAGCTGTGCAAGCCATTCTCGCTAACAACCTGGGCCAGACCAAACCGGGAATGACGGCGCCGGGAGTGTTTTATCTTGCACCCCTTTCCGTCAACCTTCCGAAGGAGACGTCCTGCTCGGTTCCTTTGGTTGAGATGAAGGTGCCCAAGGACACGAAATTCGAGATCGCGCAAGCAGCCCCGCCCGCCGGCTTCCGCGACAACATGCCGGTAGCGAAGGGCCTCCCGGTTTGTCCAACCGATCGCTAGTATTGTTCGATTATTGCGCTGCGCGTCACGCCGCCGTATCCTTCTAGCAGGTTCCAAAAACCGAAATTTACCGGTAGCCGGGCCAGCGACTGACAGGTCAGTGCCGGGTAGGCCAAAGGAATAAGGAATACCAGATTTCCGGCGGCCTCGGAGTCACGGCATTCAACGGGTCAATTTCTCAGCCCGGCAACCGGAGTTAGCTCCTCATTTCCTGCAATGTTTCTTCGCGGATTCGTTCGAACCTGGCTTTGAGCTGTTCCACCGGCCCCAGCGTCGTTCGGCGTGCCTTGAGCACGGAGAAAGCCTGCTCTGTGGCATCCAGTGTCACCTTGACGTCCGATTCCGTCAGCGCTGCGCAAATGAAATTGTTGTGCCAGGGATGGATATAGACCCCGCGCGTCAGCGATTCCCCCACCCAGCAGTATCCCAGACGCAGATCGGGATCGTCTTCAAACAAAATCATGGGCAATTGTACCGGGCCGGTTTGCCGCAGGCTGAATCCGTAGTCAGCGGCTTGGCTGGCTAATCCTTCGCGCAGCATGGCTCCGGTTTTTTCAGTGCGCTCCAGATAATCCGAGTTTCGAATTTCGTTCAGCGTCGCGATCGCGGCGGCCATCGGAATGGCCTGAAACCAGTACGATCCGGTGACAAAAATTCCCTGCGCAGCGGCCCGCGCTTTTTCAGAACCAGCCAACGCCGAGAGCGCATAGCCGTTGGCAATAGCCTTACCCCAAGCGCTCAAGTCGGGTTGAACTCCAACCTTCGACCAGCTACAATCGCGAGCCATGCGAAAACCGGCACGCACATCGTCCACAATCAGCAGCGCGCCGGATTTGTCGCACAACCTGCGTGCTGTCTCCGCGAATTCGCGCGTGGGAAGTTCCTGACTCGCGAAAACATCGTGCCGGAATGCGGATCCAAACACGCCCGCTACATCGTCACCCGCCGCGCGGAATGCTTCTTCCAGGCTCGCCGGATCGTTGTATTCGTAATGCAGGATGTGCGCGCGCTCTTCCGGGACGATGCCGCTCAGGAACGGATTGCACCACGGCGCCGAGCCGTGATACGCCTTGTGGGCCACCAGGATCTTGCGCTTTTTGGTGTGCGCGCGGGCGGTCATCATCGCCATCGTGGTTGCGTCGGTCCCGTTCTTGCAGAAGATCACCCAATCCGCGTGCGAGACCATCGATACGAATTTTTCCGCCAGCTCCACCATGATCTCGGAGGGCCCCGTCATAGTGTCGCCCAGGCTCTGCTGTGCCAGAACCGCCGCCTCCACCGCCGGATGCCGGTAGCCCAAAAGATTGGGACCGAAGGCGCACATGTAATCGATGTATTCATTGCCGTCTGCATCCCACAGGCGGGCGCCCTCGGCACGTGTGAAGAATTGCGGAAATACATCCGGCAGGATGGCCGTGGATTGGTGGCCATACATGCCGCCAGGGATCACGCGCCGGGCGCGCTCCACCAGTTGCTTATTTCGTTGGTTGGTCCATGCCATGGAATGGTAAGTTTGATTCTACCGAGATGTCCATAACTTCGCTGGAGCACGATGGGCTGGCCCCTACCACTACCCGAACCGTAATCGCTGGGCTGTTTCTGGGCACCGTCTCCTTCATGATCACCGGGATTCAGCCGGTGCTTTTGGGCGGATTAGCCGAAGAGGGGCGGTTATCCGAAGCCAACCTGGGCCGCGTAGCGTGGGCGGAAGTGAGTGCTCTGGCATTGGCCGCAGCCGTCGGGCCTAGGTTGCTGCGATTTGGATCCGTCCGTCGCATCATTGCAGCCGCGTGTCTTGCGCTTGCGTTAGCGAATGCGGTTGTCTACGCCAGCCACGACACTTCGGCCCTGATCCTCTCGAGAATCATCGCGGGACTGATGGAAGGCCTGCTACTGGCGACTACGAATATCGCGATTACACGCGGAAAGCATCCCGAACGGCTCAGCGCGACGTTTCTGATGGTCTCCGCGATTCCGCAAGTGGCCGCGTCCTACCTCTTGCCGGCCACGGTGATGCCGCGCTTTGGAGCAGATTCCGGCTTCGGGATTCTATGCGTGCTCGCGCTGGTGGGCATCGCCGTGGCTTTCCTGCTTGGCAATGAGATCCAGGACGCGCCTCCGCGCAAACCCGCCGCACAGGTCTGGACGCCCGCGGTAATCATCGGGCTATGCGCGGTGATTCTTCAAAATGCCGCCAACGGTGCCGGTTGGGAATATCAGGCGCGTATTGGCGAGAATCTGCGCTTCCCGGGAAGTGTCGTGGGCACCGCCATTGCCGCGGATCTGATCTTTCAGATCGTCGGTACTTTCGCCGTGGCGTGGATCGCGTGGCGTCTTCCTTTTCGCACGGTGCTGCTCGCGAGTTGCTTCATCCAGGCGGGCATCCTGATTACGATGGGCATGGTTCACACTCCTTTCACCTACATTGCGATCTGCGCGCTCTTCGGAATGATGTGGTTGGGCGTGAATCCATTTCAAGTGAGCCTGCTGATCGATCTGGATAAGACGCGGCAAGTGGCGCTACTGCTGGCCTCTCTGCAACTGATGGGCTTTAGCACTGGTCCGCTGATTTGCTCATTCTTTGTGAGTCCCGGCAACGTGGTGGGCGCATTCTGGTGCGCCACGGCCATGGTTATGCTGTCTTTCGTGCTCTACATTCTGGCGATCGTAGTGTCGGATAAGTACCGAACCGCGAGCGTAAGCGACCGGTGCTTTTGAATTTTCGCCTGCCGGCCCACCCAAGGTCAGTGCAGCGCCCCGTGGCGCACGCACTCTTGCGTGCTGCGCCGAGACTCGTCTCGGCATCGGGCGGACATCGACACGACTCTCGGCGCCGCACGCAGAAGTGCGTGCGCCACGAGGCGTCTTCAACCGAGTCGGTCCGCAAGTCCTCACTCCTCCCGCAGCGCCACCATCGGATCCACCCGCGTCGCCCGCCGGGCCGGAATATAGCACGCACACATCGCCACCGCGATCAACGCGCCAACCGTCAACGCGTAGGTTCCTGGATCCACCGCTTCCACCCCAAATAGAAGCCCACGGATAAAACGCGTCACTGCCACGGCCCCCACCACTCCCGCCAGCGCGCCCAACAACACCGGCTGCATTCCCTGCCACAGCACCATTTCGAGTACCCGGCCGCGTTGCGCGCCCAGCGCCATCCGAATCCCGATCTCCCGCGAGCGCTGCGTAACCAAATACGCCAGCACTCCGTAAATTCCGATCGCCGCCAGCAGCAGAGCTACCCCGGCGAATCCGGAAAGCAACCCCGTGCGGAAGCGCTGCTCTTTCACCGAGCCGTGGACCTCTTCCTGAAGGGTCGTCACATCCGTCACCGCCAGGTCTTTGTCGATCGCGTGGACCTGGTCGCGAGCGAATGCCACCAGCGCCTGCGGATCGCCCTTCGTCCGCACGACGAAAGTCAGTGGATTTTGAGTATCTTGCGCCAGTGGTGCGTAAGCTTCCGGCAGCACCGCCGCATCCAGTCCGTCTTGTTTCTGGTCCGCCACCACGCCCACGATAGTCACAAATGGATCTTTGTCGTTGGGGCGTCCGAACCGGATTCGCTTGCCCACGGGATTCTCAGCGTGGAAATATTTCTGGCGCAACGCTTCGTTCACCAACGTTACCGGCGGCACGCCGGCTTTATCGAACTCATTCAAATCCCTGCCAGCCACTACGGGTGTGCCCATAGCTCGAAAATATCCGGGAGTAACGGCCTTGTGCCGCAACTCACGTTCATAATCGTCTCCGGAGCGCCCTTCTACCGTTGCGTCTCCGGTCCACGTGTAGCCATGCAACGCGGCGGTAGATGTGGCACCAGCCGCGATCACTTGCGGGTTCGATTCCAGCCTGTGCTGGATATCCTGGAACGCCTTCAAAGCCTGTTCGTCCTTGGGATATCTCGCCTCCGGCAACAGAGTATTGAAAGCCAGGACTCGCTCCGGATTGAACCCCGGGCTCACCTGCTGCAGCTTCAGCAAGCTCTTCACCAGCAAGCCTGCGCCGATCACCAGCATCACCGCCATCGCCACTTCGGAAGCCACCAGCAGGCCACGAGTCCGGCGGCGGTCCACGCCCCCCGTCTGGCCTCGATCGTTTAACTCCCCGGAACCACTCGCGCGAAAAGCCGGAGCGAAGCCAAACAGAAGTGCGGCAATAACACAAGCGGCCAGATTGAATGCCATCACGCGCCCGTCGATCTGCACTTGATCCAACAACGGAACGTTACTCGGCGCAACCCAAACCAAACCCTGAACAGCCGCATAAGCCAGCAGCAAGCCCAACGCTCCACCTACCGCCGCAATCACGAAGCTCTCGGTGAGAAGCTGCTGCATCAAACGCCCGCGGCTGGCTCCCAGAGCTTTCCGAATGCCAATTTCCCGCATCCGGTTCGCAGCGCGGCCCAACTGCAGATTAGCAACGTTGACGCACACAATCAGCAAAACCAGACCCACCGCCCCGAGCAGCAGCATCAACTCCGGCCGCGCATCCTCCACCATCCATTCCCGGAACCCTCCCAAACCCACGCCCATCTTGGTATTCGTGCCCGGATATTGCTGCTCCAAGCGCCCGGCGATCATTGTCATCTCGGCTCGCGCCTGGCCCACCGAAACTCCGGGCCGGAGCCGCCCGATCACATTGAGGAAATGTGGCCTGCGCACCTGGACCAGCATTTTCGGATCCATGCCAGCCGCGGTCCAAACTTGGATTTGCCGGCTGGGGAAGAAGAAGTCCGGAGGCATCACGCCCACCACGGTGTATTGCAGCGCATTGAGCGCGACGGTGCGGCCCACGATGGCAGGATTGCTCCCAAAGGCCGATCGCCATAACCCATAGCTCAGCACGGCCACGTGCCCTTTGCCCTCGAAGGTCTCCTCGTTAACGAACGTCCGTCCGAGCAACGGCTTCACTTGTAAGACATCGAAGAGATTACCCGTCACCGCGCAGGCTTTCAACTGGACCGGTTCACCCGATCCCGTGAGAAATACACTCCGATCGGCGAGGCCTCTATTGTAGGCGCCGATATACGCCGCCATGCCGCTGAAGACGGTGTTCTGCTTTTGCCAATCCGCGAAATTCGCGGGCGACGCAGGCGCTTCGGTCCAATGCTTCAATGGATTGGTTTCCCAAATCTGGACCAGTTGCTCAGGCTGCGGATACGGCAGCGGATGCCACAGCACCGCATTCGCCACCGTGAACATGGCAGTATTCGCGCCAATTCCAATAGCCAGCGTGAGCACGGCTACGATCGCAAAACCAGGCGTCCGCAGCAGACTGCGAACCGCGTAGCGAAGATCCTTCATGGAACTAGGATACGCAGGTCTGAACAGTTTGGTTCAGCGCTTCTTCAGCCTATAGTCCTCAACATCCGGCATCCGAATGAGCTTGCACATCTCAAACAATCGCGACCGCGCCCGCATCCCAATCCGCTCTTCCAAAAAGAACTTGCTGTAAAGATCGCTTTCCAAGCCCGATCCGCGCTGATTCCCCGCCTCCGGGTCCCGCAAATTGGTAGTAACGATGGTTGCCTTGCGATGATTGCAGCGATGCGTCACGATGGACGTCACCGTATCTTCCACCCAGTCCGTCACGCGATGCGCCCCCACGTCATCCAATAACAGAATCTCGGTATCGAGCGCAGCCTTATACGCTTCCCGATCCATGGTCCCCGACGCTTGATCGTAGCCGCTCCGAATCCGATTCAGCAGTGCTTGGAAATCGAAAAACACGCCTTCAAACCCGCGCTCGATCAACCCGCCGAGCGCCGCCACAGCCAAATGTGTCTTCCCGCATCCGGGCGATCCGATAAACAGCAGCCCAGGCTTCGGAACACTCGGATAATCGCGCACATACCCACGCACTGTCAGCGCTACAGTCGCAAGAGCTGTGCGCGCCACCGGATTGTCCGGTGGAAGAACGAAGTTGTCCACCGAGGCTCTCTCATACAACGGCGGAATATTCGCCCGATCCTTGATCCGCCCCGCCCGTCCCGCATTCACGCACTCGCACTTCTCAGCCCCCGAAATCCCTTCCCGCTCGACGATCCTCCACCCCGACCCTCCGCAAATCGCGCAGGTCTCCTCGGCAAGATTTGATCTGTGTGTATCCGTGTCCATCCGTGGCTAAAATAATAGCGCTTTACTTGGACAGAGTGGTTCGGCAGGTCCTATGACAATGTGGACACAATGAAAAAGTGCGACGGGTGCGGCTTCTTGAATTCCTGAATTCGGGTTTACTGAATCACCGTCGGTCCCGGCGTCGCCTGCGTCCGAAACTCATACTGGTGGATCTCAATCGCCGCTTTGCCTTCATCCGACCGGACCACCCGCCCGCGCGCCACCAGCTTCAAGGAAATCTTGCTGTCCAATTGCGCCGGCCAACTGATCGAGAGCTCCAGCCGCTTCCCCGGCAGCAAATGCTGGTCCGTGCTGAACAAGACACCGTTGCTGCTCATGTTGATGGTCTTGCCGAAGCCCACCTCATCAACAGTCTTACGGTTGAGTATCTTGTAGCGGACTTCCCGCTCGATGGGAAAGCGATCCGCGGCCCGGCGATCGTTTCTGTCTTTTTCCAGTTTCACAGCGGCCCCCGATTCAATTCCTGTCCAGTTCATGGTTGTGTTCAGCCCACACACAGATTGCGCTACGGGTAGGAACGCAACAATAGCTTACTCTTACTAATTTGAGATAGTACTGGACGCGGAAGGACTGGTACCTCGGTTCCGTTACTCCTTTGGCTTCTGTTGTTTACGGGCGCGAATCGCTTCCAGCCGTTCGGCGATACGAAGCTCAGCTCCGCGATTGGTTGGCTCGTAAAATCGAGTACCCGCCAGAGATTCCGGCAAGCACTCCATATCTGGCAGCGCATCCTCGAACTTATGCGCATGCTGGTAACCTGCCCCGTAACCCCACTGCTTCATCGCGCCAGTAGGGGCATTCCGCAGGTGAAACGGCACCGGCTCATCTCGGTGGCTCTGCACCGCTTCAATCACCCGGTTGAGAGCCTGATAAGACGCATCCGACTTCGGCGCCGCTGCCAGATAGATGGTCGTTTGCCCCAGTGCCAAGTCCCCCTCCGGAATCCCCAGGAAGTGGACCGCCTGCTGCGCCGCCATGGATTGCTCCAGCGCCCGCGGATCCGCCAGGCCGATATCTTCAATCGCCATCCGCACCAGCCGCCGCGCAATATACATCCGGTCCTCGCCCGATTCCAGCATCCGGCCCAGCCAATACAGCGCCGCATCCACATCGCTCGACCGCACCGATTTATGCAGCGCCGAAATCAGGTTGAAATGTTCCTCGCCCGATTTGTCGTAAAGCAGCATCTTGCGCTGCATGGCGTCTTCCACCGCCTGCGCTCCCAACGTCCCGTCAGTAGAAGCCGAGGCCGCCAGATCCAGAATGTTGTAAGCCGTCCGCGCGTCGCCATTCGCATACACCGCGATCTGCCGCAGCAAGTCTTCGGAACCTGTCACCTTCACCACCGGAAGCGCCCGCTCCAGCAGCCGCACGATCTCATCCTCCGTGAGCGGCTTCAACATGTAGACTTTGGTCCGCGAGAGCAGCGCCGAAATCACCTCGAACGATGGATTCTCGGTGGTCGCGCCGATCAGAATAATGTCGCCGCGCTCCACATACGGAAGAAATGCATCCTGCTGCGCTTTATTAAATCGATGGATCTCATCGATAAAGATCAGCGTCCGCCGCCCCAGCCGCCGGTTGCGCTCCGCGTCCGCCATCACCGCCTTGATTTCCTTGATTCCGCTCAGCACCGCGCTGAAGGGGATGAAATCGGCATGCGTCATCCGCGCGATGATCCGCGCCAGCGTGGTCTTGCCCACCCCCGGCGGCCCCCACAAGATAATGGACCCCAACTGATCCCGGTCAATCTGCGACCGCAGCGGTTTTCCCGGCGCCAGAATGTGCGCTTGCCCTGCGTAATCTTCTAGTGTCGCCGGCCGCATGCGCTCCGCCAGCGGCCTCTCCGCATCGTCCTGGCTGCTCGCCAAAGGGTCTGGTTCAAAGAGGCTCACGGGACCATCCTCATGGCATGGCCATCCGTTGCTTTCGGGCGGCATACAGCGCGATCCCCACCGCCAGCGCAGCGTTCAAGGATTCCACCCCTACCGTCGGAATGCGTACATCCATCGCTTTCGCCCGCAGCCGGTCGCGCACCCCCCGTCCCTCGCTGCCCACGATGATGGCGCATTTCCCGCTGAAATTACACTCGCCCAGCTCTACTACACCCTTGGGCATCAGCGCGAACATCTCAAGCTTCCTTTGTTCCACCGCCGCCACCAGCAGCCTCTCATCCAACCCCGCGACCAACGGAACCCGGAAAATCGACCCCGCCGATGCCCGCAAACATTTCGGATTATAAGGACTCACCGTCCCCTTCAAAAGCACCACCCCAGAAGCCCCAAATGCCTCGGCCGCCCGCACG
Organism: Bryobacteraceae bacterium; assembly: GCA_036008345.1. GTDB lineage: Bacteria > Acidobacteriota > Terriglobia > Bryobacterales > Bryobacteraceae > Palsa-89. The sequence continues at coordinate 42,467 of DASYNU010000037.1, forward strand.
ATGGTCCCCGCATTCCCGGGATCTTGCAGCCCGTCCAAAATCACCGCCAGTGACTGGCCGCGGAATATTTGCTCCAGCGTCCAAGCCGGCGGACGCACCAGCGCCACAACACCTTGGCTCGCTTCGGTGGCCGAAATCGTGCGGAATAGTTCGTCCGCCAGCACCATTACTCGTACCTTCTTCAAGCCCCCAACATGCCTCTCCACCGCCGATTTCACGGACTCGGCCGCGAACACCGCCCCAATCTCGCAATCGCTGCGCAGCGCTTCTTCGAGCAGATGGAAACTCTCCGCCACAGCGTATCCATCCTCCGTGGTCGGCCCCCGCAGAATCGCCTTCCGCACTTCCTTCAGCAACGGATTTCGCGCGCTTGTCAGTACTTGCATAAAGTAGACTGTGATTTAACCATCGTGCTGCCAGCCAAATCTATCATCAAATGGATCGTCGCGATTGCGCTACTGGGCGCCCTCGCGTTCGCGCTGGTTTTCGCGGTGGTCAAGGTCCGAAAAGTAGCCGCCGAGATCCAGCATCAGTCGGTCCTGGATGAAGCCCGCCCCTCCGACGCCATCATCGTTCTAGGCGCGGCTGAATACCGCGGCAAGCCGTCTCCAGTCCTCGAAGCGCGCCTGAACCACGCACTTTATTTGTATCTCACGGGCATGGCTCCGCGCATCATTACCACCGGAGGCGCCGGCGGCGACCCGGTTTTCACCGAAGGCTCCGTGGGCCGCGCCTACCTGACCGAGCGCGGCGTACCTCCGGAAGCCATCGTAGTGGAGCGCGAAGCCGAAAGCACCGCTCAAAGCGTAGCCGCGGTAGCCGAGATCATGCGCCGCATGAATCTAAAATCAGCCATCGTAGTAAGCGACGGCTATCACATCTTCCGCGTAAAAAGAATGCTGGAATCGAGTGGCCTCCAAGTCTACGGTTCCCCCCGCCCTTCGGCCCCCTCCGGCAACTGGCGCGAGCGCTGGCTCTACTACCGCCAAGCCCTAGGCTACCTGCTCTGGCGCATCGGCATCTCCGTCTGATCTTTCTTCCTGCCTCCCGCCTTCACTGTCTTCCAAAAAAAACGGGGACACTTCGGGCTAGCACTCCACCACCTTCCACCATCATCACCGCAGACGTGTCCCCGTTTTTTTTCTCCGGTCACGCGTGCTATCCTAAACGAATCCTCAAGGAGGCACCCATGCAAGACCACATCAACACCAACCAATCCTCCTTTCGAGCGCAGTAGCAAGCGCCGCAAAGGATTCCCATCCGAAACGCACGTCAAACGCGGCGTGCGCGTCGTTCACGGAGATAAAGAACTTGTCGAAAAGCTAGGCCGGAACGATCCGTGTCCCTGCGGTTCCAGCCGGCGCTTTTAAAAACTGTTGCCTGAAGACAGGCCTGTACGACGGCGAAAGAAGAAGCCACTTCTTTTAGGGACTAGCAGTGAAACTAGAGGGCCGCGTGGCTCGGCCCTCAATCTTGCCGCAAGGCAGGCTCAACAGAAAACGCGCCTATTCGCTGCGCAGCGTTTCCATCGGGTCCACCGACGCCGCTCTGCGCGCCGGAATATAACTCGCAGCCATGGCCGCCGCGGAGATAAGCGCGCCGGATGCAACATACGTGAGCGGATCCAGCGGCGCGATGCCGAACAGCAGCGAAGAGATCCACCGTGATAGACCCGCCGCCAATGCCAACCCCCCGGCCGCGCCGATCGAGTTCAGCAGCAGGCCTTTGCGGACGAACAACCACTTGAGCACTTTGGGCTCGGCACCCAGCGCAATGCGGATGCCGACCTCGCGCCGGCGCTGCCCTACCGCGTAGGCAAGCACCCCGTATACTCCGATCGTCGCCAGTGCCAACGCCATCGCTCCGGCGATCCCAAGCAGTATCAGCGTGAAAGATGTACGCGCCAGGGACCGCCTGTAGACATCGTTCAGAGTCCGCACTCTGTCCAAAGGCAAATCAGGATTCACCGCGTGAACCGCAGCCGCAACCTCCCGAACGAACGCTTCCGTGCCGGCACGTTCACTTCGAATTGCAAATGAGGCGCCGTGACCTCCCACGCGGAAATAGACCGTCGCGGGCGCGGGCACATTCACTCCCTCCGCGCGAACGTTCTCCGCTACGCCCACAACTTCGAGCCAGGGACCGTCCCCGCCCTGCCGAATCCGCTTACCCAGCGCGTTCGAAGGCTCACCCCAATTCTCGCGGGCCATGTTCTCGGATACCAGCGCCACTCCACGATGCGAGAGAACATCCTCCCAGGTGAAATCGCGCCCGGCTAGTAACCGCGTTCCTTGCGCCCGAAGCAGCCCTGGTGAAATTCTCACCACGGCCCGGTTAGGAGAGATCTGGCCCACCCGAGTTTTTCCTTCAACGTCGACCAGGATCCCATTCCGATACTCCCATTCCATCGGTAAGCCGCTGGCAAAGCCGGCCGCAGCGACTCCGGGAATCGCAGAAAGCCTGTTCAGAATATCGGATTGTATGCGGATTATCCGGTCGGTATCCGACGTCACCGCCTCCGGGATTACAATGCGGACCGTCTGAATCCACTCAGGATGTGTAAACCCTGGCGTCACAGCTCGCAGCGCGAAGAAGCTCCGGATCATCAAACCGGAGGCCACCAGCAGGACAAATGCCAGGGCCACCTGCGTGACTACCAGCGCATTCTGAGCCCGGACCTGTTGGACCCCTTGCGTCGCGCCTCGTGCGCTTTGAATTCGACCGGGGATGCCGGACCTGAGGACTGCGGCCAATCCGAACAGTAGGCTCGTGCCTAGTGAGCATGCGAGCGCGAATGCCAAAGCTGTTCCATCCATCGAAATTTCCTGCAGCCTGGGAAGAGTCGCAGGTCCCTGCGTCTGCAGCACTCGGAGACCTAGGTAGGCGAGGCCGACGCCCAGGGCGCCACCGAGGATGCCCAAAGCTAGACTCTCGACCATCAATTCCCGGGCAATCCTTCCCCAACCGGCGCCCAGCGCCGCGCGAATTGCGAACTCCTGCTTCCGGGATTGCGCACGCACCAGCACCAGGTTCGCGACGTTGGCGCAAACCAGCAATAGCACCAGGCCAAGCGCTCCCATAAGAACAGTCAGTACAGAGCCCACGTCTCCCACCACATCCTTCTTGAGTGGGCGCACGTTGGGGGTGATATGGAACGCCTCCAGCGTTTTGGCCGCCTCCTCCGTTTCCGCCCAGATCTTCCAAACACGCGCCAGATCTTGATTCGCCGCCGCGATCGTAACGCCGGGCTTAAGCCTCGCGATGCCGGGATGGCCGAACTCATCCGGTCCGGCCGGTTTCTTTGGAAAACGCTGCGGCACCAGCATGTCAGGCGCAAAGTTCACGAATCGAAAGCTCTGAGGCATCACCCCGATCACGCGGTGAGGAACGGAATCGATCACAATTGTGCGGCCAAGCACGTCGCGGTCGCCACCGAACCTGCGCTGCCAATATCCGTAACTAAGGATCACCGTCTCAGGCGACCCTGGGGTGTCGTCTTCTTTTGAGAACCATTGGCCGATATACGCCGGCACGCCCAGCGTCGGCAGAACGCCTTCGGTCACGGTTATGGTCGCAAGTTGCTCCGGATCTCCTTTTCCGGTCACCGTAGCTGCGCCGGGAGCCCAGACGCCGAAACTTTCAAATACCCTGGCGCTCTCCTTGCAGACAGCGTACATGCGGGCTGATAGCTCCGCGTTTTCGAAGACCTGTCCCTGGATCGCAATCCTGTTGAATACGCCGACCAACGCGTCCGATCTTTGGTAGGGCAACGGCCGGATCAGGACCGCGTTCAAGACGCTGAAAATTGCGGTATTGGCTCCGATTCCCAAAGCCAGCGAAAGCAAAACTGCCGCACTGAATCCGGGCTTCGTTCGGATCATCCGCGCAGCATGGCGCGCATCCCGCAGCAGGCTCTCCAAAAATGTGATCGTGTTCATTCGATAAACCTCCTCGCGGATCTGGATCGGATTGCCCAGCTTCCTTCGCGCCATTGCCCGTGCTTCAGTTGGTTCCATCCCGCGCTCGATGTATTCTGCGGCGGTGATATCCAAATAGAAATCCAGTTCTTCTCGCTGCTCTCGATCGGCCTCGCCGCGGCGGAAAAATCGGCGCCAGTTCATCCCCGCTTCTCCGTAACTGGATTTAGGATGCGGCCA